>REES01000030.1 GCA_007694935.1 Rhodospirillales bacterium
CGATGAGCGGGTTGCGGTAGTCGGTCGCGCCGGTGCCGAAGTTGGCTTCCGTCACTTGGCCGAACAGGCCGCCGGGGTTCGTGAACTCGATGCGGTCCGAGTACCAGGAGAGTCGCACCGGGGCGTTGGACGATTCGTAGCTGCGATGCATGACGGCGTTGCGGGCGAGCTGCTGCAACGCCGTCACCGGGTAGTCCGGCTGCCGTACCTCCCGGGGTACCCCGGCAACGGTGGTGCGCACCGAGACGCTGAGCTCGAGCAACTCGTCCAGCCGCCGCAGCACGTCCTCGAGCCGGCCGGTGAGAACCTTCTGGTCGCGGATCGGATCGGCCAGTGCGGTGCCGTCGATGCGCAGGAACTGGACATAGGCACCAGGCATCCAGCGCTGTGGGTCGACTGCGAAGGCGAGGATGGCGCCGTAGGTGGGCGTGCCATTGGCGAGGAGCCGCAGCGATCGGAGCTGGTGGTCGATCGGCCGGCGGTTCTGCTCCAGCACCTCCAAGGCGATGGCGCGGGGCAGGTATTGCCGACGCACGTAGTCCAGATCCAGATCATCCAGCGACGCTTCGCCGGCGGGTCGCATGTCGAACGGGCGGTCACCGGCCCGCCTGCGCTCGCTCAGGCGTTGTTCCTCCTCCGGCGTGGTTTGGCGCACCGTGGGACCGACCTTCACCCATACCCGGCCATTGAAGCGGACCGGCGGAGCGACACTGGGATGAACGGTTATCAGGACGATGTCGCCATCGCCGAGGGTACGCTTCTCAACGGTCAGCGAGGGCAGCGGCAGAATGTTCCCGTCATCACGAACCTGTGCGAGGTCGCGGAGCAGCTTGTCGGTGATTTCCAGACCAACGCAGCGGCCGTCGTCCTCGACGCCGATCAGGATCGCCCCCGGCGTGCCGTGCCCGGCCAAGTCGTTGGCGAGCGCGCACACCTGCCTGCGGATCACCTTCCGGTCGCCCGCCGAGCGCTTTCGCTCGACCCGGTCGGATTCCAGGTCGAACCTGAGCCGTTGCAGATCGTCGTCGGTGAACGCCGACATCGGCTGAACCCTTACCCATGGCCGGGTGCCATGGTCTGGCAGCGGCATCGGCGCGATCCTATAAGACACAGATCATGGAACCAATGCTTGCGAGCCCGCACGAGGCGCGACCGTGACCATCCTGGTACTGGGTGCCGGGGTGGTGGGAGTCGCGACCGCCTACTGCCTCGCCCGCGACGGCCATGCGGTCACGGTGGTCGACCGCCAGCCGGGCCCGGCCCTGGAGGCCAGCTTCGCCAACGGCGGGCAGATATCCGCCAACCACGCCACCCCGTGGGCGGGGCCGGCAACACCCTGGAAGGCGCTCAAGTGGCTGGGGCGGGCGGATGCGCCGCTGCTGCTGCACCTCCGGGCCGATCCGGCGCTGTTCGCCTGGCTGTGGCGCTTCCTCGGCAACTGCACCACCGCCCGGATGCAGCGCAACACCGAGCGGGCGCTGCGCGTGGCACTGTACAGCCGGCAACAGCTGGCCGAACTCCGGGCCGAGACCGGCATCCGCTACCATGAGCTCAGCCGCGGCATCCTCCACATCTTCCGGGACCGGGCGGAGCACCGGGCGGCGCTGGGCCAGGTCGAGCTGATGAACCGGCTGGGCTGCCGCCGGCAGGTGGTGGACCCGGACCAGTGCCTCGCCATCGAGCCGGCCCTGGCGACGGTCCGGCCGCGGCTGATCGGCGGCATCTTCAGCCCTGATGACGAGAGCGGCGATGCCTACGCCTTCAGCGCCGGCCTCGCCGAACGGGCGGCGGCCCGGGGCGCCCGGTTCCGCTTCGGGGCCGAGGTACGGCGGCTGACCGCAACCGACGACCGGGTCGCCGGGATCGAGCTCGCGGACGGCGAGCGGCTGGCGGCGGAGGCGGTGGTGGTGGCCCTCGGCAGCACCTCGCCGCTGCTGCTGCGCCCGCTCGGCATTCGCCTGCCGGTCTATCCGGCCAAGGGCTACTCGGTGACCATCCCGGTCGCCGAGGGCGGGATCGCGCCCACCGTCAGCCTGATCGATGACGAGGTGAAGATGGTCTACAGCCGGCTCGGCGACCGGCTGCGGGCCGCCGGCACCGCCGAGTTCATTGGCTACGATGCCTCGGTGGAGCCGAAGCGGGCACGGTTCCTGCTCGACAAGGCGATGGAGCTGTTTCCCCAGTGCGGCGATCCCGCCCGGGCCGAGCTGTGGGCGGGCCTGCGCCCTTCCACCCCCGACGGGGTGCCGGTGCTGGGACGGACCGGGTTCGCCAACCTGTTCCTCAACACCGGCCACGGCACCCTGGGCTGGACCATGGCCTGCGGGGCCGGGCGAATCGTCGCCGACCTGGTGGCAGGGCGAAAGCCGGCGGTGGCCCTGGACGGCCTGGAGCTGGCCCGCTTCCGCTGAGCGGCGGGGCGGTCAGCGCTCGCGGGCGTAGAGCCGCATGGTGAGCGGCCCGAACACGGCGACGATCAGGGCGGGCGCCACCAGGGCGAGACCGATGTCGACGGCGTCCGGCATGGCGCCCAGGACGCCGCGCAAGGCGGTGACGATCAGCGCCACCGGGTTGACGGCGACGAACGCCTGGAGCCAACCCGGCATGGTGGCGGGATCGACGTAGATGTTGGAGGCGAAGGTAAGCGGCATCAGGACCATCCAGGAGAGGGTCATCACCGTCCCCGGCGTCCGCACCAGAAGCGCCAGCGCGGTGAACACCCAGCCGATGCCGAAGGCGAACAGGTTGAGCAGGGCCAGCGCCGCGAGCACCGCAGCCGGGCCGGCTTCCGGCCGGTAGCCGATCCCCATCCCGACCGCCAGCACGATCAGCGCCGAGGCAGTGTAGCGCAGGACGTCGCCGGCGATGGCCCCGGCGATCGGCGCCGGCCGCCAGATCGGCAGCGCCCGGAAGCGGTCGAACACGCCCTTGCTGATGTCCTGGTTGAGGGTGAAGCCGGTGTAGACCGAGGTGAACATCACCGTCTGAACCAGGATGCCGGGCAGCAGGAATTGCAGATAGTCCTGCGGCGATCCGGCCAAGGCACCGCCGAACAGGTAGGTGAACATCACCGTGAACATGATCGGCGAGACGATGACGTCGAACAGTTGTTCCGGATTGTGTCTGAGCTTGCGCACCGCCCGACCGGCGAACACCAGGGTCTCCCGCACGGGACCGGCCGGCGGGTGCCGGTCCAGCGGCGGCACCGGGGCCGGCGCCGGCGCCTCGGCATCGCGCGGGCTCACCGCATCACCTCGAGCCCCGGCCCGGGCGTTGCGGCTCCCTCCGGTTCGGCGGCATGGCCGGTGAGGGCGAAAAACACCTGGTCGAGGGTCGGCTGGCCGTAGGCGAAGTCGGCGACCGGGATGCCGGCGGCTATCAGCCGGGCGATCAGGTCCGGCGCCACGTCGGCATCGGCCACCGGCAGGGACAGCCCCCGGCGATCGACCTCCCGCCGCGGTTGATGGCCGAGAGCGGCCAGCAGCGCCACCGCCCGCTCCCGCTCCGCGTGGTTGGCCAAGGTCAGGTGCAGGGTGCCGGAGCCGACCCGGGCCTTGAGCTCGGCGCTGGTCCCTTCGGCGATCACCCGACCGTGGTCGATCACCGCGATGCGTTCGGCCAGCCGGTCGGCCTCCTCCAGGTACTGGGTGGTGAGCAGCACGGTGGTGCCGCGGCCGGCCAGCCCTTGCACGATCGCCCACACCTGGGCGCGGCTGCGGGGGTCCAGCCCGGTGGTGGGCTCGTCCAGGAAGATCAGGTCCGGGGTGACCACCAGCGAGGCGGCGATGTCCAGCCGCCGGCGCATGCCGCCGGAGTAGGTGCGCACCTGGCGCCGGGCGGCTTCGGCCAAGCCGAAGGCGGCCAGCAGCTGGTCGGCCCGCGACCGTGCCGGGCGGCCGCCGAGCCCCAGCAGCCGGCCGATCAGCACCAGGTTGTCCCGGCCGGTCAGATCCTCGTCCAGGGAGGCGAACTGCCCGGTGAGGGCGATCCCCGCCCGCACCGCCGCCGGCTCGGTGACGATGTCGTGGCCGAGCACGCGCGCCCGCCCGCGGTCGGGCCGGATCAGGGTGGACAGCAGGCGGACCGTGGTGGTCTTGCCGGCACCGTTGGGCCCGAGCAGGCCATAGATCGCCCCGCGCCGGACCGACAGATCGATGCCGTCGACGGCCCGGGTGGCGCCGAACCGCTTGGTCAGCCCTTCGGCGATGATGGCCGGTGGCCCGTCCCTTTCCACCCGTCCCTCCTCGGCCAGTGCCGCCATCGCGGCCGGCCGTCAGGTTACGGCATTGAGGGCAGCACGCAAGGCGTCAGCGGCGCCGGCGGGCAGCCGGCGCTCAACCTCGGCATGAACGGCGGCCCACACCGGAAGGGCACGGGCCAGCAGGCCGCGCCCCGCGGGCGTGAGCGCCATCACCCGGCTGCGCCGGTCCGGTTCGGCCGGGGTGACGGTAACCAGGCCGCGGCGCTGCAGCGGTTTGAGCGCTGCAGTGAGGCTGGTGCGATCCATGGCGAGGAACGCCGCAACGCTGCCGATGCTGGGCGGGTCCGGCCGGTTCAGCGCCATCATCAGGGAGAACTGCCCGTTGGTCAGCCCGAGGGGCCGGAACGCCGCGTCGAAGCGCCGCGCCAGCGCCCGCGCCGCCCGCTGCGCGTGCAGGCACAGGCATTGATCACGGACCTGCAGGGTGACCTCGCGGGGGACCTCGAGAGGATTTGACATCAGGCCATTATGTTGATATCAACGTGTTTAGGCAAGAGGCATGCTGCACCGGCAGCAGCCGCCCTATGCGCAACCGTCGCGGAGGCAACCGCTCATGGCCGACGACAGCGTGACCACCGCCGCCAGCCACCCCGACCCGGCCCTGATGCGGGGCGTCATCTCCTACCTCAGCCTCGACGGACGCGCCGGTGAGGCGGCGGACTTCTTCGCCCGCGCCTTCGGCGCCCGCGACCTTGGCCGTTATCCGGACGCCGACCATCCCGGACGCCTGATGCACGTGCAGGTGGAGATTAACGGCGGCTGCCTGATGATGACCGACTGCCGGGCCCCTTGGGAGGCCGAGGCACCGACGCCGCAGGGGTTCAACCTGATGCTCGTGGTCGGTGACGGCGAGGCTTGGTGGTCCCGCGCCGTGAACGCCGGCTGCACCGTGGTGATGCCGTTCGAGCGCCAGTTCTGGGGCGACCGCTGGGGCCTGCTCCGCGACCCATTCGGGTTCCACTGGGCGATCGACGAGCCGGGGGACAGCGCGCCCTGACGAGTGCCCGGATGGAGAACCACCCGACCGGGAGGAAACATCATGGGCTATGTCGACGGGTTCGTTGCCGCCGTTCCCACCGCCAACCGGGAGCCCTTCCGTCAGCATGCCGAACGGGCGGCCGCGGTGTTCAAGGAATGCGGCGCCGTGAAGGTGGTCGAGTGTTGGGGGCACGACGTTCCTGATGGCAAGGTGACCTCGTTCCCGATGGCGGTGAAATGCCGGGACGATGAAACGGTGGTGTTCTCCTGGATCGAGTGGCCGTCCCGGGCGGTGCGCGACGCGGCGATGGGCAGGATCATGGCCGATCCCCGCATGCAGCCGGATGCCAACCCGATGCCGTTCGATGGCCAGCGGCTGATCATGGGCGGCTTCGAGATGCTGGTCGAGGTCTGACCGGCCGGCAGCCGTGCCCCCCGCCATCGGGGCACGTGGCGCCGGCGCAACACGTTTCGGTACTTATTCCTGCGGGGCAGGCGGGAACGTCTCCGGGCCGGATCCGCGGAACATCGGCATCCGGAAGCCGGGGCCGATTCGGCACGAAAGAGCGCCGATTCGGTGTCGAAACGGGCGATTGGGTGCGTTCCGTGCACATTCGTGCACGGTTTTTTCGGCTAAGTCGTTGATAGGAAACGAAAGTGGCCTCTCCGGCCCGGGAAAATGTGTACATTTCAGTGATTTTCCCGTTCAAAATCAATGACTTGAACCTTTCGCGGGCGGGTCGTTCGGCCGACAGTGCCGGTCAACCCGCCATGATGGCAAAGGCGCACCGGGCAGACAAGGTTAATATTCCCAACGACGGCGTTTGCGGCGGTGGTCACCGCCCCGGCGCGGGAGTCTCGGTGGAGCGGGTCGGTCGGATCGAAGCGACGCTCAATCAAACGGTGCCTCTCGTCCCTACTCGAAAACGTCCTT
>REES01000099.1 GCA_007694935.1 Rhodospirillales bacterium
CGGCAGCCACAGAGAGACCACGCGTTTCATGCCATTCCACCAGCCATGAAGCCGGACCCGCCGGTGTCGGGTGCGCGGAACCGGAGGATGAGGGGGCTGTGGCGCTGGCCCGCCAGCGCAGCAGTTCCACCCGCCAGCGGGGATGCACCGGATCGGCCGGCGGAGCAGAATCGGCATCCGGATGGATCGCCGTCGCGGCATGGGGCGTAACCGCGCTGCCGCCGATCAAGCCGGGCACGCTGCCGACCTGCCAGCGGGTGAGCGCCGGGGTGGAGGCCGCGAGGGTGCGCGCCGGGCGGACCAGCAGCGCCAGGGTAGCCGTGGTCTCGGCGGCCAGTTGCAGCCGGCGCAGGGCGATCGGCGGGGCGGCGCCGATTTCTCCGGCCACGCCGGCAAGGGCGCCGCTCCGCAACCCTTCTTCCAAAGCCCAGAGCAGATCGGTCTCGCTGCCGGCCTCGACCACGATCAGCCGGTCCGGATCGAGGCCGAAGCGGGCAAGCCCGGGGGCGTACAGCACCGCCGGCATCCTGCCGGCACCGGCCCGGGCGCGGCGGCACCACGCCACCGCCCCCCCTTCGGCCAGCAGCCGCCCCAGGAGCAGGGCGGTGAAGCCAGCGGCGGCGGCACTCATATCGGCGGCAATGATGTCGTGCAGGCCGGCCCGCGGCAGCCCGCCCCACGGCAGGGCGTCGTCGAGAGAGGCTGCCCCGAGAGACAACACCGCTGCTGCACCATCGCCATCGCCATTCCCGGCGGCATTGCCGGGCCCACCACCGGCATGATGCTCGAGGCGGCGGATCTGCGCCCTCAAGCCGGCAAGCAGCGCCGGATCGGGGCGGCAACGGGGGTGCGGCGGCCGTTCCGGCGGGACATCGGATGACGGTCCGGGTAAGGTGTCGGCGGCAGGCATGGTGCGTGGCCCATCGGCTTTGTTCGTTTTTTGTTCTAGCCCGAATCAGCCGCCGGCGTCAACCCGCCTCCATCCCGCTTCCTCATCCCATCCGGACACGTTCCCACGCCGGCTCCGCCCGCCCCGCAGCGATGCCCGATCTGACCCGCAGGTCTCGGACGGGTGCATTGCAGCGCGGGCCGCATCGCAGTAGACTCGGCGACCAAGCTTGACATTGGTGGACTCCGCTTGGTGCAGCGCTCAGTTCTCGTTGCCGCCCTCGGCGTGATCGTGGTGGCAGCCGCAATCGTCCTCAACTACACCGGCCGGGATCCGGCGCCGCCGATGACCGTGAGTCCGCTGGTGCCGCCGGCGGGCCAGGCCGAACCGGACCGCGCGCCACCGGCGGCGACGGCGTGGACGGCGCCGGCCGGACCGGACACCAATGCCCGCGAGGGCGGGCAGACCCCACCGAACGCGCCGTCGTCGCTCCCGCGATTCGATGTGGTTCGGGTCACCCCGGAGGGCGACGCCGTCCTGGCCGGCCGTGCCGAGCCGGGAGCGCGGGTGGTCATCACCGACCGTGACCGGCCGATCGGCGAAACCACCGCCGATCATCGCGGCGAATGGGTGTTCCTTCCCGAGGCCCCCTTAGCGCCGGGGGAACGCTGGCTCGGTCTGGAGGTCCACCCGGCCGATGACGACGACTCTCCGGCGCCACGGCTGCTGTCCGACGACCTTTTGCTGGTTATCATCCCGGACCGGGCCGATCCCGGCACCGGATCTCCGGCCTCCGCCGCAACCCGTGCCCTGGTGATGCAGATCCCCCGCGATGGCGCCGGCCCGGCGACCGTGCTGCAGGTCCCGGCCGAACCTTCCGCCGAGGACGTGCCAGCGGGGTTGGCGCTCGCCATCACCGCGGTCGATCGGGACGCCGCCGGCCAACTCACGATCAGCGGCCACGCTCCGGAGTCTGCTGCGGTCAACGTCTATGTCGGCGACACCTTCGTCGGACAGGCAGTGGCCGATGAGCAGGGCCGCTGGCTGCTGCGTCCCCATGCCTGGCCGGACGGCTCCGCCGGTGGCGTCCGGGCCGATCAGGTGGATGCGGCGGGCCAGGTGCTGGCCCGGGTAGCCGTGCCGTTCGTGGCGGCCGAGACGCTGGCAGGCATGCCCCTGGCGACGCCAGAGCCGGACGACGGCGTGGCAACGCCCCTCCACACCGTGGTGATCCGCCCCGGCGAGAATCTGTGGCGGATCGCCCGCACCGTCTATGGCACCGGCTTCGCCTACACCGAGATCTACGAAGCCAACCGGGATCAGATCCGCGATCCCGACCTGATCTATCCGGGTCAGGTATTCACCCTGCCGCCGGTGCACTGAGCCGCCGGAGGCGCGTCCCCAGGGTGGCCGGGTCCACCCTTGCGGATCAGCCGGTGCGTCGGCGGTTGAGGCGGAGCGCCACCGAACGGGCGTGGGCATCGAGCCCTTCCGCCTCGGCCAGGGTGACCGCGGCCGGCCCGATGGCGGCAAGCCCGCCGGCGCCGCACCCCATAAACGTGGTCCGCTTCATAAAGTCGATGACGCCGAGACCGGAGGAGAATCGGGCGGTGCGGTCGGTGGGCAGCACGTGGTTGGGGCCGGCGACGTAATCGCCCAAGGCTTCCGGCACCAGGCGGCCGAGGAACACGGCGCCGGCGTGGCGCACCGAGTCGGCAAACTCGGCCGGGTCCTCCAGGGCGAGTTGAAGGTGTTCGGGGGCCAGGCGGTCGATCAGCGCCGGAGCATCCGCCTTGAGGTCCTCGACGATGATGACGACGCCATGGTCCTCCCAGCTCCGCCGGGCGATGTCCCGCCGGGGCAGGGTGGGCAGATGGCGGTCGACGGCCGCGCACACTGCGTCGGCGTAGGCCGCGTCATCGGTGATCAGGATCGACTGGGCGGCGGCGTCATGCTCCGCCTGGGCCAGCAGATCCACGGCGATCCAGTCGGCATCGGCCGAGCCGTCGGCCACGATCAGCACCTCCGACGGCCCGGCGATGCTGTCGATGCCGACGATCCCGAACACCCGGCGCTTCGCCGCCGCCACGTAGGCGTTGCCGGGGCCGACGATCTTGTCCACCGGCCGGATGGTGGCGGTGCCGTAGGCCAGGGCGGCGATCGCCTGGGCGCCACCAATCCGGTAGACCTCGTCCACCCCGGCGATCCGGGCGGCCGCCAGCACCAGCGGGTTGACCCGCCCCTCCGGGGTCGGCACCACCATCACCAGGCGTTCGACCCCGGCGATCTTGGCCGGCAGCGCGTTCATCAGGGCCGACGAGGGATAGGCCGCGGTGCCGCCCGGGACATAGAGCCCGGCAGCGCTCACCGGCGTCCAGCGGTAACCGAGACGGATGCCGACATCGTCGGTGTAGTCCAGATCCTGGGGCAGCTGGCGGCGATGGAACGAGCCGATCCGCCGGGCCGCCATCTCCAGGGCGTCGACCACATTCTTGTCGCAGTCGGCGATGGCCAGGTCGATCTCCCGGGCTGAGAACCGAAGCCGGTCCGGGGTCAGCTCGACCTTGTCGAACTTCCGGGTGTACTTGATCAGCGCAGCGTCACCGCGCTGGCGCACGTCGTCGACAACGCCGGCTACCACCTTCTCGACATTGGCGGCAGGTTCCCGCCGTCCGGCCACGACCTGGGCGAAGCGTTCGGCGAACTGCCGGGTGCGGATGTCAAGCCTCAGCGGCACCGGTTACCTCCCGAAATCTCTCGACCCAGCGGCTGACGGGCGCGGGCCGCGTCTTCCAGGCCGTCCGATTGACCGCCAGTCTGGCCGAGATGTGGGCGATCGTCTCCACTTCCGTCAAGCCGTTGGCCTTGAGGGTGGCGCCGGAGGACACCAAGTCCACCAGGCGCTGGCACAGGCCCATGGCCGGGGCAAGCTCGATGGCGCCGCTCAGCCGGATGCACTCGGCCTGCACGCCGCGTTCGGCGAAGTGCCGGGTGGTCACCCGCGGATACTTGGTGGCCACCCGCACATGGCTCCAGCTCTCGGGGTCGTCCTCCGCCACCAGTTCCGCCGGCTCGGCCACCGCCATGCGGCAGCGGCCGAGGTTCAGGTCCACCGGGGCATAAACCTCGGGATAGTCGAACTCCATCAGCACGTCGCTGCCGACCACGCCGAGATCAGCCGCACCGAAGGCGATGAAGGTGGCGACATCGAAGCTCCGCACGCGGATCAGATGCAGATGCGGATCATCGGTGCGGAAGCGGAGCTGACGGCTGTCCGGATCATCGAAGGCGGCTTCCGGCCTGATCCCGGCTTGGTCCAGCAGCGGCCGAAGCTCGCCCAGGATGCGCCCCTTGGGCAGGGCCAGGACGATCGACGTGGTTTCTGCCAACGGCGCTCTCCCTCGGTCCGCGTCAGTAGCGCAGGCGCTCGATGTCGGCGCCGCAGGCCACCAGCTTCTCTTCCAGCCGCTCGTAGCCGCGGTCCAGGTGGTAGACCCGGTTGAGGATGGTCTCGCCCTCGGCGGCGAGGCCGGCCAGCACCAGGGAGACCGAGGCGCGGAGGTCGGTCGCCATCACCGGCGCGCCGGACAGCTTATGCACCCCGCGGATGATCGCCGAGGCGCCGTGAACGTTGATGTCCGCCCCCATGCGGGCCAGTTCGGGCACATGCATGAAGCGGTTCTCGAACACCGTTTCGGTGACCATGGCAGCCCCTTCCGCCACCGCCATCAGCGCCATGAATTGGGCCTGGAGGTCGGTGGGAAAGCCCGGGTAGGGCTCGGTCATCACGTCGACACCCCGGATCGGGCCGTTGCGCCGGCTCACCTGCAGGCCCGAAGCCGTCGGCGTCACCTCGGCGCCGGCTCTGCGCAGCACCTCGGTGAGCGCGGCGATGTGCTCCTGCCGTGCCCCCACCAGGTCGAGGCTACCGCCGGTGATCGCCGCGGCCATGGCATAGGTGCCGGTCTCGATCCGGTCGGGCAGGACGGCATGCCGGGCGCCATGCAGACGCTCCCGGCCCTGGACGGTCAGGGTGTCGCTGCCGATGCCCTCGATCTCCGCCCCCATGGCGATCAGGCAGTGGGCAAGGTCGGCGATCTCCGGCTCCCGCGCGGCGTTGGTCAGCACCGTCTCGCCCTTGGCCAGCGCGGCTGCCATCAGCGCGTTCTCGGTGCCGCCGACGGTGACGAAGGGAAACACCACCCGGTTGCCGCAGAGGCCCCTGGGGGCCCGCGCCTCGATGTAGCCCTCCTTGAGCTCGATCTCGGCACCGAGTTGGGCCATCGCCTTGAGGTGGAGGTCCACCGGCCGGGTGCCGATGGCGCAGCCGCCGGGCAGCGACACTCGGGACCGGCCGAACCGGGCCAGCATCGGCCCCAGCACCAGCACCGATGCCCGCATCTTCCGCACCAGGTCGTAGGGCGCGGTGACATCGCGCACGTCGGTTGCGGTCAGTTGCAACACCCGGCCGGCCTGACCCCCGTCCGGTCCGCTGCCGTCCATGGTGACCTGCACGCCGAGTTCGCCCAACAGGTGCGCCATGGTGGCGATGTCCGCCAGATGCGGCAGGTTGGAGAGGGTCAGCGTCTCATCGGTGAGCAGGCAGGCCGCCATCAGGGGCAGGGCCGCGTTCTTGGCCCCGGCGATGGCCAGCCGGCCTTGCAGCGGCTGTCCCCCTCGTATGCGGATGCGGTCCATGGTGACGGCTTAACCTCGGGACGGACGCGGACGGCACGCTCAGAGGCCGGTCACTGCCCTGACGCGGATAAAGACAAGCTCTGCCGATCCGATATCGACGTCTGCGCCGCCCGGCAGGGGGAGCGATCGGCGACGGAGCGATCAATCTGACGTGCTTACGACAGTTGGCACGGGCGGGCAAGCTCCCGGGGACGACCAGGTCGTCGGATCGGCTTTCCTCAGGTCTTCTCCGGCGGCGGCTCGCCCGGTACGACGCGCCCCCGCGCCTGGGACTTGCGCCGTTTCAGGTTGGCGCGGAGCGCTTCGGCCAGCCGCTTCTCCCGCGCTTCGCGGCTCTCGCGGGCGGTGCCGCCGCCGGCATCGGAAGTTCGTTTGCCCATGATCCTGACAGTGTCGTGGCACCCGGCGGCCGCCGTCAAGCGGCGCGAGTGGTGTCCCGGCAGGCCGTTGGTATCACCCCGGCTGGCCGGCGATGGCGTCGATCAGGCGTTCGAAGAAGTCGCGGTCCTGGCGCTCGTCGATCGGCGGTGCCCGGCCCGGTGTCCGATCAGGCAGCAGGCTCGGCAGCGGCCGCACCGGGGTGCCGGCGTGGGCCTCGGCCATGAACTGGCGCCACAGGGTGGCCGGCAGTGTGCCGCCGGTGACCCGATCCATCGGCCGGTCGTCGTCGTTGCCCATCCACACACCGGACACCAGGTCGGCGGTGAAGCCGATGAACCAGGCATCGCGGAAGCTCTGGCTGGTGCCGGTCTTGCCGGCCACCGGCCGGTCAAGCTTGGCCGCCCGGGCGGTGCCCCAGTCCACGGCGGAGACGAGCATCCGGGTGATGTGGGATGCCTCGGTGGGGGACATCACCCGGCCGGCGCCGGTGCCGCCCCGCTGGTACAGCACCTTGCCGTCGCGGTCGTGGATGCTGTCGATGCCGAACGCGAACACCCCGATGCCGCCGTTGGCGAAGGCGGCATAGGCGGCAGTGATCTCCACCGGTGAGGTGCCGCTGACACCCAGCGCCACGCTCGGCGTTGCCTGCAGGTCGCCGGTGAGGCCGAGGCGTCTGGCCGCCCGGATCACCCGGTTGCGCCCGGCATGCTCGCTCACCTGCACCGCCACGGTGTTGACGGAATAGGCCAAGGCTTCCTCCAGGCTGACCTCGCCAAGAAAGCCACCCTGGAAGTTGGTCGGCCGCCATGTGCCGATGGCGATGGGTCCATCCACCATGCGGGTGCCGGGGGTAAGGCCGGCTTCCAGCCCGGCCAGGTAGACGAACGGCTTGAATGCCGAGCCCGGCTGCCGGCGGGCCTGGGCGGCGCGGTTGAACTGGCTGCCGGCGTAGCTCCGCCCGCCGACCATGGCCCGGACCGCGCCGTCATAGGTCATGGCCACCAAAGCCCCCTGGGAGACCCGCTTGCCGGCCCCCTCCCCCGCCAGCATGGTGGCGACCCGGGATTCCGCCAAGCCCTGCAGGCGCGGGTCCAGGGTGGTGACCACGATCAGGTCGCGGTCGTCGGCGGAGACGAAATCCGGCACCTGGTCCATCACCCAGTCGACGAAATAGCGGCTGCTGCCACCACCACCCCGCACCGCGACGATGGCGCCGGGCCGCCGCTCCGCGGCGCTCGCCTCGGCTTCGCTGATGAACCCGGCATCGACCATGCCAGCCAGCACTTGGCGGGTGCGGCCCGCGGCCCGTTCGGGACTGGCCTGCGGGTTGTAGCGGGAGGGGGCGCGGAGCAGCCCCGCCAGCATCGCCGACTGGTAGGTCGAGAGCCGGCTGGCCGACACGCCGAAGAACTTGCGGGCGGCGGCATCGACCCCGTAGGCACCGGCGCCGAAGTAGGCACGGTTCATGTAGAGCGCCAGGATCTCGTCCTTGGTGAAGCGCCGCTCCAGCCAGAACGCCAGGATCAGCTCCTGGACCTTGCGCTCCCAGGTGCGGGCCGGGGTCAGGAACAGGTTCTTGGCCACCTGCTGGGTTATGGTGCTGCCGCCCTGGACGATGCCGCCGGCCCGGATGTTGGCATGGGCGGCGCGCACCAGCCCGAACACATCGATACCGAAGTGGCGGTAGAAGCGGCGGTCTTCGGTCGCCAGCATGGCCAGCGGCAGCGCCGGCGGCACGGTATCCACCGTCACCGCATAGCCGTACAAATCTCCGGCGGTGGCGAGCTCGGTGCCGTCGGCGGCCAGCACGGTGATGGAAGGCCGCCGCGTGGCGGCGACGGCAGCTTCGATGTCGGGCAGGTCGGTGGCGAACCAGGCAACCACCAGCCCGAGGCCGACCGCGACCCAGATGAGCAAGACGGCAGCCCACTTGGCCGTCCACCGGGCGGTTCGCCCGAACCAGCGCAACGGCGGCCGACGGGACGGCCTGTCCCGGCCGGAACGGGACCCGCGCGTGCGGTCCGACCTGCGCGATGGCCGCGGCACCTTCGCCGGCTTGGCCGCGCGCCCACCGATCCGATCTTTCGGGTCCGCCTTCAACATTACCTAGTCCCTATCCGAGCCGGGCACCCGGGCTCAACGCCTGCCGCAATCAAGGCTACGACTGGGTTGAAATGATGGCAGGATTCGGCGCAGCCATCGGGCACGGCGGTCGCCTTTGATCAGCGGTCGGGATGGTTGGCGGTGACGATTCGGTGGTCGCCCCGGTCTACTCGGGCAGGGGGATGCGTTCGTCGTCGCCGGGCACGGTGGGGAAGCGCCGGGCTTGCCAGTCGGCCTTGGCCTGCTCGAGCCGGTCTTTGGAACTGGACACGAAGTTCCACCAGACGTGCCGGGGGCCGTCCATCGGCTCGCCGCCGGCGATCATCAACCGGGTCGGCCCGTCAGCCCGGAGATCGATGCCGCGGCCGCCCCGGAACACCGCCATCCGGCCTTTCTCCACCATCTGGCCGGCCGTCTCGACGGCGCCCGACACCACGTAGACGGCCCGTTCCACGTGCTCCGGCGGCAGCCGGAAGCGGCTTCCGGCCTCCAGCACCGCATCGGCGTAGACCATCGGCCACAGCGTCGGCACCGGCGACGCAACCCCCGCCAGTGTTCCCGCGATGATCCGGATGCGGACGCCGTCGTCCTCCACCAGCGGCAGCACGTCGCTGCCGTGATGGCTGAACGCCGGCTCGATCTCCTCGGCGTGCTTCGGCAGCGCCACCCAGGCCTGGATGCCGGCCAGGGGGCCGCCGGACGCCCGCACCTCGGGGCCGGTGCGTTCCGAATGGACGATGCCGCGGCCGGCGGTCATCCAGTTCACCTCCCCCGGCCGGATCGGCTGCACTGTGCCGAGGCTGTCGCGATGCAGGATCTCGCCGGTGAACAGGTAGGTGATGGTGGCGAGCCCGATATGGGGATGGGGGCGGACGTCAATACCGGTGCCGGGTGCGAAATCAGCGGGCCCCATCTCGTCGAAGAAGACGAACGGCCCCACCATCCGGCAGGCGGTCGAAGGGAGCACGCGGCGAACCTGAAAGCCGCCGAGGTCCCGGGTATGGGGGATGATGACCGTCGACACCGTGTCGGCGGGGTCATGCGTCTCGGCTTCCGCTTGATCGCACGGCTGCCAGCTCATGGGCGGGACCTCCTCTCCATCCGTGACGTCGGACCGGACGGGTGCACCGGCAGCCCGGCCCGACGCCTGCCGGAGTATATGGGCACGCCGCCGCCGCGTCACCGCACCGGGAGATCGAACCCGGGGGGCACCGGCCCGCCCGGATCGCTGAGTGCCAAGACCTTGAACAGCAACCCCATCTCCCGGGGGTGGGTCAGCCGACGGAAGCCGGTGCCGAGGAGTGCCGCCTGTTCGGGATCTGCATGAGCCTGCAAGGCTCGGGTACGCTCCGCCGCGCCGAGCCGGCCCAGGAACACGCCCTGAGGCAGCGGGCCGAACACCATCGCACCGGCTTCCCGCGCCGCCGCGGCCAGCGTGGCGAAATCCACATGGGCGGTCAGGTCGGCCTCCCCCGGCCGGTCCAGCACCGGATGGTAGGCGTGCCGGCGCACCGCCTGGAGGGTGTCGCCGGGTGCACTGTCGGCGTGGCCATAATCGATGATCAGGGCGGCGCCGCCATATTGGCGGAGGCGCCGGGCGATCGCACGGACCAGGGCATCGCCGGCCGGCCGCACCTCGACGATGCAGCCGGGCGCCGCTTCGGCAAGGCCCGGCGGCAGGACCGGCGGCTCGTCGAGTGCAACGTCGATGAAGGCGAAACGCCGGGGTTCGCCGCCGGACGGGGTGGCGAGACCGACACAGCGCTCGCACCATCCCGCCTCCGTCCGCACCAGCTGTCGCACCGGCAGGGCATCGAAGAACTCGTTGGCGATCAGCAACAGCGGCCCGTCCGGCACGCTGGCAAAATCATCGTGCCAGACGGCGGCAAGGCCGGGGCATGTGCCGGCGATCGCCGTGCGCTGGACCGCGCGAAGAGCCGGGCTCACCTCCACCGGGTGCAGGCGGGCAGCCTCGAGGAATGCCGGCTCCGCCCCCCGGCAGGCGCGGAGCGCATCGGCCATCAGGGTGCCGCGGCCGGGCCCGAGTTCGCTGAGGACCACCGGATCGGGGCGGCCCATCCCCTGCCACACCACCAGGCACCAGAGGCCCACCAGCTCCCCGAACACCTGGGAGACTTCCGGGGCGGTGGTGAAGTCCCCGCCCCGTCCCAACGGTCTGCGGCGAACGTAGTAGCCATACTGCGGGTGGGTGAGGGCGACCGCCATGAACTCGGCCACGCTGACGGGACCGTCCCGGGCGATCCGGTCCCGCAGCAGGGCGGCGAGCGGACTGGGCGATGCCGGAGCGGCGTCACCCATTCAACGCTGGCCGCGCGTCCGGGCCCAAAGAATCAGGAACAGGCCGAGCAGCAGCATCGGCAGCGACAGCCACTGGCCCATGGTGGTGCCCGCCACCAGGAAGCCGATATGGGCATCCGGCTCCCGGAACAGCTCACCGATGATGCGGGCAATGGCATAGCCGGCCAGGAACACGCCGGTAAGAAGGCCGTGACGGCGGCGCAGCGGCTCCCGGCGCCACAACACGAACAGCAGCACCAGCAGCAGGAGCCCTTCCAGACCGGCCTGGTAGAGCTGGCTGGGATGGCGCGGCTCCGGACCGGCCCCGGGGAATACCATCGCCCACGGCACATCGGTCACCCGACCCCACAGCTCGGCATTGATGAAGTTGGCGATGCGGCCGAGCAGCAGACCGATCGGGGTGGCGCAGGCGACCGCGTCGGCAAATCCCAGCAGCGGAATGTTCCGTCGCCGGGTGAACGCCCACAGCGCCACCACGACGCCGAGCAGGCCGCCATGGAACGACATCCCGCCATGCCACACCTGCAGCGCGGCCAGCGGGTTGGTCAGGTAATACTCGAAGTTGTAGAACAGCACGTAGCCGAGGCGCCCGCCGACAATGACGCCGACGGTCGCCCACACCAGGAAATCGTCCATGTCCTGGCGCCGCGCCACCGGCGGCGGCCCTTCCACCAGCCGGCGGCAGTACAGCCAGCCCAGCAGCAGCCCGGCGATATAGGCGAGCGCGTACCAGCGGATGGCCAGCGGCCCGATTTCGACGATCACGGGATCGATGGCGGGAAACGGAATGGCGAAGATCATGGCGACGGTGAGTTCTCGCTTTGATCGGCTCAGCGATAGGGATCGGGGGTATCGAGGTAGTCGCGGACGTAGCGGCTGACACCGTCCTCCAGGGCGGTCGCCGGACGGTCGTAGCCGGCTGCCCTGAGCCGGTCCAGCCTGGCCTCGGTGAAATACTGGTACTGGAGGCGAATCGCTTCCGGCATCGGCACGTAGGTGATCTGCGGCTCCCGGCCGGCTGCACGGTACACGGCGGCGGCAAGGTCGGCGAAGCTGCGGGCGCGGCCGCTGCCGACGTTGAACAGGCCGGACACGTCGGGGTGGTCGAGCAGCCAGAGCACCACGTCGACGCAGTCCTCGACCCAGACGAAGTCCCGCATCTGGCCACCGTCGGGGTAGTCAGGATGATGGGAGGTGAACAGCCGGGCGGCCCGGCCGGCCTTGGCCTCGGGGAACAGCCGCTGCACCACGCTGCCCTGGGCGCCCTTGTGGTACTCGTTGGGGCCGTAGACGTTGAAGAACTTGAGACCCGCCCACTGCGGCGGCCGCGGCGCCCGGTCGGCCACTTGGCGCACCACCCAGCGGTCGAACAGGTGCTTGCTCCAGCCATAGAGGTTGAGCGGCCTGAACCGGGCAAGGCCCTCCGCGGTGGCGACGTCATCGAATCCCGCCTGGCCGTCACCGTAGGTGGCTGCCGACGACGCATAGATGAACGGCACCTGCGCTGCCGCGCACCACGACCACAGCCGGGCCGACAGCCGGAAGTTGATCTCGACCATGCGGTCGGCATCGGTCTCGGTGGTGCTGGTGACCGCGCCCATGTGAATGATGGCGCGGATGCCGGTCCGTTGTGCCGCCAGCCGTTCCGGCAGCGCGTCCGGCGCCACCAGGTCGGCCAACCCGCGTTTCGCCAGGTTGCGCCACTTACCGCCCTGGCGTAAATGATCGGCGACGACGACCGGCGCATCCAACCGATCCTCGATCGCGGCAACCACGTTGGAGCCGATGAACCCAGCGCCGCCGGTGACGATGAACATGGCCCGCCTTATAGGGTGCCGGCAGCGGCCGCGGCAAGCGGGCGTGGTTGCGGCGGCGCCCGTAAGCCTTCATACTGTGATTGCCGAGTGCGCATCGGCTGTTGCGATGCAGCCACGGCGGAGGTGACGATGCAGACCAGCAACCGATTGTTGGACGATCTGGCCAAGGTGGCAAGCGGCGCCGCATCGGCGTTCGCCGGCATCCGCCAGGAGGTGGATGCCGTGGTCCGTCAGCGGTTGGAGCGCCTGATCGCGGATTTCGACCTGGTCACCCGGGATGAGTTCGAGGCGGTGAGGGCCACCGCCGCGAACGCGCGGGCCGAACAGGAGGCCCTGGCCGAGCGGTTGGCCCGGTTGGAACAACGGCTGGCCGGATCGGACGCCACCACGGAAGCGCCGTCGCCCGGCGACCTTCCGTCGGGAGAGACCGGGGCGGACGGGCGGCTGTAGCGCTCGACGTGTTTCGACCCCATTTTTTCCACTGCCAATTGCGCGGCCGGGCGATTATCCCCTTGCGCCCGGCACGGCGGTTTTGGCAACCTACCAATAGTGTGCACGGGAGGAGCTGTCACAATATTTTGCCTTTCTAGCGCAGGAGCGTCATCACCCCCAAGGAACTCGAGAGGTCGCCTTCGGGTGCGGCCATCAAGGAGGGTAGGCTCATGACCACCATGCAAGCCTGGGAGGCTGCCGGAAACTCGCCGATCGACGTTCTCGAGCAGATCGTCGCCGCCAACGATTGGGCGTTCGAGCGTCCCAGCGAGGAGGAAATGGCGGTCCAGCTTCCCGGTCGCTGGTGTGACTTCAACATTTATGTGTCGTGGGAGCCGGCGGTCAGCACCGTCCAGTTCACCCTGAACCTGCACATGCGGATCACCAATGGCAAGCGGCAGTCCGTCCACGAGTTGCTGGCGTTGGTCAACGAGAAGGTCTGGATGGGCCATTTCGCCGTGTGGAACGAGGAAGGGCTGATCGTCTACCGCCACGCCCTGCCGCTGCGCGGCAGCAGCGGGCCGAGCCTGGCTCAGATGGAAGATCTGGTGCAGACGGCGCTCGAAGAGTGTGAACGGTTCTATCCCGCCTTCCAGTACGTGATCTGGGGCGGCAAGAGTGCCACCGATGCGATGGCGGCCGCGATGATCGAGACCGTGGGCGAGGCCTGATCCGGCCTTGGTCCCGGCGGGCGATTCCAGCATTCTTCTGGTTGGCTGCGGCCGGATGGGGCAGGCTTTGCTCTCCGGCTGGATTGACCGGGGCATCGCCCCGTCCGCGGTGGCCGTGGTCGAGCCTGAAACCGGCACCCGCGAGGCCGTCGCCACCCGCTTTCCGGGCGTTTCGGTGCTTCCGGAGCCAGGGCTGCTTGACCCGCGGTTCCGGCCGGATGTCATCGTGCTCGCGGTCAAGCCGCAGGTGATGGACGGCGTGGTTGCCGGCTATCGGGGCTTTGCGGGCGCCGGCACGGTCGTCCTCTCGATCGCCGCCGGCCGCACCGTGGCGTCATTCCGTCGCGTCCTCGGCGACCAGGCGCAAGTGGTCCGGGCGATGCCGAACACCCCCGCGTCGGTCCATCGCGGCATCTCCGTGGCCTGTGCCGGGCCTGCCGTGACGGCGGCACAACGGGCGCTGTGCACCGGCTTGCTGGAGGCGGTGGGCGGCGTCATCTGGATCGAGGACGAATCGCTGATGGACGCGGTGACCGCGGTTTCCGGCAGCGGCCCGGCCTACGTGTTTTTGCTGACCGAGGCCTTGGCCGCCGCAGGGATCGAGGCCGGCCTGCCCGAGGCGATGGCCGGGCGGCTGGCGCGGGAGACGGTCATCGGCGCCGCGAGTCTGCTGTCCGCGACCGACGCGTCGCCGGATGTATTGCGTCAAGGCGTTACCAGCCCGGGCGGCACTACGGAAGCGGCCCTCGGCGTGCTGATGGCGGAACCGGGCGGTCTGCGCGCGCTGTTGGTGGCAGCGGTGCGGGCTGCTGCCGAGCGGTCCCGTACGCTCGCCTCCTGAGCGCCGGCCCCGGCGGCCGGCTCACCGCAGATCGGCCAGCGCCGGGTTGAGCAACTCCCTCAGTTTGCGAAGGGCCCGGGATTCGAGCTGCCGCACCCGGTCCTTGGAGACGCCGAGATCGCGGCCGATGGCGGCGAAGGTGGGCTTGACGTCATCGAGGTAGCGCCGCTGGATCACCAGCCGTTCCCGGGGCGACAGCGCGCCCAGAGCCTTGGCCAGCGCTTGCGACAGGAACCATTGCTGGCGGGCAGCCACGACCTGTTGCTCGGGCGTCGCCTCGTCGCTGGCCAGCCGGTCGGCGAGCGCCACGCCAGCGCCCGAGACATGGTCCAGGGAGGCATCGCCGCCGACGATGCGGCGGGCCAGCGCGCCCACCTCGCCGGTGGCCACGCCGAAGCGTCGGGCCATCGCGGCGATCAGGTCCTCGTTCAGCCGTCCCCCGTTGCTGCGCAGGTCCTGCGCCATCCGCTTGAGCTTGAGGACCAGCGTCTTCTGGGCGTTGCCGGTGCCCGCCCGCACCAGCGACCACGACGCCAGGACGTGGTTCTGGATGGCCGCGCGGATCGACCACATTGCGAAGGTGGACAGCCTGACGCCCTGATCGGGGTCGAACCGCCGCACCGCCTGGACCAGGCCGAGCGCACCCTGCTGCACCAGTTCGGTCATCGGCAGGCCCATGCCGCGATAGCTGCGGGCGATCTTGATGACGAAGCGCAGGTGGCTCCCGACCAGGCGATGCACCGCCTCGCCATCTCCGGCCTCCGCCCGCCGGGCCAGTTCGCACTCCTCGTCCCGTGCCAGCAGGGGGTGCCTGGCGGCCTCGTCATACAGCACGCTCAAGGTCGGTTCGCGTGGATTGGGATGCAACGGTCCCTTCCCTCTCCGCCGAAGGCCCACGTTGGCCAGCGGCACAGTGTCGCCGAATTGGGTTTACATAACAACGATCGGCCCTGCTACAATCGTCTGACAAGCACCGCCGCGATAGGGGACATGCCGTGCCGACCGCGTCCGATCCTGCTGACCGCCTGGTCGCCGCCGCCAGACAGCTTCTTCCGGCACGAGGCTGGCGCCGGCTGACCCTTGCCGAGGTTGCGGCCGAAGCCGGTGTCTCGCTGCTCGACGCCTACCAGACCTTCCCGACCAAGGCGGATCTGCTGGCCGGCTTCATCGTTCAGACCGATCGTCACGCCCTGGCGGGCGGCCCGGCCGAACTGACCGAGCCGGTTCGTGATCGCCTTTTCGAGGTGGTGATGCGGCGCTTCGATGCCTTGGTGCCGCACAAGCCGGCGGTCGCCGCGGTGTTGCGGGACCTGCCGGCGGACCCGCTGACGGCGCTGCTGGTGGCGCCCCGGTTTGCTACCGCCATGGCATGGCTGCTGGAAGCCGCCGGGCTCTCGTCCTCCGGGTTGACGGGGGCGGTGCGGGTCAAGGGCCTGGCCCTCATCTACCTCACCACGCTCCACACCTGGCTGGATGATGACAGCGCGGACATGGCGCGCACCATGGCCCATCTGGATCAGGCGTTGCGGCGCTCCGAGATGGTGGTCCGCTTGCTGCCCGGGATGGCCGACACCGCCCCCGCCACCGCACCGGGCCCCGCCGCATTCCCGGCTCCGCCTGAATCCCCCTGACGGGCGGGCGTTGCCGGCCGGTCTGCCCGCCCCGACGGCACCCGAATCCCGACGGACGCAGGCCGAAATGCGCCCCCGGCCAGGCCTTTGGGGGTCTTGCGCCCTGCCTGCCTCGGTCGCGGGATAACGCAAATTATTCATCCAAAACAAACTCTTACCGCACTGTTGCAGTGCAGCAAAAAGTTCTTGTGCGGCGCAATAAATCCGTTGACACGCTGGGGCGATTGGCGGATAGTGACGGCATTAACGATTTCGTTGTCCCCGACAACGCTGAGAGGAACCGATCATGGCGCAGATGCCCGAATTTCCCGATCTCACCAAGATGATGAAGGACTTCGATCCTACGAAGTTCGCCGACGAGTTCAGCAAGGTGCTGAAGAACTACAAGCTCCCGGGGGTCGACGTCGACGGTCTGGTCGCCAGCCAGCGCAAGAACGTCGAGGCCCTCACCGCTGCCAACCGGGTCACCTTCGAAGGCATTCAGGCGATTGCCAAGCGGCAGACCGAGATCCTGCAGGAGAGCATGAACGAGGTCTCCAAGGCGGTGGACGCCATCACCAAGGCGGGCTCGCCGCCGGAGGCCGCGGCCAAGCAGGCAGAGTTGACCAAGTACACGTTCGAGAAGGCGCTCGCCAACATGCGCGAGCTGGCCGAGATGGTTTCCAAGGCGCAAGAGGAAGCCACCAAGACGATCAACACCCGCATCTCCGAGACGCTGGACGAGGTCAAGGAGATGGCCCTGAAGATGAAGCAGGGCGCACCGGCGGCTCCCAAGAAGTAACGTTGACGGCAGCTCTACCCGGGCACGGCGGCCACCCCTCTCGGGTGGCCGCTTCGTTATGAACCCATGGCCGCCGAGCGGATGACGGCGGGCGCGGCGCTGACCGGCCGGACGGGCCGGGAACGGCCGGCCCGGCATCCTGCCGCCGGAGCCGGCACTCCCATGACCATCGCCTGCGACGACTTCGCCAGGATCGACATCCGCGTCGGCACCATCACCCGCGCCGAGGTGTTCGCCGAGGCGCGCGCCCCCTCCTTCAAGCTGTGGATCGATTTCGGGTCCGAGCTCGGCACCCGCAAGACCGCGGCCCGGATCACCCGGCACTACCGGGCCGCGGGCTTGGTGGGCCGGCAGGTGATTGCAGTGGTCAACTTCGCCCCGAAGCAGATCGGCCGGTTCATGTCCGAGGTGCTGGTGCTGGGGCTGCCGGACGGCGATGGCGAGGTGGTGCTGGTGACGCCGGGCCGGCCGGTCCCCGACGGCGGCCGCCTGTTCTGAGAAGGCGGGTCACGGCCCGCAGCGGTGGACTTCCACGGTGGCATGGACGATTCCCGCGTCCTCGGGGATCAGGCCCTTGTAGTGGTCCGGGTCGTGCGGACGGTGGGCGACCACGGCGAGCTCGGCGGCGAACACCCCCGGTCCCACCGACCACACATGCAGGTCGGTGAGGCGATCGCCGTCGTGTGCTTCCAGGGCGGCGCGGATGCGCCGTTCAACCCGCTCCGGCGCCCGCCAATCCAACAGGACCGAGCCGGAGTCCCTGAGCAGCCGCACCGCCCACACGGTTACTACCGCCGCCCCCACCAGCCCCATTGTCGGGTCCATCCAGGCGAGCCCGGCCAGCTTTCCCGCCAGCAGCGCCGCGATCGCGAGCACGGAGGTGAGCGCATCGGCGAGGACGTGCACGTAGGCGGAGCGGAGGTTGTGGTCGCGGTCCCGTGCATCGGCGCGACCATGCCCATGTTCATGCCCGTGATCCTGCCCGTGTCCGTGATGGTGCCCGAGACCCTGCCCATGATCATGGCCGCCGCGCAGGATCAGCGCACTGACCAGGTTGACGGCGAGGCCGAGGACGGCGACCAGGATCGCCTGGTCGAAGGCGATCTCCAGCGGCTGGAACAACCGCCGGGTGCTTTCCCACGCCATCAACAGCGCGAACACTGCCAGCAGCACGGCGCTGGCGAAGCCGCCGAGCGCGTTGATCTTGCCGGTGCCGAAGGTGAAGCGGCGGTCGCGGGCGAACCGTCTGGCGCACACGTAGGCGATCACGGCGATGCCGAGGGCGGCGGTGTGGGAGGCCATGTGCAGCCCGTCCGCCAGCAGCGCCATGGAGCCATAGGCGAGGCCGGCCATGATCTCCACCACCATGGTCACCGCGGTCAGGACCACCACGATCACGGTGCGGCGCTCGCCGGGCCGCGTCACGTCCTGGCCGAAGGCGTGGTCGTGCTCCCAGGGCGCCAGAGACTGAGCGTGCATGCGTCACTCCTGGCCCGATACGCGCTGGCCGACGGCGCTGGTTCCCCATCGATACAGATGATCGATCGCTGAAACAGATTCAATCGATTGGATCATTTGTCACGCCGAGGCTGGGGTTATTCCTGTCTCGACCCCGGTTTCCTGGACAATGGTTTGCACGACGCGGCCTGCTTGGGGTTGGCCGCCATCCACCGCTCTCGCGCGGCCTTGGGGCTGACGAGGCCGTTCTTCTCGACCAGCCACTCGGTGTTGTAGCGTGCGACGACGGCCCGGGCGGCGTCGCGGCCGAGGTGGCAGAACCGCTCGGACACCGCCATGCTGATCGCCTGCAGGGCCTCGTGCCGGGTCACGTGCCAGCCGACGAAATCGGCGTTCCAGTGCTCGGCGACGCCGAAGAGCCGACCTTGCCGTCTCGGGCGGTGGTGACCTGGGTCGCGTCGATCGCCCACATCACGTTGGGCGCCTCGGTGACAATCTTGCGGTCGTGCGTCTCACCCGGGCGCAGGCATACCCGATGTGGCGAAAGCAGCGTGTTCTCCCGCATCAGGCGCAGCACGCGCTTTCGCGAGATGCGCAGGCCATCGAGGATGCGCAGGCGCCCCCACGCCTTGCGGTGCCCTTCGCCAGACCAGGGGGAGCGGGCGAGATCGGCACGGATCGCGGCGAGGAGATCGGCGTCGGCGGTGCCGCCCTCGCATCCGCACCGCCTTCGCCTCAGAGGAATGCGCGAACTATATCTGCGATGCAGGGCATGCCTCAACTTGATCAGAAACGAGTCTAACCTCTGCAGCATCCAGGACGGCTCCGATCGGCAGGTCGCGTAGTAGTCCAGCGTCCGCTGTGCTCCCACCGCGGCGTCGAAATGCTCCCTTGCAATCTCGTCAAGAAAACTGAGGTGGCGCTCGGCCTCGGTTTCCGACTCTATGCTCGCGAAGAACCTCTCGAACGCAGCGTGCGGTTCGCACGCTCCCACAGCCTCGGTTCTTGTCGAGAAGTTGTTGGCAAAGCACGCGTCGAACGAGAGCTGGTCGAGAAAGATCGGCAGGTTCGGGTCGGTGCCGCTCACGAATGTCGGCTTGCGCATCATGACGGCCTCCATCGCGCCTCGGCCCACGCCCACGACGATGTCGGCGAAACCGATCAACTCGGCGGCGCGAAAGGTGAATTCCTCGTCCGTCAGAAACGTGGTGTCGTTGCCGTATCTTCGTTGCAATTCGTCGAACACCGTGACGTCCTGCATGGTCCCTACCACGGAAATCTCGGCCTCGCGGCCGCGGGCGCGCAGCTGTCGGGCCAGATTGACCGATTGTTGGACGACGATGGCATACTCGGGCACGAATCTCCCAATGCGCAGGATCTTGATGGCGTTGCTGTCCGAAAAGGGTGAGCGACGGCCATGTCCGACGAGCTGTTCCTTACTGATCCGCTGCGGGATCAGGGCCAGGTTGTAGCGCATCGGCGAGAGAAACGCCCGCCGCCTTTCCTGCTCGTACTCCGACGCCGTGAAGAAGATCATGTTCCGGAATCGCCGGTTGTGACCCGCGAACGGCTTTCTTCCGGGCTTCGTCGTGACAACGGGAATACCCCAGTCGTGGATCCTGTTGTCGACCCAGCGAGTAACTTCATCGCCGTAGCAATGGATGATCCGGCACTGGCTCATCCGGCCCTTGAAATCAGCCTCAAAGCTTTTCCAGCCGGCGTCGGTCCTTTCGTACATGCTGTAGGCTTGCCCTGTAAAGGCACCGGGGCGCATGTCTCCGAAACAGACGATCTCGCATTTCTCACCTAGGTTTTCCATCTCCTTCACGAGATGAAGCATGGAGAAATAGTGCCCGCCCATGCCGGTGGAAAAGGCGCGTTCGCAAAGGATGATGTACACGATCATGCTGCTGTCGCCTCGGCCTTCTCGTGCGCAGCCCGCAGCGGGCCATCGGGGGGCAGGTGCAGCACCTCCGAGCGCATGGCGATACCCGTCGCGGCAAGGACGCGCGCGCGGGCGAGCGCGATCAGCGCCAGCACGTCGTCCGAACTGGCCCCGCCCTCGTTGACGATGAAATTCGCGTGCACCGGCGAGATGCGTGCCCCGCCTGCGCGCGTGCCCTTCAGCCCCACCGCCTCGATCGCCGCCCCCGGCGGGCCCAGCGTCGCGTAAAGCGCGGGGTCCGAGACGAAAACCGAGCCGCAGTTAGGCAGCCGGCTGGGGAACTTGCGCCGCCGCTCGGCCATGATGGCGATAGCCTCGCGCCGCAGCGCGGCCGGATCGGCGGGCGCATAGCGGAAACGGGCCGCGACGACCACCGCCCCGTTGCGCTGGAAGACCGAGGCGCGATAGGCGAAGTCGCAGGCCGCGCGAGCGAAGTGCTTAAGCCGCCCGGCCGGATCGACGGCGGTCACCTCCACCACTGCGTCGCCGATGCCGCGGCGCTGGCTGCCGCCGTTCATCGCCACCAGCCCCCCCAGCATCCCTGGGATGCCGATGGCGTGCACGCAACCCGCAAGCCCCAGCGTGAGGGTCCGGCGCACGAAACAGGGCACCCAGATGCCGGCCTCGGCTTCAATCTCACCGGTCGCGGGGTCGGCGCGGTAGCGGGCGAGGTCGGGGCCGATCCGCAGGATCACGCCGCGGTGCCCGGCGCTGTCGAACAGGATGTTCGAGCCTTCGCCGATCGCCGTCCAGCGCACCCCGCTGTCGGCCAGGATCGCGACCGCCCGCGCGACGTCGGCGACGCTGTCGGGCGTCACCACCAGATCGACCGGCCCGCCGATCCGCCAACGCCCTAACCGTGCCAGCGACACGCCCGCCGCCACCCGCCCGGGCAGCGCCACCTCCAGCCGCGCGCGCAGCGGAGGGGCGGGAGCCGCATCAGCCGCCGACATGAACGAGGCTCCAGATCACGATGGAACCGCGGACACAACGGCGCGAACCCGGTGCCCTCCGTGAAGCGAAGGGGCAGCCTGCTGTTGCTCCTGCCATTCGATGTCGCACCCCAACTGCGCGAGTTTCGCCGGCAGGTTGTTGTAGCCGCGCAGCGCCATTTCGACGCCATCGACCTGACTCCGACCCTCGGCGCAGAGGGCCGCCATGATCTGCGCCATGCTGCCCCGCAAATCGGTCGATGCTGCTTCGGCGCCCTGCAGCGCGACGGGGCCGTGCACGATGATCCTGCCACGCTCGGCCGAAAGCGCACCGGGGGCAAACCGCGCCAGTTCCTGCACATAGGCGATGCGCTCGGGATAACGATAATCGTGAATGATTGAGCGCCCGTTCGCAAAGAGAGCGAGGAAAACAAAAAACGACTGCATGTCCGATATCACGCCGGGATGCGTTCCCGTCGCCAGTTCGAAAGGCTGTAGTCCGTGTACCCCGATACATGCCGGGGAAACAAGCGCAGAGGCCGAGTTCAGGAACAGATCGAGCCCGGCTTCGCCCAGGTGGATCAGCGGCACCCGCATCGTCTCGAGCGGGATGTTGCGAATATGGATGGTTCCGCCGCTGGTGGCACCCAGAACGATCCATGTCAGGGCCTCGATCCGGTCGGGCATGATCGAGAAGGTCGCGCCGCGCAGCAAGCCGCCCTGGCCCTGAATGCGGATATGGCTGCTCCCCTCCGGCGAGACAATCGCTCCCATCTCGCGCAGGAAGTCAATCAGGTCTCTGACTTCGGGCGTGACGTAGGCGTTCCGGATCAGTGTCTCGCCCGTTGCCACCGCCGCGCAAATGAGCGCGTTTTCAGTGCCGCCGACCGTCGAGATCGGGAAGTCGATGGCGCCCCCCTTTAGCCGCCCGGTCACCTCGATATGGTCAGGGCGCTCCTCGACCATGCAGCCGAGCTGGCGCCAGACCATCATGTGCAGGTCGTAGCCACGGCTACCGATCTTGCAGCCTCCGGGATAGGGCACCCGCGCTCGGCCATCCCGCGCCAGGGTACTGGCGGCAAGCAGATAGGTCGTGCGGATCGGCAGGTTGAAGTCCTGGATGCAATCGCAGCAAAGACCCCTTGCGAGGACGGTGAGTTCCTCACGCGCGTGATCCGGGGTCAACTCGGCCCCCATCGCAGCCACGAAAGCCATCTTCGCCCTCACGTCCTCCAGGGCGAGCGGGAAATTTCGCAGCGTGACCTCGGCCTCGCTGGTCAGGGCCGCAGCCAATACGCGCGTCGCGCTGTTCTTGGCGCCACTGACCGTGACGCTCCCCTCCAGATGCTGTCGAAATGCCACTGTGAGCCTCAGTTGCATTTCTCCTTCGTTACGTCCTGCACCGACAACCCCAGGTGGCCTGCCGCTTGATGGCAAGCTCGACTGATTTTGCCAGCTGATCAAGTGTTTTTTGCGCCCCGATCGGCGTCGGCGGTCGCCGAAACGCCCGAAGTTGGGCGGATCGGGCCGTGAACCCGCATCATCCTGGCCCGGCGACGATGTTTTTCAGCGCGACGGACACTCCTGTCCTGGCGCTTTCGTTCGGTTTCAGGCGGTTTCAACGTCATGCACATGACGGCGGTGCGCGCAATCGGCGGATAGGATGGCGCGCACCAACGGGCCGGTCACCGCGACTTCGGCCAGTCCTCCCGCGCCCCAACCCATCATTCCCAAACATTCCCAATAGCTTGAAGATCCGTTTTGGGCGATTCTGTCGCCCATGCGGACCTTCCTCCATCGCCTTTTCGGCCTCGCGCGCATCCGTGGCTTCGACGCCGCGGGTGGCGGGCGGCGTTGGGAGGGGGCGCGGACAGTCGACGGGCTGAACGCGGCGGTCCTCGCCGGGGCGACCACGGCGGCACGGCGGGCCGGGTGGTATGCGCGGAACAACCCGTGGGTGGCGGCGGCGGTTGATAGCGTGGTCGGCAATGTCGTGGGCGCCGGGATCAAGCCACAATCCACCCATCCTGACCGGGCGGTGCGCGAGCGGCTGCAGGCGCTTTGGCTGCGCTGGACGGACCTGCCGCCCCAGACGGCTGGCCGATTTCTTCGGGCTGCAGGCCATGGCCGTGCGCGCGATGGTCGAGAGCGGCGAGAGCTTCGCCCGGCTGCGCGTCGCCAGCGAGGCCGCTGCCCTTCCCCTTCACATCGAGCTTCTGGATCGCGAGCAGGTTCCCATGGACCTGCATCGCGAGATCGGCGGCGGGGCGCGGATCCGCGCGGGCATCGAGTTCGATGCCGCCGGTCGCCGGGTCGCCTACCGGGTCTTGTCCTCCCGCCCGGGCGATCCGCTGGGGTCTCTCCGCATGGACCCGATCCGCGTCCCCGCCGCCGATTGCCTGCACCTGTTCAAGCCGCTCGCGGCGGGCCAGCTTCGGGGCGTCACTTGGCTCGCGCCGGTGCTGCTGAGGCTGCATGAGCTCGACCAGTTCGAGGATGCCGCGCTGGTCAAGGCCAAGGTAGCAGCGCTGTTTTACCGGCTTCATCACCGATCCCAACGGCACAGCGGGCGGGCTGAGCGGCACCAACAAGGGCGGCACGCTGACCGTGGGCATGGAGCCCGGAAGCCTGATCCCACTACCGCCCGGCACCGACATCCGCTTTTCCAACCCGACCGAGCACGATGCCTACGCACCCTTCGTGAAGAACCACCTGCGCGCCGTCGCCGACGCTCGTGCCGGTGAGCAGGAGCTCACCGATTCAAGAGACATGGTAGGTCTCGAGGCGGCCGCCGGCCCAACAGCCGCTTGCTCCGCCAATCGCGCAGCGCCTCACGAATGACTTCGCTTGAGGAGGCGTAATCGCCGCTGGCCCCAGCGTCTTCGGCGAGACAAGCATGTTCGTCAGTCAGGGAAATGCTGATCTTGACACCCATGCCACCCTCCGTTGGGACGGATCAATAGTACGAAAAATTCGCACCGCAGACACGCCCCTCGTGACTTTTTGCATTCGGCTTCCGGCGGTGCCGCAGCGTGAATCGCGGCGCGGCGGCTCCGTCGCCGTTACCCACCGCTCAGATTCTGCGGCTCGCCGCGGAGGAAGCCTTCGATATTGCCGCGGGTCGTCTCGAGGATGCGCTGAACGGCATCGCGGGTGTTGAAGGCGCTGTGCGGCGTGACGATGACATTGCGCATCCGCAAAAGGAGGTGATCGGCGAGAAGCGTGTCGAGCTTATGTTTTTCTTGAAAGTAGGAACGCAGGAGCTCGGCTTCCTCACGCACCGTGGGCTCCTCCGGGAGCACGTCGAGACCAGCCGCAGCCAAGCGGCCGTCCGACAGCGCCTTGAGCAGCGCCTCCGTGTCGACCACGGTGCCGCGCGCGGTGTTGATCAGCACCGCCCCCTCCTTCATCGCCGCGAACTCGTCGTGGGAGATCATCTTCTCGGTAGCGCTGATCGCAGGGACATGGAGCGAGACGACGTCGGAACGCGAGAGCAGTTCGAGCAGTTCGACGTAGGTCAGGCCCGTCTCCTCGGCGAGCTCCTGCCGCGGCTTGATGTCGAAGGCCAGCACCTCCATGCCAAAGCCGCGCGCGATCCGCGCGACATGGCCGCCGATGTCGCCGGTGCCGACGACGCCCATCGTGCGGCCGTGGAGATCGAAGCCGGTGAGGCCCTTCAGCGAGAAATCGCCGCGACGGGTGCGGTCGACCGCCTCGACGAGCCGGTGGGAAATCGCCAGGAGCAGCGCGAAGGTGTGCTCGGCGACGACGTGGGCGCCGTAGGTCGGTACGTTTGCCACGGCAATGTCGCGTTCGCGGCAGCGCTCGAGGTCGATGTGGTCGACGCCGGTCGAGCGCGTCGCGATCAGCTTGAGCCGGTCGAACCGGTCGAGCAGCTCCCGATCGAGCTGAGAATAGATGAAGACGGAGAGGATCTCGGCATCGGCCACCTCCGCGACGGCATCCGCGTCAAGCGGGCCTTCGCGATAGACGATCTCGTGGCTCTTGCCGAGGTCCTCGAAGGCCTTCCGTTCCCACGGTTCCATCTCGAACATGCCGATTTTCATGGTCCATCCTTTCCCGGTCCGGCTGTCAGTCGTGGCGCCTTGCCTCGGCGGCGGCGACCTCCTTCTTCACCTTGAGGAAGCTGTCGGGTGTCACCGAGATCGAGTCGATCCCGGCCGCGACGAGGAAATGCGCGAAGTCGGGGTGGTCACTCGGCACTTGGCCGCACAGCCCGACCTTGGTGTCGTGCCTGTGCGCTTCCTCGATCAGGCGCGCGATCATCCGCTTCACGGCCGGGTCGCGCTCGTCAAAGAGCGCCTTCAGCTTATCGGAGTCCCGGTCCACGCCGAGGACCAGCTGGGTGAGATCGTTCGAGCCGATAGAGAAGCCATCAAAGCGGTCTGCGAACGCGTCGGCCAGGATGACGTTGGAGGGAATCTCGGCCATCACGTAAATCTGCAGGCCGCCGCGCCCGCGGATCAGGCCGTTATCGCTCATCACCTGCAAGACATGGTCGGCCTCGCCCACGGTTCGGCAGAAGGGCACCATGACAATGATGTTGGTCAGGCCGATCTCGTCGCGCGCCTTGCGGATCGCGGCGCATTCGAGCGCGAAGCCGTCGCGGTAGTCCTCGTCATAGTAACGGCTCGCACCCCGCCAACCGAGCATCGGGTTTGCTTCCTCGGGCTCAAACTGGCGACCGCCGATCAGGTCGGCGTATTCGTTGGTCTTGAAGTCGGAGAGCCGCACGATCACCGGGCTCGGGTGATGTGCGGCCGCGACGCGGGCAATGCCGCGGGCGAGCTTGTCGATGAAGTAGTCCGGCTTCGATGGATAGCCGCGGGTGAGCGCCTCGATCTCCTTGCGCACGGCCTTGTCTTCGACAGCATCGAAGTGGGCCAGTGCCATCGGGTGCACCTTGATGGCGTTGTTGATCAGGAATTCCAGCCGCGCCAACCCGACGCCGTCGGTGGGCAGGCGCCACCAGCTGAAGGCGGCCGCGGGATTGCCGATGTTGACCATGACTTGCGTTCGGGTTCGAGGAATGTCGCTCAGGTCGACCTCTTCCACCTCGATCTCGGCGATTCCGGCATAAACATGGCCCTCGTCACCTTCGGCGCAGGAAACCGTGATTTCCTGCTCGTCTTTCAGGCTCTTGGTCGCCTTGCCGGCACCGATGACGGCGGGAACGCCGAGTTCACGGCTGACGATCGCGGCGTGCGACGTGCGTCCGCCGTGGTCGGTCACGATGGCGGCGGCCCGCTTCATCAGCGGCACCCAGTCTGGATCGGTCTGAGCGGTGACGAGGATCCCGCCTTCGGGGAAGCGGTCGCCCTCCTTGGGGCTCTGGATGACATGCGCCTTGCCGGCCGCGGCGGCGTCGCCGATGCTCGTGCCGGTGAGCAGGAGCTCACCGGTTCCAGAGACATGGTAGGTCTCGAGGCGGCCGCCGGCCCGACGCGCCTGCACCGTCTCGGGACGGGCCTGGACGATGAAGAGCTCACCCGTCTCGCCGTCCTTGGCCCATTCGAGGTCCATGGGTTGGCCGTAGTGGTCTTCGATCTCGCAGGCCCAGCGGGCGAGCCTCAGCACCTCGTCATCGGTGAGCACGAAGGAGCCGCGCTCCTCCTCGCTGGTCTTCGCGAGCTCCGAGGAGCCCTTGGCCGCATAGACCATCTTCTGCTCCTTGGAGCCGAGCCGCTTCTCGATGATCGGCCGCAGCTCGGGATTGCTCAGCAGCGGCTTGAACACGTGATACTCGTCCGGGTCGGCGGTCCCCTGCACCACGGTCTCGCCGAGCCCCCAATTGCCGTTGATGAGCACGGTGTGGGGAAACCCGGTCTCGGTATCGATCGAGAACATCACCCCGGCGCCGGCGGTATCGGCGCGCACCATGCGCTGGATTCCGACAGACAGGGCGATCTTCAGGTGATCGAACCCGCGATCCTCGCGGTAGGCGATGGCCCGGTCGGTGAAGAGGGAGGCAAAGCAGCGCTTGCAGTTCTCGAGAAGCTTGTCCGCACCGCGGACGTTGAGGAAGCTTTCGAGCTGGCCGGCGAAGCTCGCCTCGGGCAGATCCTCTGCGGTGGCGGAGCTGCGCACGGCGACGCCTGGGTCCTCCGCGCCGATGCGCTCAGCCATCTCGGCATAGCAGCGGCGGATCTCCTCCACCAGCGCGGCAGGAAAGTCGCCCTGGAGGATCAACTTTCGAATGGCGTCGCCCACCTTCCTCAGGTTGCTGCGGTCCTCCTTGAGCTTGCCCACCTGCTCGGCAATGCGATCCTGAAGCTCGTTCGTCTCGATGAAGGACCAATAGGCGGTGGCGGTCGTCGCGAAGCCCTCCGGCACCGCGATGCCGCGGTCACGCAGGGTCTTGATCATTTCGCCAAGCGAGGCGTTCTTGCCGCCAACGCGATTGGTATCCTCGTGGCTCAACTCGTCGAACCAGGCGACGAGGACGGCGTCCTTGTTATCGGTCATGGATTGCTGCCTCTGCTTGTTCGAGTTGTCTTCGGTTCTCGTTGCACTGGGCGCTGTCCCGCGCCTCGCGCGCGATCAACTCGAAGCGCGTGCGGGCGCCGGGGGCGAGGTTACGGAAGTGCCCGCGATAGCCCACGGTGAGTGGCGCAGCCGAACTCGGCCGGGCTGCGATCTCGACGCTCCCCCCCCTCTGTGCCAATGAACGTGAGACAGTTCCCCCCGAAAGTTTAGACTTGAGGGCGTAGGAGAACGATCTCGTGGTTATGCCCGATAAAGCT
>REES01000029.1 GCA_007694935.1 Rhodospirillales bacterium
AGTCAAACCGACGGAGGAAACCATGAAGGCGACACCAACAGCGTTGACCACGATTTTCGCAGCTTTGTTTCTGGCCGGTGCTGTCGCGCTCGGCCCGACCATGGTCGTCGCATCCGAAGAAGACGAACGCGCCGGGCGCGGCCCGGGGATGGAGGAAGAGCGCAGCCCCCGCGATGACATGCGCCGTGACGACAGGATGGGCCCCGGCATGCGGGACGGCGAGCGCGGGCCACGCGAAGGCATGATGGATCGAATGTCGGAGTGCCCGATGATGGGGCCCGGCATGATGGGCCGCATGCAGCAGGATGGCATGACGGGCCAGATGCCGATGCAACGGATGCACGAGCGGATGATGCAAGGGCAGATGATGCCCGGCATGATGGCCCGGATGGGCATGCACCACGGCCCCGGCTTCGGCCCGGGCATGATCTACGGGATGCCGCAGGTGCTGCCGGAGGTGTTGTCCGAGAGCGATGTGCGCCAGTTCATGGAACGCTCTCTGACTTGGCACGGCAATCCCCGCCTCACGCTCGGCAGCATCGAGGAAACCGACACCGGCGAGGTGTTGGTGGAAATCGTCACCCAGGATGGCTCGCTGGTGCAGAAGCTGGCCGTTGACCGCCGCACCGGCTTCATGCGCCAAGTTGATTGACCATCTGGGGGCAGGGGCTGGCCCCCGCGCCCGTTTCCTCCAGGCTGTCACCGCGGACAATCCGACGCCCGCCAGGACATCGGCAAGGGCGTTGCAAGCCCCAGGCGTTGTGGGGAAAATGCTGCCCCATGAAGGTGGGTCTGTCGCGCGCGAGGTCGGCCCCCGACCGGACGACGAGGCGGCTTGGGCCGTTTATGCGGCAGTGGCAGAGGAAACGGGATGGACGAGGCGATCATCGTCACCGAGTTGGACCGCGAGCGGCTCCTCCAACTGGTGGATACCTTCAGCGCCAGGGAACAGCACCACTTGACGGGCTTTCTCTCCCGAGAACTCGACCGGGCACGGATCGTACCATGGGATGCGGTGCCGCCCGATGTGGCCACCATGCACTCGCGGGTCCAGTACCGCGACAACGTCACGGGGGCGGTGCATACGGTCACCCTGGTGTACCCCGGCGACGAGGACCGCTACCTGGGACGGCTTTCCATCGTTTCCGACACCGCCTCCGCCCTGCTCGGCCTCTCCGTCGGCCAGACCCACGACTGGCGCACCCGCGCCGGCAAGCCGCTGAGTGTCACCCTCCTCAGGGTGATCTATCAGCCGGAGGCCGCGGGCCGCGGGGATCTATGAGACGCCTCCTCGACGTGGCAGGTGGATTTGAACGGGTTCTGGGGCGGGAGCTCCGCCGACCGACGTGCGCCGTTGCATGGATCGTGAAGGCACGCCGCGCCGCGCCCGGGCAGCTCCGGTGGACAACCTCGATAAGCCGTCAGCACCCGTTACCCGATGCCGGCCAGCCTTACTCGGCCAGCTTGCGGCGGAGAATTTCGTTGACCTGCTGCGGGTTGGCCTTGCCCTTGGTGAGCTTCATCACTTGGCCCACGAACCAGCCGACCACCTTGTCCTGCCCGGCCTTGAACTGAGCCGCCTGCCCGGGGTTGGCAGCGATCGCCTGGACCACCGCCGCTTCGATCGCGCCCTCGTCGGTGATCTGCTTCAGGCCCTTCTCCTCGACGATGGCCACAGGGTCGCCGCCGGTGTCGGCCATGATGTCGAACACGTCCTTGGCCAGCCGGCCGGAGATGGTGTTGTTGCCGATGAGGTCGATCAGCCTGCCGAGGTGCGCGGGCGTGATCGGTGATTCGGCGATGCCGAGGCCCTTGCGGTTCAGCACTGCGAACAGATTGGTGATCACCCAGTTGGCCGCCGCCTTGGCATCCCGCCCGGCGGCAACCTGCTCGAAGTAGTCCGCGGTCTCCCGCTCGGCGACCAGCACGCTGGCGTCATAGGGCGACAGCCCATATTCGGCGATGAAGCGCTCCTTCTTGTCGTCGGGCAACTCCGGAAGGCTCTGCCGGATCCGGTCCACCTCCGCCTCGGTCAGGCGGAGCGGCAGCAGGTCGGGATCCGGAAAGTAGCGGTAGTCATGGGCGAATTCCTTGCTGCGCATCGACCGCGTCTCGCCCTTGCCGGGGTCGTACAGGCGGGTTTCCTGCACCACCTGGCCGCCGCTCTCGTACACCCCGACCTGGCGTTCCGCCTCCCGCTCGATCGCCTGCATCACATAGCGGACGGAATTGACGTTCTTGACCTCGGCGCGGGTGCGCAGGGCATTCTCGCCCGCCGGCCGCACGCTGACGTTGATGTCGCAGCGCATGGAGCCCTGCTCCATGTTGCCGTCGCAGGTGCCGAGGTAGCGCATGATCGACCGCAGCTTGCGCAGGTAGGCCCCGGCCTCCTCCGGCGCGCGGATATCGGGCTTGGAGACGATCTCCATCAAGGCGACGCCGGAGCGGTTGAGGTCGACGAACGTGCGCGACGGGTCCTGGTCATGCAGGGACTTCCCGGCGTCCTGCTCCACATGCAAGCGCTCGATGCCGATTTCCCGGGTCGAGCCGTCCTTGAGGTCGATGGTGACCACGCCTTCGCCCACCAGCGGGTGCTGGTACTGGGAGATCTGGTAGCCGGCGGGCAGGTCCGGGTAGAAATAGTTCTTCCGCTCGAACACCGAATAAAGGTTGATCTTGGCCGCCAGGCCGACGCCGGTCCGCACCGCCTGCTCGATACAGTAGCGGTTGAGCACCGGCAACATGCCGGGAAAAGCCGCATCGACCAGCGAGACCTGGGTATTAGGCTCGGCGCCGAAATCGGTGGCGGCACCGGAGAACAGCTTGGCGCAGGAGATCACCTGAGCGTGCACCTCCAGGCCGACGACCACCTCCCAGTCGCCGGTCTCTCCATGGATGAGGTATGTCACCGTTTCGCCTTTCCATTCGCCGTCAGGAATGTTGCGCCGTTGCGGCCGTCTATACCGGTGCAGCCGGAGGCGGTCCACGCAAAACCCGGCTGCAATCTATCTTGCCAGTCGGGCGCCCCGCTCGCGGGCGGGCGCCACCAGCCCATCCACGGCTGCCGTCACCGCATCGAGGGGAAGCTGGTCCAACGCCTCCCGCCGGAGATGCACGACGCGGTCGCCACGGGGGACACAGCGGGCCGGGTCGGACTCCGAGGAGAACAACACCAGGGTCGGGCAGCCGGCGGCCGCGGTCATGTGCATGGGCCCGGTATCGTTGCCGACGGCGGCGACCGCGCCGCGGGCCAGGGTTGCCAGCTCCAGCAGCGAGGTGGCGCCGGCCAGGCTCAGCAGCGGTGCGCCGCCCGCGAGATCACTGATATGGCTGTGCAGGTCGGCCTCCCCTGCGGTGCCCACCAGCACCGGCCGGATGCCCCGGGCCCACAGATGCCGGGCCAGCGCCGCGAACCGCTCGGCGGGCCAGCGCTTGGCCGGCCGGTGCGGTGCGCTGCCCGGGGCGAGCAACGCATAGCTCCCGGCGAGCCCATAGCGTCCGATGTCGGCCTTAGCCCAGCTCAGGTCGGCCGGCGGCACCGTCGCGATGCCGGCGATCCGCAACTGCGCCGCCTGGCGGTCCACGGTATGCATGGAAGATCGGCCCGCCGCGGGCTGGCGGTGGGAACAGCCCCGGGCGATGCCGCACCATTCCGGGCGCGGGCCCGGCAGCATCAGCTGAAAGTAGGCGGAACTGCGGTCGGAGGTCTGAAGATCGTAGACACGAGCAAACCCGGCCTGCCGCAACCGGCGACGCAACGCCAGCCAGCGCCCTGCCTGGAATGCCCGCGGCCGTTCATCGATCCAGACGACGTCGACATCAGGACACGCTTCGGCAAAGGCCGCGAACGGCCGGGTGGTCAGCAGAACGACCTGCTGTCCCGGATGATGGCGGCGAATGGCCCGGATCGGCCCCAACGCCTGCACCAGGTCGCCAAGGGCGCCGTGCTTGATGATGAGGATCGGTGCATCGGTCACCTCGCCGCACCTTCCGCCAGCACCTCATCGTACACCGCCAGGGTCTCCCGGCACATCCGTTCCCGGGTGAAGTGTGTGCGGACGTGGGCCATCGCCGCTTCGCCCAGACGGTGCCGATCCGCGACGGCAAGGCTGAGGGCCTCGTCGATGGCGGCCGCCAGGGCATCGGCATCCCCCGGCGGGGTAAGCCAGCCGGTCACCCCCGGCAGCACGGTTTCCCGGCTGCCGCCGTGATCGCTGCCGATCACCGGCCGGCCGAGCGCCTGCGCCTCCACCAGGACGCGGCCAAAGGCCTCCGGCTCGGTAGAGGCGGATACCACCACGTCAGAGAGCATGTAGGCGGCGGCAAGATCATCGGCCCGATCGATGATGCGGACCACGCCGCCAAGGCCAGCCTTGACGATCTCCCCTTCCAGTTCGGCCCGATAAGACCGCCGGCCCTGGTCCGAACCCAGCAGGATGCACTGCACGTCGGACCGACCGAGCCGCCGCATCGCCTCGATCAGCACCCGCTGCCCCTTCCAGCGGGTGAGGCGACCCGGCAACAGGATCAACGGCAGACCGTCGTTCAGGCGGAAGCGGCCGGACTGGGTGACGATGCGGTCGACCGAGACGTTGCGCGGATCGAAGTGCTCCAGGTCGACGCCGCGATGGATCACCCTGATGCGCTCCCACGGAACCCCGTACACTTGGTGGACGTGCTCGGCAATGAACCGGGAGATGGCGATCACCAACCTGCCCCGGACCATGATGCCGTTGTACCGCAGCTTGAGCGAGGTGCTGCCGCCGTAGGTGCCGTGGAACGTGGTGACGAACGGCACACCGGCCCGACGCGCCGCCTCCCAGGCGCTCCAGGCCGGCGCACGGGAGCGTGCGTGCACCACGTCGACCCCGAAAGTGCGTATCAGGTCTTCCAGCCGCCGGGTGTTCCTGAACATCACCAGGGGATTCTTGCTGGCCATCGGCAGGGAAGCGTGATGGGCACCGATCCGCAGCAGGTTCGGCACCCGCGCACCGCCTGCGGAGGCGACCACCGCTCGCCCGCCGGCGTCAACGATCGCCGCGGCCACATCGACGGTGCCGCGCTCCACGCCGCCCTGCTCGCCGAGGGCCGGGAGCACCTGAAGGATCGTCGGCCCCCGCTCCGCCGCCGCAAGGGACGAACCCGGCGGATCGGCCATGGCAGCACCTGCGGGGGGGATGCTAGTGTGCTCGTCCGGCAGCATGCTCAGGAGATGTCCATGATCGACCCGATGCCACCGCCGAGCGGCGCCACCTCGACGTTACCGGCCAAACTATTGCAGCGAAGTGACGGGGCGACTATTGCCTACCACCGGACCCCTGGCAAGGGGCCGGGCGTGGTTTTCCTGACCGGCTATCGGTCCGACATGACCGGCCAGAAGGCGCTGCGGCTGGAAAGCCTGTGCCGCGGGCAGGGCCAAGCCTTCGTGCGCTTCGACTACTACGGTCACGGCGGCTCGTCGGGGGCCTTCGTCGACGGCACCATCGGCCGCTGGGCCGACGATGCGGTGGCGGTCATCGACGCCCTCACCGAGGGCCCGCAGGTGCTGGTGGGATCCAGTCTCGGCGGCTGGATCATGGTTCTGGCGGCGCTACGGCGCCCGGAGCGCATCGCGGGCCTGGTCGGTACCGCGGCAGCCCCCGACTTCACCGAGGACATCCCGGCGATGCTGAGCGACGACCAGAAGGCGGTGCTGGAGCGCGACGGGGTGGTGCCGGTCTACAGCCCCTATGATCCGGAGCCGACCCCGGTCACCAGGCGGATCCTGGAAGACGGCCGCCGCCACCTCGTTCTCACCGGCGAGATCCCCCTCCACTGCCCGGTCCGCCTGATCCACGGCATGCGGGACCCGGACGTGCCATGGCAGACGTCGCTCAAGCTGGCGGCGGCCCTGGCAGCCACCGACGTCGAGGTGACCCTTGTGAAGGAGGGTGACCACCGGCTGTCGGAGCCCCCCGACCTGGACCGGCTCAGCGATACCGTGGCGCGCCTGCTGCGGCGGCTGTGACCGCCCGCTCACGAGCCAACCCATACGAGCCCGGGCAA
>REES01000072.1 GCA_007694935.1 Rhodospirillales bacterium
GATCATCGCCCAGGGGCAGGCCGCTCGCGCACCAACCGAGCCCGACGATCGCGACGCCCCGACGATTGCCCCGGGGCTGCCCGAACCCGGACAATAACCATGGACGACGTGGCCGGGCTGGCCGCGATCGGATCGGAAACCCGGCGCGGTGCCAAGCACTTGCGAACCCGCCGGTGTCGAGTATTAGAAATTTCAGAACAATCCCCGTGACGTCCCCGAGGCGGTTCTGTTAGCGTCCCGCCGCGTTCCGTCCGGTGGGCCGTTTCGAGGAAGGGATAGGGGACCAATGGCTGTCAAGAAGATCGCGATCGCCTGCCAGGGCGGCGGCACTCATGCTGCGTTCACCTGGGGCGTCCTGACCGAGATCCTGGAAACCAAGAAGACCTGGGATGCGAAACCGGGTTCGGGAGATACCATTGACATAACCGCCATCAGCGGGACGTCGGCCGGCGCGTTGTGCGCCTTGGCGACCTGGTACGGCCTGGCACCGAACGCGGCCGATTCGGGTTGTGGCAACGTCGACAAGGCGATCGAGCGGCTGAACTTCCTGTGGACCACGTTTGCCGCGACCACGCCGATCGAAGCGTGGCTCAACATGACGATGGGCAAGCTTCTGGAGATGAAGGAGAAGGGGGTTCCGCTGCCGACCAGCAACCCCTATGGGGTCACCGGCGAGATCGCCCTGACCGGCCTGTCGATGCTTGGCGCCCGGCCTGAGTTCATCAGTTTTCCCGCCCTTCTCGACGCACTGTGCCCCGGCTTCGCCGAGGTCGACTGGTCGGCCCTGGCCACGGCGAACCGGCGGATGATTGCCGGGGCGATCGAGGTGTTCAGCGGAAATTTCGAGATCTTCGATTCCAACAAGACCCTGGAAGAGAAAGGCCTGCGCCCGGCCTACGCCCGGTACAACCAGTATGAGATGCTGCGCTGGCGGATGCGCCGGGCACTGTCGCTGGAGGGCGTTGCCGCATCCGGGACGCTGCCGGAACTGCTGCGCGCACAAAAGATCGAAAACCTGGTGTTCCCCACCGGGACACCGGGGCAGACCATCACCCGCGACGGCTACTACTGGGACGGGCTTTACTCGCAGAACCCGCCGGTGAGCCAGTTCCTCGAGGCATGTGACACGGACGAGAAGCCGGACGAAATCTGGGTGGTGCGGATCAACCCGCAGGAGATCGATTACGAAATTCGCTACTACTCGCTGGAGGATATTCGCGACCGGGAAAACGACCTTGCCGGCAACCTCTCACTGAATCAGGAACTGGACCATATCGTTCTGGTGAACGAACTCATCGCAAAGCACCGGGACAAGAACCCTTATTTCGCCGACCTCAAGACCGTCGAGGTCCGCACCATCAAGATGGAGCGGGAGACGGTGTGGAGCCTGCAGCGCACCTCCAAGTTCGACCGTCACCCCGACCACCTGGAACGTCTGCGGACCGAGGGGCAGGCGGTCGCCAGGAAATGGCTGTCGGACTGGCGCGCCAAGGGCAAGGATTTCCAATCCTATCCGATCGATGCCCACTATCCCGACATTGGTTGAAGCCATCGCGAGACAGTGTCGGGTCCGTTGCCCACCAGCGCAATCATCGAAATTGATATCGTTCCGTTAGGACTCACTTTCTGAAAATTGCGGGGCGCCATCGCGGCAAGACTGCGCCGTCCGACGAGGGGAGGTTTGCGCAATGATGGATATTCTCGCCGTCCTGATTGCACTTGCCTTTCTGATTTTTTTTGCATTTCGGGGCGTATCCTTAATCATCCTGGCGCCGCTGGCAGCACTGATCGCGGCACTGCTGAGCGGGACCATGCCGCTGCTGGGTGCCTACACCCAGATCTTCATGCGCGGCACCGGCGAGTTCATCATCTCGTTCTTCCCATTGTTCCTGCTGGGCGCGATCTTCGGCAAGCTGATGGACGACAGTGGCTCGGCCAAGGCGATCGCCGAAACCGTCAGTGCCAAGCTGGGGGCGGAACGCTCCATCATCTCGGTGGTGCTGTGCTGCGCGGTGCTGACCTACGGCGGGGTTTCCGCCTTCGTGGTGGCGTTCGCCATCTATCCCATCGCCGCCGCCCTGTTCCGCGCCGCCGATATCCCGAAGCGGCTGATCCCGGGCGCGCTGGCCCTTGGCGCCTTCACCTTCACCATGTCGGCGCTGCCGGGCACCCCGGCGATCCAGAACGCCATCCCGATGCCGTTCTTCGGCACCACCGCGTTCGCCGCACCGGGGCTCGGCATTATCGCCGGGATCATCATGTTTGTTCTGGGCAGCGCTTGGCTGAGCCGTCGGGCAGCCACCGCCCGGGCGGCGGGCGAAGGCTACGGCCAGCATGAGGACAGCCTGCCCAAGCGCGACGTGGCGATGCGCGAGCGCGCCCAGGACAAGGGCTTCGACCTCAACGAGCTGCCGGAAGCCCCGGTGGAGAAAGCGGACCTGCCGTCGTTTCCGGTGGCGGTGATGCCGGTGGTGGTGGTGATCCTGGCCAACTTCGCGTTCATCCAGCTTCTGGTGCCGATGATGGACACCACCTTCCTGGCCGAGCCGCAGTTCGGCGCCACCACCATCGAAAGCGTGCGCGGCGTCTGGGCGGTGATCGTCGGCCTGTCGCTGGCCATCGTCCTGCTGATCGCCTGCAACTGGCGGCGCCTGGCGGACCTCAGGGAGAGCATCGACAAGGGCACCGATGCCTCGGTGCTGCCGATCTTCAATACCGCGAGCCTGGTGGGCTTCGGCGCGGTGGCCGCCGCACTGCCGGCCTTCGATCTCCTCAGCGAGGCGGTGCTGTCGGTGGGCGCCGGCAACCCGCTGATCTCGCTGGCCGCGGGGGTCACCGTGCTGTCGGCGATCACCGGGTCCGCGTCCGGCGGCATGACCATCGCCCTGGAGAACCTGGGCCAAATCTACGTGACCATGGCCGAGGCCGCCGGGGTGTCCATGGATGCGATGCACCGGGTGGCGGCGCTCGCCTCCGGCGCGCTGGACTCGCTGCCGCATAACGGGGCGGTGATTACCCTGCTTGCGGTGTGCAAGCTCACGCACCGGGAATCCTACTTCGATGTGTTCATGGTTTCAGTGGTGGGCCAGATGATCGCCTTGATCGTCCTGATTGTTCTGGCGAGCGTGTTCGGCGCGTTTTAGATTTCGTTGGGTTGGGGCGGACGACAAAGAGTCGGAGGCGAGGGTGACGCGATCTTTTATTACCAGTCGTTGCCGGCGGGCAGCCCGGGGGCGAACACTGCCGGCCCTGGTGGCGATGGCGTCGCTGCTCCTGGTTGCGGCGTGCGAGCGCGCGGAGAAGATCGCGGAGGAACCGATCCGTCCCGTCCGCGTGGTCATGGTGGAGAAGACCGAGGGCGGGGAGACGGTCTCCCTCACCGGCCGGGTCGAAGCCCAGGACGAGGTCAACCTGGCCTTCCGCGTCGGCGGACGCATGATCGAGCGCTCGGTCAACGTCGGTGACACGGTGGTCGCGGGCCAGGTGGTGGCCCGGCTCGATCCGGAAGCGGCCCGCAACAACCTTGAAACTGCCCGGGCCAACCTGGCCTCGGCCATGGCGCAACTCACCCGGGCGCGCAACGAGTTCGACCGGCAGGCCAGTCTGCTGCAGGGGGGATGGACCACCCGCGCCCGTTATGACGAGGCAGTGGAGGCGCTGCAGGCGGCCCAGGCCCAGGCCGATTCGGCCCAGGCGCAGCTCAACATCGCCCAGGATCAACTCGGGTATACCGAACTGGTCGCCGATGGCCCCGGCGTGGTGACCGCCCGTGGTGCGGAGCCCGGCGAGGTGGTGGCGGCCGGGCGCATGGTCGTACAGCTTGCCCGGGAGGGCGGCCGCGATGCGGTGTTCGACGTTCCGCCCCGCATCATCCAGACCGCGCCTGCCGACCCCGTCGTCCACGTGGCCCTGACCTCCGACCCCAGGGTCCGCACTACCGGGCGGGTGCGGGAGGTATCGCCGCAGGCTGACCCGGTCACGCGGACCTTCGAGATCCGGATCGGCCTGCATGAGCCGCCCGAGGCAATGCGGCTCGGCTCCACGGTGACCGGCACCATCCACCTCGATGCCGGCGTCGGCGTCGCAATTCCCGCCACCGCGCTGACCCAGGCCGACCGCCAGCCGGCGGTGTGGCTGGTGGATCCAGCCACCGGAACCGTCGCCTTGCGTCCCATCGTGGTGGAACGCTTCGATCTGACCCGGGTGACGGTGGCGCAAGGGCTCGACCCCGGTGACATCGTGGTCACCGCCGGCGTGCAGGCCCTGCGCCCCGGGCAGAAAGTCCGCATTCTCGGCGCCACCCTGTGAGCGGCTTCAATCTGTCCGAGTGGTCGATCAACAACCGCTCGCTCGTCATCTTTTTCATGATCGGCATCCTCGTTGCCGGCACCCTGTCGTTCCTGAAGCTGGGCCGGGCGGAGGACCCGGCGTTCACGATCCGTACCATGGTGGTACAGGCGCATTGGCCCGGGGCTACCTTGGACGAGACCCTCCAGCAGGTCACCGAACGGTTGGAACGAACCCTGCAGGAGGTGCCCAACCTGGACACGCTCCGCAGCTATACCATGCCCGGCACCACCGTGATCTTCGTCGATCTGGTGGGCAGCGCCCAGGGCCGCACGGTGGATGATACCTGGTACCAGGTGCGCAAGAAGGTGGCGGACATGCGCCACACGCTGCCGCAAGGGCTGGTCGGACCCCGCTTCAACGACGAATTCGGCGACACCTTCGGCATCATCTATGGCTTCACCGCCGATGGCTTCACCCACCGCGAACTGCGCGATTACGTGGAGGATGCGCGCTCCCGGCTGCTGCTGGTGGAGGACGCCGCCAAGATCGAGATCCTGGGGGCGCAGGACGAGGTGATCTTCGTCGACTTCGACCTGGAAACCCTGGCCGGTCTCGGCGTCGAGCCGGCCATGCTGATGGAGGCGCTCAGGACCCAGAACGTGGTCCGCCCCGCCGGCGTGTTCCGCACCCGGGACGAAGCGCTGAGCGTGCGCGTCTCCGGCGCGTTCGAATCGGAACAGGACATCCTGGCCGTCAACTTCGTCGCCGCCGGCCGGTTGTTGCGGTTGCAGGACATCGCCCAGGTCCGCCGCGGCTTTGCCGATCCGCCGCAGCCGATGTTCCGGGTGAACGGCGAGCCGGCAATCGGCCTCGCCATCGCCATGCGGGACGGCGGCGACATCCTGGCGCTCGGCCAGAATGTAACCGCCGAGATGAACCGGATCATCGCCGACCTGCCGATCGGGATCGAGGCCCATCTGGTGGCCGACCAGGCGGAGACGGTGGACGCGGCGATCACCGATTTCACCACCTCCCTGTGGCAGGCGATCCTGATCGTCCTCAGCATCAGCTTCCTGGCCCTGGGGGTGCGCGCCGGCACCGTCGTCGCCATCGCCATTCCGCTGACGCTCGCGGTGGTGTTCCCGGTGATGGACCTGGTGGACATCGACCTGCAGAGGATCTCGCTGGGCGCCTTGATCATCGCGCTGGCTTTGCTGGTGGACGATGCCATGACCACCATCGACGCGATGACCCGGCGCCTCGCCGCCGGCGACCGGATGGAGGTGGCTGCGGTGTTCGCCTACAAGGCGCTGGCGTTCGCCATGCTGTCCGGCACCCTGGTGACCATCGCCGGCTTCGTGCCCATCGGCTTCGCCCAGAGCTCGGCCGGAGAATACACCTTCTCGATCTTCGCGGTGGTGGGGATCGCGCTGATCGCCTCCTGGTTCGTCGCGGTGATCTTCGCCCCGCTGCTCGGCACCCTGCTGTTGCGCCCGCCGAAGCCGGAGCAGACCGACAAACCCAACCGGGTGCTCAACCTGTATCGCAGTGTGCTTGCACGCGCGATCCGCATGCGCTGGCTCACCATCGGGGTGACTCTCGGGATCTTCGTGCTGTCCGTCCTGTCCCTCAGCCTGGTGCCGCGCCAGTTCTTTCCGCCCTCGGACCGGGTGGAACTGCTGGTGGATCTCACCCTGCCGCAGAACGCCTCCATCCATGCCACCCGCAGCACGATCGAACAGCTCGACCAAATTCTGGCCGATGACCCGGACATCGCGAGTTGGAGCAGCTACGTCGGGCGCGGCGCCATCCGGTTCTACCTGCCGCTCAACGTGCAACTGGCCAACCCGTTCTTCGGCCAGGTGGTGATCGTGAGCGAGAGCATCGCCGCCCGCGAGCGGCTGCAACCCCGCCTGGAACAGCTGTTGGCCGAAGAGTTCCCCCATGTGGTCGGGCGCGTCTATCCGCTGGAGCTGGGACCGCCGGTGGGCTGGCCGCTGCAGTACCGGGTGATCGGCCCCGACCCCAGCGAGGTGCGGGAGATCGCCCTGGAACTCGCGCAGGTGATGGGGACGTCCCCGGAAAGCCGGCTGATCAACTTCGATTGGATGGAACCGGCGCGCCAGTTGCGGGTCCAGATCGATCAGGACGAGGCAAGGCGACTGGGCCTGAGCTCGGCCGCCGTGGCATCGATGCTGAACACCACCGTCTCCGGCGTCACCGTGACCCAGGTGCGGGATTCGATCTATCTGATCGACGTGCTGGTACGGGAAGCCGAAGGACCGACGTTGTCCATCGAGACCCTCCGCACCCTGCAGCTGCCGCTGCCGGACGGACGCAGCGTTCCGCTCAACCAAATTGCCACTTTCGCACACGAACAGGAATATCCACTGGTGTGGCGCCGTCTCCGGGAACCCGCCCTGACGGTGCAGGCGGATGTGGCGCCGGGCGTGCTCCCGGAAACCGTGATCGATGCGCTGGCGCCGGCCATCGCCGATCTGGAGGCGGCCTTGCCGTTCGGATACCGCATCGAACTCGGCGGCATAGCTGAGGAAAGCGCGGAAAGCCAAGCCTCCGTGTTCGCCGTGGTGCCGCTGATGCTGTTCTTGGTCCTGACCATCCTGATGGTCCAACTGCGCAGCTTCCAGCGCCTGTTCCTGGTGTTGAGCGTGGTGCCGCTGGGACTGATCGGGGTGGTTCTGGCGCTGCTGGTTTCGGGTCAGCCGCTCGGTTTCGTGGCCATCCTGGGTGTGCTGGCCCTGGTGGGCATGATCGCCAAGAACGCCGTGATCCTGATCGAAACCATCGAGGCGGAACGGAAGGCCGGGCGGAACGTCACCGACGCCGTGATCGAGGCCAGCAGTTCCCGCTTCCGCCCCATCATGCTCACCGCCGCGTCCACCGTGCTGGGGCTGATCCCCATCGCCTTCACCATCTTCTGGGGAGCGATGGCGTTTGCCATCATGGGCGGGCTGCTGGTCGCCTCGCTGCTGACGCTGGTGTTCCTGCCGACGCTCTATGTCACCTGGTTCGCCAGCCGGGAGGCGCCGCCCGCGGCACCACCGGGCGGGTTGCAGAACCCGAGCTGACGGCGGCGGGCCGGGCCGCGGGCCCAGGTCGTTGACAGCAGCCGCGCGGCGGACCACCTTCCCGCAGTACCTGTATCGTCAGGGCCATGTCCCTGAGCGCACCGGTGCCGCCTCTGCCAGGGCCGGCGCGCTCGGCGCCCGCTCGCATGAGGAGGCACCCGCCGTGACCCGCGTGACCACCTTCAACAGCCCGCTTCTGCTGGGATTCGACCACCTGGAACGGGTGCTCGAGCAGATCTCCAAGACCTCGTCCGAAGGCTACCCCCCGTATAATATCGAGCAGATCGGCAGCGACCGGCTGCGCATCACCCTGGCGGTCGCCGGCTTTTCCATCGGCGACCTGTCGATCATCGTCGAGGACAACCAGCTCGCGATACGCGGTCGCAAGCCCGAGGAGACCGCCGACCGGGTGTTCCTCCACCGCGGCATTGCCGCCCGCCAGTTTCAGCGCCATTTCGTGCTGGCTGAGGGAATCGAGGTGACGGGAGCGACGCTGGATAACGGTCTGCTCCATGTCGACCTCAAGAAGCGGCTGCCGGAGCAGGCGGTACGCACCATCAGCATTCAGAACGGCGCCGCGGCCGGGGCAGCGGGCGGCGGCGATCAGTCGGTGACGGTGGAGCGGGCTTCCGGCGCCTGAGCGCACTGCCCTCCGGGGGCTGCCGGTCGGCTGCGGCCGTGACGGCTCAAGCCGCGCGGATGCCGGCGGACTCCACCAGAAGCGCGTAGAGCGCTTCCGCATCCTCGGTGCCGCGGAGCTTCTCGCACGCCGCCTTGTCCCGAAGCAGCCGTGACACCCGCGCCAGGGCCTTGAGATGGTCCGCTCCGGCCGAATCCGGCGCCAGCAGCAGGAAAATCAGGTCGACCGGCCGTTCATCGATGGCATCGAAATCGATCGGCTGCTCCAGCCTCGCGAACATGCCGTAAAGGTTATCGAGACCGGACAGCTTGCCGTGGGGAATGGCGATACCGTTGCCCACGCCGGTGGTGCCCAGGCGCTCCCGCTCCATCAGCACGTCGAAAATGGCGCGCTCGTTCTGGCCGGTGATCTGGGCGGCGCGCTTGGCCAGGTCCTGCAGCGCCTGCTTCTTGCTGGTAGCGCGGAGGTGGGCGACCACATGCTCGGGCCGCAACAGATCTGCGAGTTCCATGGTGATGCCGGATTGTCAGGGCTTGTCGGTGCCGGATTGTCAGGGCTTGTCGGTGCCGGACGGATCGATCCATCCAATATTGCCGTCGGGACGACGATAGACCACGTTGAGACCTCCGTTGGCCCGGTTGCGGAACATCATCGCCGGAACATCCCCGAGATCCATTCGCATCACCGCTTCGCTCACGCTCAAAGTTGCAATCTCGGTGGGCAGTTCGGCGATGATCGCCGGCTGGGCGTCCTCGGGCAGCTCATCGGCCTCCTCGCTCTCGGCGGCGATGACGTACTGCTGGGCCGGGATGGTTTCCTCCGGCGCCCGGCCCTTGTGATGGTTGGTGATGCGCCGCTTGTAGCGGCGAATCTGCTTGGCAATGCGCTCCAGCGAGGCATCGAACGCGGCGTAGGCATCCTCCGCTGACGCGTGCGCCTGGGCCAAGACCCCGGCCACCGGATGCACCGAGATATCCACCCGGAACCGGTGCGCTTCCCGCGACACCGTCACGGTGGCATCGTGTGCCCGGGAGAAGTACTTGGTGACCGCCGATTCGAGGTTGGTGACGACGTGGCTGCGCAAGGCCTCGCCGACATCCAACTTCTTGCCCTTGACCGCCACGTCCATGAAAGACGACCTGTTGGCCCTGCACCGGAACTGCCGCACCTTGGCACGGTTCGGCCCTGGGACTGCCGGCCGGAGCGAACGCCGATAACCGCCGCGCCACCGGCCGCCGCGGGGATTTTCGCCTCCCCGTCGCCGCGAAAGACCGAACGTTAGTTTCCCCCTCCCCACAAGTCAAGCACGACCGCAGGGCCGAACCGTGCCGCCGAATTATCGAGTGGTTCAGCATCAATCCGGGGTGACAACGGATGGCCGTGTTGTTCCGGGGCGCTTGTGCTGCCGGCGGATGACCGCACCGGCCGGCGATCAGCGGGTCGGCCGGGCGATGCCGCGGAGCAGCCGGCCGAGGATGTCGGTGCCGGTGACGATGCGGGGCGTGGCCCGCCACAACAGAATCACATCGTTTTCGACGATGTCGACACCATGGCGGCCGGAGTGCAGATGGAAGCGGGGGATCAGCGCCCCGAGCCTGATGCCGGCTTCCCGCAGGACAATGGGGCGATGGCAATGCCGTCGGGGATCAAGCCGCTGCGGCGCGAACAGCGCCTCCCGCAGGAAGGGGTCCGCCTGCAGCACCAGGCGCGGTTCCCCCTCGGAGTCGGTGATCACCACCCAGCCCTTGCCGGAACGATGCACGGCGGCGAGGAAGGCGTCGTCCGGACCTGGCACGATCTCGGGGAACACCGGCCGGTCGCCGTCGAACTCGAGCCGGATGACGCTGGCCGGGTCAAGCGGCTCGCCCTCCTGGTCCAGCGGCACATCATCGATATCCAGAAAGTTCAGCGCCCCCTGCCCCTCGACCCGCTCGATCTCGCCTCCGGTCGCATCCATGTGCAGGCGGATCACCGCGCGCAGGTCGCGCTCGGCGAAGTAGCGCACCGCCTCCGCCCCCAGCAGCCGGTCGAGCACCCAGGCGGTGGGCCGGGCGATCGGGTAGAGCAGCACCTGATAAACCCGCAGGAACGGCGCCAGCCGGCCGACCACGGCCAGCGCATGGCGGGAGAAGTAGGATTGCGGCAGGATCTCGGCAAAGATGGTGATGACCACGGTGGAGAACAGGAAGGCGAGCACGCCGCTCAGCACCGAACCGGCCAGCAGGGCGAGCAGCACGTTCACCGCGACGTTGCCCCAGAGGATGGTGACCAGAGCGAAGTTGGCCTGTTCGCGAAGGTCCAGCGCCCGCCGCGCCCGCGGGTCCCCCTTCCTGGCCTCCACTGTCAGTTCGAGCTTGCTGAGCGAGAACAGTGCCAGGTTCAGCCCGGACAGCATCGCCGACTGCGACAGGCACAACAGGATGCCGATCCAGGTGAACAGGGTCATGGCATCGGCGTCATTTCAAGGATCACAATGGCAACCTCGGAGCGCGCCGGGCGCAGCAGCAACTCGGCTAAGGTCGTTGCGGAAAGTTCGTGTTGAGTCGGAGGCCGACCCTTTCCCCCGCCTGGAACATCACCTTGTCGAGGGTGTGGACAGCCTTGACACGATGATGCTGGGCGATCGCCAAGTGCAGCGCATCCCCGGCGCGCAAGCCGGAGCGGTGGTCAGCGAGCAAACCCTTGGCGAGCGTGAAGTCGTTCGCGGTCGGCAAAATGACCAGGAAGGATTGCGCCACCATGTCCTCGAACCGGGCATCAGCCTCGGCAGCGAACTGAGCCGGAACGACACCCATGCGCACCTGCCGGGCGAGCAGTGAGGAGAACCCTACCTGGACCCAGTGACTGACCGCGAGGTCGTCGACCGCAAGTGTTCCGATGAACGCGGCGATCCGATCACTCGCCGCTTCCGGCAACAACAGCGGCACCAGGAACGAGATGTCGAAATAGAACATGCCCTCTTGCCGCCCTACCGTCCATCGTCACGGGCCTCACGCAGGAGCTCTACGCTAGGACGGGGGAGAGGCGGCACGGAGGCCCTGAAGGCGGCGAGATCGTCCAGATCCAGCGGCTTCCGCGGGCAGACTGCCGGTCGCATGTGCGCCACCGGATGACCGTGCCGCGTGATAACGACTTCCTTGCCCGCCTCCACCCTGTTCAGAAGTTCGCTCAGACGCGCCTTGGCTTGAGCCAAGTTTACCGTAATCATGACGACCTCGTTGATGGTCATGAAACTGGTTACATGCTATCGAGGCCCGACTCGACTTGCCAGGGCTTTGCTCACGCGCTGGCAGTGGCGCTCCTGCTTTGCGGCGCCGCTCGTGGCCGGCGCAGGCGTGCCGGAACGAACCAAGTCCCTCAGGCCGCGTGCGCCGTCCGCACAACCGGGCTACCGTTCCACACCGCCGTCCCGAAACATCCGGTAGGCTTCGGCGAAGCCGGTGAGGGGAATTTCGGCATCGGTCGGCCGGCTGCCGTCGCCGGTGAAGGCCCGGATCACCAGGGTGCGGCCCCGGCTCAACGCAGCGATGATCACCTCGGCCTCGCTGCCCTGCCACAGCACGTCGCCGGCGGCATTGGCCTGAGCGCGGAACGGCTGGTCGGCATCGATGCGGAGGTAGACCGGGGCGGTCCACGCCACGTCGCCGAAGCGGTCTACCGCGATCTCCAGCATGCCATCGGCCCCGGAACGGATTTCCAGCAGCGCCGCCGGATCGCCGAAATCCCGGGGTGGGGCCTCGATGGCGCAGGATGGCGGGCTCCCCGCCGTGTCGGCAGCGCAGATCACCGTCCAGGCGCCGAAGCGGCCGAAGCTGGAAAGGTACTCCGCCGCCGACAGGGGCACCGGCATGACCGCCGACACAAAAGCGGCGAGCCACACCAGGGCGGCCGACGGCCGGCACCGAACGCGATGGCCATGTTCGCGGACGGTTAAGGCAACGGCTGGAGAATGGCGAGTGGCGTTCATGGATCCCCTGTCATGGCGGCTTTTTCCCGAATCCGTACGGCATTGCCCCTGGCGCTCGCCGTCACCGCCGCGACCTTCGCGGTCGAGGCACCAGCGGCCGACCGCTACGCCCGCTCGGCCAGCCCGTCGTGGAAGGTGGGGCGGCTCGATCCCGCATTGAGCCAAGCATGCCGGCGGCTGGAGTTCAACCAGCGCACGCCCCTCAACCTCTATATCGGCTTCATCGGCGCAGAGGGGCGCGCCACCACCGGGATCGCCCGGCGGGGCTGGAACCTGCGCGATCCGTTGGCCCTGGCCCAGCCGGAAATGACCTATCACTTCGTCAACGACCGCACCTCCCGGTGTGCGGTCTACGTCGCCGGACCGGCGCGCGGCAACCGCTGAGCGGCCGGGCGCTCCGCCGTCTCCGCCCGCCGCCTCAGCCGCGGGCGCCGGCCGCGCTGCGGGTACCGGTGCGCGTCGCCGAGGTGGAAAGTTCGAACCTGTGGCTCTCGCCCACCGGGATCTCCTTGACCGTTCCGTTCACCCCGACCTTGACCGCGTTGCCGTGGCCGTGGGTGAGGACGTTGACGGTGAGGCTCCCATCCTCCAGCACCACCTCCAGCGGGGTCTCACGGAACTCCAATGGCATGGCAAGACCGTTGAGCCGTTCGGTCAGCTTCGGCTTGAAGATGATCATGTCATCGCGCACCTCGCTGCCCAGGTAGGCGCGCTGGATCAGGTCGAGGGTGCCCGCCATCACCCCCATGTGGATGCCTTCCCGGGTGGTTCCGCCCTGGATGTCGCCGATGTCGCTTTCCAGGGCCGCCAGGAACATGTCCCATGAGCCCTCGGGATCGAGTTCAGCCTCGATCGCGGCATGGACGATGAAGCTCAAGGTCGATCCGTGGGAGGTGCGTTTGTCATAGTACTTGATGTTGCGTTCGGCGGTGTCCGGCTCGTAGGGATAGCCGAGCTTGTCAAACAGCCGCTTCAGCCGCTCCTCCGGGAACAGGAAGAACAGCATCAGGGTATCGGCCTGCTTGGCCAGCTTGTAGCGGTCGGGGTCGTCGCCTTCCGCCTTGAGGATGCGGTCGAGCCGCTGGATGTTGTCATAGCGGGCGCGGTAGGCATCCCAGTCCAGTTCCTCCAGGTCCTCGTAGCCTTCGAACTGGCTGATGATGCCGTCCTTGTGGAACGGCACGAACATCTTCCGGCTCATCTCCTCGAACCGCGCGACGTCGTCGTCGGTCAGGCCCAGCTTGCCGGTCAGCGCCCGCCGGCGCTGCTCCGGGAGGATGTCGAGGATCCGGCCGACGGTCTCGCAAATCCACGCCACCATGACGTTGGTGTAGGCGTTGTTGCGAAGCCCCTCCTCGACCCGGCCGGGATACTTCTCATGGAACTCGTCCGGACCCATGACGCCGTGGATCTCGAACCGGTCCCGTTCCGCATTGAAGTGGGCGATGCTGGACCAGAACAGGGCGATCTCCAGCATCATCTCGGCACCATGGTCCCAGAGGAAGTCCACGTCACCGGTGGTGCGGTAGTATTCCCAGATATTATAGAAGATCGCCGCGTTCACGTGGCGCTGGTTGTGGCTCAGATCCGGATCCCACCGCCCCGACTTCGGATTGAGATGGACCACCTGGGTTTCTTCGGTTCCGTCGCTGCCGCTCTGCCACGGGTACATGGCGCCGCGGTAGCCGTGCTCCCGGGCGGCACAGCGGGCCTCGTCCAGCCGCCGGTACCGGTACATCAGCAACTCGCGGGTCACCTCCGGCAGGCGGTAGTTGAGGAAGGGATAGATATAGAGCTCATCCCAGAAAACGTGGCCGCGGTAGGCCTCGCCATTGAGTCCCCGGGCCGGCACCCCGGCGTCGATGTCGGCAGTGTGAGGCGAGCAGACCTGAAGGATGTGGGCGATGTGGAAACGCACCAGCTTCTGCACCCGCTCATCGCCGGGGATGCGCACGTCCGCCGCCGTCCAGAGCTGATCCCAGGCGCGCTGGTGGCGCTCCAGCGCGGGCGTGAACTCGCTGTAGCGGACCGCCGAGTTCTGGGCATTGATCAGCGGCTCGCTGATGGCATTGTCCCGCGAGGTGTACACGGCGACCATCTTCTCCACCCGCACCGGCGCCTTCTCCTGGACCGAGAACCCGAGGGTCTGGTGGATGTAGCCGTCGAGCTGATGCACACCGCGCTCGACCGGGATGACCTCGCTCTCGCCGTAGACCCGGGTGCGGGCGGCCTCGGCCACGTAGATCCGGGATTGCCGGGTCTGCACCAGCAACGCGATGGTGTCATGGCCGACGGCGCGGGTGGTCACCGCATTGAGGTGATAGCATTCCAGGTCGCGGTAGCGGGGCACCCCCCAGTTCTTCACCCGCCCATCCAGCGCCGAGAGGATTTCCAGACGGCCGGACCAGTTCTCGGCGGTGACCGTCCACTCGAGCGCCGCCAGGTGCTGGTCCGCCATGCTGACGAAGCGACGGCTCGCCAGCGTGGTCTCCCGGCCGTCGCGGTCGCGGAAACGCAGGGTGCGCGACATGACGTTGTGGCGGATGTCCAATTCCTGCCGGTATGACATCAGCTCGACGTTGTCCAGCTTGAACGGCTCGCCATCGTCGATCTTGAGCTTCAGCACCAGCCAGTTGGGCAGGTTGACGAAGTCCTCGTTCACCACCGGGCGCCCGGCCATGATGGTGGTCGCCCGGTTGAAGCCGCCGTGGACGTAGGTGCCGGGATAGTGGACGTCGCTGATGTCTGCCCATTCAGCCGCCGCCCGCGTGCAGAAGAAGCCGTTTCCGGTCGACAACAGCGCTTCCCGAAGGCCCTCCTCGGCCGGATCGTAGGAATCGTAGGTCAGCGTCCAGATGGCCATGGCGTATCCCCTCCAATCTTCGTCATTTCGTTTTCGGAGCGGGCCGGTTTCGGCACCGCCGACGACCCTCGCCGGCTAGCGCGCCAGGGAGTCGAGAAACGTTGCCACCTCCTCGACGGTGTTGAGAATGAAATCGGCGGACGTGGTCCGCTCCCCCACCTCCGGATCGTCGGCCCGGCCGACGAAGATGCCGAGTCCCCGCCCATCCAGGGCCCGGAACGCATCCTCATCCGTGACGTCGTCGCCGACATAGAGGGGAATGACATCATCCCGATTGAGATCCAGGGCATCCATCAGATAGAGGACGGCCTTCCCCTTGTGCCAGTCGATCTTCGGCTGAATTTCGTAGACCATCTTTCCGGGCGTTATCTTGAGCTTTTCAGGATGTGCTGCGAGGATTTCATCCACCACCTGCTTGATTTTTTCGCGCTCGGCTTCGGACACCAAGCGGTAGTGGGCGGCGACCGATGCCTTCTTCGGCTCCACCAGGGCACCGTCGATCGGATCCATCACCTCGTGCAGGCGCGCCTTCACCGTCTCCAGCAGTTCGCCGAACGTCCCGTCACTGGCCTCATGCTCGATGGTGCCGGCATCGGGGCTCCAGATGTCGAAGCCGTGGCTGCCGGCGACGATCAGGTTGTCGAGCCCCATCAGTTCCTGCACCACCGGGCGGTCGCGGCCGCTGACGACGCAGACCGGGCAGCGGGCGGCCAGCTCCCGGACCGACTCCCGCATCCGCTCGGAGATGACGGCATCCTCAGGTCGCTCGACAATGGGCGTGAGGGTGCCATCGTAGTCCAGGAACACCGCCGGACGTTTGCCCGCGAGGCGCGCCTCGAGTTCATCGCCGTGAGTCAGAGCGTGCGGCAGGTCGCCGATTTGTCGGACCATTCCAATCTCCCCCTGTTAGGTACGCGTGCGGTCATGCACAAAGGCGACTACCTGAGCCTGAGTTCACCCAGGTCGGCGACGACGATATCGGCGCCATTGTTGCGGAGCGCTTCCGGATCGTCGTGGCGGGCCACCCCGACAACGAGACCGAAGCCGCCGGCCCGGCCGGCCTGCACCCCGGAAATGGCATCCTCGAACACCACCGAACGCGCCGGGGTCGCACCCAGCATGTGCGCCGCCACCTCGTAGGTGTGAGGATCGGGCTTGCCCGCGAGTTTCTTCTCCGCCGCGACGTTACCGTCCACCTTGGCCTCGAACAGCCCCGTCAAGCCCGCAACTTCCAGCACGGTGTCGCAGTTCTTGCTGGAGGTGACGACGGCGATGCGCTTGTTCCGGTCCTTGAGCTTGCGGATCAGGTCGACGGAGGTTTGAAACACCTCCGCCCCTTGCTCCTTCAGCACCTCATTGAACATCGCATTCTTGCGATTGCCGAGGCCGCAGATGGTTTCCCTGTCTACGGAATCCGACGGCTCGCCCCGGTCCAAAACGATGCCGCGCGAGCGCAGAAAGCTGTCCACACCTTCGTACCGCGGCCGTCCGTCCACATAGCGGAAGTAATCGGGGTCGACCTCGAACGGTTCGAACGGCGAATCCTCGCGCTCGGCCCGAGCTTTCAGGAACTCATCGAACATCTTCTTCCAAGCGGCGGCGTGGACGCTGGCGGTATCAGTAATGATCCCGTCCAGATCGAACAGCCAAGCGTCGTAGGCGTCCGCGTCGATGTCGATGGTGTCCACGGTGGTGGTCATGAATCGCCCCTCCCATGAGATGGTTCGAGGGGGCAGGACGACACCGTTTGGGAAAGCGCCGCCAACGCCTGCGGGGAAGCGTCGGAAGCCCCCGGGTGGCTGTTTCAGGTTCCAGTTCCAGAACCATTATATACGGTGTCGGCCGCTTGACCACCCCTTGAACCGGGAAAGCGGGGCGCTGCGGACTGTCAGCCGCCGATCATCACGGCGGCACCCCCTTGCGGCTCAGCCGGCCTCGCCGGTAAGCCGCTCGATCAGCGGCAGGATGATCACCTCGATGTCCGTCGCATCCAGGGCACCGGGATGGACGTGCCGGATGACTCCCGATCGGTCCACCACCAGGGTCTGTGGGAGCCCGAACAGCCCGATCTCGTCCGTAACCCAACCATCGGCGTCAAACCCCACCTGCCGGTAGGGATCACCGTGACGATCGAGCCAGGCCAAAGCCGCCATCTGGGTGTCCCGGTAGTTGATGCCATAGACCGCGATACCGTCCAGTGCCAGCGCCATCAGGTGCGGATGTTCCTCCAGGCACGGGGCGCACCACGAGGCGAACACGTTGATCACGGCAACCTGGCCAGCGAGGTCGTCCGAAAACAGCCCCGCCCCGCCGTGTTCCAGCGGCGGCAAGGCGAACGGCGGCAGGCGCTGACCGATCGGCATCAGCATCAGCTGCCACGGGTCGAACGCAGCCGCCGCCCGGGTCCCCATGGCCGGCACCATCGCGCCAACGGCGGCCCACACTGCTGCCGAGAACGCCGCGACCAGCACCACCCTTTTGGTGGTCCGGGCACAGGCCTGCATGAACCGGTCCATCATCCGCCCTCCCGAGACTGCGGCAGCTTCACTCAAGGATATCCAAAACCGCCTCGGGCGGGCGGCCGATCCGCGCCCGACCGGCCGAGAGAACGATGGGCCGTTCGATCACGATGGGGTTGGCAATCATGCCGGCGATCAGTGCCGCGTCGTCCAGAGCCGGATCGTCGAGGCCGGCGGCTGCCGCATCCTTGGGCCGCAACAACTGCCGCGGCGTCATGCCGAGCATGGCCACGATTTCCGACAGCCCCTCGGCGGAAGGCGGTTCCTTCAGGTATTCGATCACCCGGGGTCTGATGCCGCGGCTCTGCAACAGGGCCAGGGTCGCACGGGACTTGCTGCACCGCGGGTTGTGGTAGATGGTGACCGTCGGGCCGGCAGCGGTCATGGGCAACCGCCGATCAGCGCAGTGGGCCAACCGGCCTGGGGCCGGCCGGCCATCCCATCAGGCGGCGGTTTGGCACAATCATCGGGGGGCCTTCAGGTTGATCAACCGCTTCAAGGCCTCCAGCTCGCCGATCACCCCGACCAGTTCGGCCCGAACATCCGCATCGAGGCCCTGGGCGGTAGCCGCCGGCGCCGCGCCCTCTTCGCCACCGTTGCGGCGGCCGACCTTCGCCGTACCCTGGCGCAGCAGCTTCTGGGCACCGCGAATGGTGTAGCCCTCGTTGTGCAACAGGTGGCGGATACGACGCAGCAGGTCCAGGTCTTCCGGCCGGTAGTAGCGACGGCCGCCGCCCCGTTTCAACGGGCGGATCTGCGGAAACTTGCTTTCCCAGAAGCGCAACACGTGCTGCGGGAGATCGAGTTCTGCCGAGACCTCGGCGATGGTTCGGAAGGCTGCCGGTGATTTGACCGCCTGACGCGATATCGCCGGATTCTCCGCTGTGTCCGGCATGGCTAATCAGTCCGATCGAACCCGTCCGCTTGGTTGATGCGGCCCTTGAGGACCTGGGACGGCCGAAACACCAGGACGCGCCGGGGCAGGATCGGCACCTCTTCACCGGTCTTCGGATTGCGCCCCACCCGCTCACCCTTGCGGCGGACCGAAAAGGTCCCGAACGATGAGATCTTGACGATTTCGTCGTTGGCCAGGGCATCGGCGATCTGCTCAAGCAGAGCCTCCACCAGGTCGGCCGACTCGTTTCTGGATAGCCCGACCTCCTGGTACACGGCTTCGCTCAGGCGTGCGCGCGTGATCGTGTTTCCGGCCATCCATCGCCCCTTCGGCCCAAACCTCCGGGGGAAGCTACGCTGATCCCAGAAATCCGTCAATATCAAAGGGATGGTGACAGACGTCGCGGTCGTCCCTCAACCCTACCAACGCACCAGCGCCGCGCCCCAAGACAGGCCGCCGCCAATCGCCTCCATCAGCACCAGATCTCCCGCCTTGATGCGGCCATCGCGCACCGCCTCATCCAGCGCCAGCGGGATGGACGCCGCGGAGGTGTTGGCGTGCCGGTCGACCGTGATGATGAAGCGCTCCTCGGGAAGGCCAAGCTTGCGGGCGATGCCATCCAGGATGCGCAGATTGGCCTGGTGCGGAACCACCCAATCGATATCGCTCAGCCGGACCGCGTTGGCCTCACATGCCTCATGGGCCACTGCCGCCAAGTTGACCACCGCGTGGCGAAACACCTCCTTGCCGGACATGCGGAGATGCCCCACCGTCCGGGTCGCAGACGGGCCGCCATCGACGTAGAGAATGTCGCGGAAACGCCCATCCGAATGCAGATGGGTGGAAAGGATGCCCGGGGCTTGGCCCCACCCGGGCGCGCCCCGGGCCACCCCGTCGCCGTTTCCGGCCTGCAGGACCACGGCACCGGCGCCGTCCCCGAACAGCACGCAGGTGCCCCGGTCCCCCCAGTCGAGAATCCGGGAATAGGTCTCGGCACCCACCACCAGGGCGGTGCCGACTTGTCCCGCCTTGATAAAATTGTCGGCGACGGCCAGACTGAACACAAACCCGGCACAGACCGCCTGGACGTCCAGTGCGGCGCCCTGACGGATCCCGAGCTTGGCCTGGACCTGGGTTGCCGTGGCCGGAAAGGTGTCGTCCGGGGTGGTGGTTGCCACCACCACCAGATCCACATCATCGGGCGCGATGCCGGCATGATCCATGGCCCGCCGACAGGCCTGCATGGCGAGATCGGACGTGACTTGGCCATCGGCGGCGATGTGGCGCTTGCGGATACCGGTGCGTTCGACGATCCACTCGTCGGACGAGTCCACCCGCCGGGCCAGTTCGGCATTGGTCAAAACCGTTTCGGGCAGATAGGAACCGCACCCGATCAGGCGTGAACGGTAGTCGGTCATCGGCTGTTTATCACCTGTTGCTTGGACACGTTGGTGGGATCGGTCCCGCGAAGCTTGGCATAGTCCTCCTTGATGCCTTGATTCACACGATCGGCAATGAGCTTGATGGCAACCCCGACGGCATGGGAGAAACCAATGGCATCGGTGCCGCCGTGGCTTTTCACGCAGACGCCGTTGAGGCCAAGAAACATCGCCCCGTCGTACCGCCGGGGATCGACCCGCTTGCGCATCGCCTGCAGTGCCGGGGTCGCGATCAGGCCGCCGACCCGCCCGAACGGTGAGTTCCTGAGCGCCTGGCGGAGAATGTGGGTGAACAGGCGCGCGGTGCCCTCCATCGACTTGAGAGCGATGTTGCCGGTGAAGCCGTCGGTCACGACCACGTCGACCGTCCCTTCGGCGATGTCGTTGCCCTCAACGAAGCCATAGAAGCGGATATCGAGGTTGCTGGCCTGCAGGATGGCGGCGGCCTGACGCACCGCCTCATTGCCCTTGTGCTGCTCCTCGCCGACGTTCAACAGCCCGATCGAGGGTTTGTCCAGGCCCAGTACCTTGCGGGCGAACACCTCCCCCATGACCGCGAACTGAACCAGGTTGTCGGCGTCGCATTCCACGTTGGCGCCGAGATCCAGAACCACCGACTGGCCGCGAATGGTCGGGCCGACGCCGGCAATGGCCGGCCGATCGATCCCTGGGAGCGTCCGGAGCACATACTTGGCCATCGCCATTAGCGCACCCGTGCTGCCGGCGGAAACCACGCCCTCGGCCTCGCCGCAGGCCACCGCTTCGATGGCGTGGCGCATGCTGGTCGCCCGGCCGGACCGCAATGCGGCGGATGGTTTGGCAACCGGATCCACCACCTCGTCGGCATGACGGACCTCGGCCACTTGGCGCACACGGTTGAACCGGCTCAGCAGCGGGGTCAGAACAGGCTCGCGCCCGAACAACAGGAAGCGCGCGTCCGGGTAACGGGCGACCACGCGGTTGATGCCGGCGATGACCATTCGCGGGGCGTGGTCCCCACCCATGGCATCAATGGAGAGCGTTACGGACATTGTCGGTAAGCAGCGATGTTCCGGTGCAGCGGACGGCGACGTCGGTTGCCGACAGCGATCATGGAGTCATCCGCCCGTTCAGCCGACGACGATAGCGCGACTGGAGCCAGCGACGACGCACTGAATAGCCCCATTCAAGGGCCCGGGCAAGCCGCTCACCCCTTTCCCTCAGTGTCGTCGCGCAGTGCCGAAAGCACCCCAAATGGGTTATTAGACGCGGCTTCTTCTTCGGCCCCCGCCACCGTCAGCCCGGGAAACGTGGCGTCCGGCCGCCTCGGGAACGGATCGAGCGCCAGGGCCAGTTCTTCGGCCGCAGCCTCACCGAGGTCGATCATGCCATCCATCAGCGGTTCCGCAAGGTCCGCATCGGCCGCCAGGGTCAGCACCACTTCCTCCCCGGGTGGGGGATGTCCGCCCCATTCGTCTGCGACATTGGCGCCATAGGTCCGCTCGAAGCCAACGTCGACGGAGGCGGCGACGGGATCCAACGTTACCACGCACTGCTGCACCACCTCGGCGCGGAGACGGCCGACGAGGCGAAACCGCCGGGCCTGCTGTTGCGGCTGGATCGTACCCTCCGCACTGAACGCACCGATCGCAAGCAGGGCGAATCGGCGGGCAAGCGCTTCGCATTCATCGGCGCGTGCCTCGATCCTGAACGAGCGTCCCCCCGGCGGCACCGTGGCGACGGCGAGCGGGCGGGAGAACTCGGGTGTCGTGCCCGAAGTGATCATCGGAGTGTTCTTCTCCGTCAGCAGGCCGGGGGCGGTCCGAACCGGACATCGCCACGGGTGATCGTGTCGGTAGCCAGGGTGGCAAGCGCCCCGGCCTCCCGCCGCATGTAGTCGGCAACGGCGACCACCAAGTCAACCTCGGGGGTTGATTTCCGATAGAGGTTGCGCCTCAGCGCCCCCTCCAGCGCACCATCAGGCGCGTTCCCACCCAGCCCCAGATCATACGCCGCGAGCCGGCCATAGAAGCCCTTCGCCATGGCCTTGATCCGGCCGCCAACGCTGACGTCGCCGACACCCATTTCCCGCAGATTCTGGTCCATATCGGCGAACATCAGGTCGAATAACGCCTGGGACAGGAGTGCGGTGGCCGGATGGTCCTGCTTCAGCCGGCGCATCAGCAAGGCGACATGAATGACGATCATGTCGAACCGGCCATCGGGGGTATCCGGTACGCCGCATGACAGGTAGAAGGCCGGTTGGCGCGCCTGCTGCACCGCGGCAACATAGAGGCGCCGCGCCGCCTCCTCCTCGGGCGAAGGCCGAAAATTGCGCAGAAAACCCATTGATGCAATCCGATCCCGGTGCCGGCACGGTTGACATTCACCACCCCTCGATGGCAGGAATCGGTTGATCAATGGACGCCTCGCTTGAACGTCGGAGGCGACCGATTGCCAGTTGCCCGAGAGGTCTCGCACAAAAATGGTCAGCGCCCGTCATCGGAGTCAATGGTTTGGCCGTCGCACCGTCACCGTTGCGGTGGCTGCGGTGGCGATGCTGGCGGTCGTCGGTGCCTGCTCGCCACGGGTCAACACCCACGGCAACAAAGTCGGGACCGACCTGCTATCCGAAATCGTGCCCGGCGTGCATTCCCGCGCGGATGTGGAAGCCATCCTGGGCTCCCCCTCCACCGTGTCCCTGTTCGACGGGGAGACCTGGTATTACATCGGCAGCCGAACGGAAACGCTTGCATTCCTTTCGCCCAACGTGCGGGAACGCCAGGTGGTCGCGGTCACCTTCGATGAATACGGCGTCTGCACCGGGGTCAACGCCTTCGGGCTGGAGCGCGGCCGGGAGGTGGAGCTGGTGCGGCGGGAAACGCCGACCCGAGGCAACGAGTTCACCTTCATCGAGCAGATCGTCGGCAACATCGGACGGTTCGAAGGCGACTGAGCCGCCACCGCACCGACGATCAGCCGGGGCGCGCCGTCTCTCCTGTCCCCGGCGACCACCCCGCCATAGACCCGTCTCCCTGATGGGGCCGTCACGCGTGCGGAGTCGCCGTCTCAACCCAGGAAGCGGCTAGCCGGAAGCCCGCTGGTCGGCCCGCATCACCAGGCAGTCGAACTTCTGGAGCGACAGGAGCCGGCAGGCGGTCTGTGCGCTGTCGCGGTCGATGCCGACGATCCGGGCCTGATAGAGGGTGCCGCCGCTCCGCCGGGCCAGCGGGTCGACGCGGATGGTCCCCGGCTGCAGGGTGGCCGGCAGCACGTCCTGGGCACGCTCCGCCACCGACCGGGCGGTCGTCCGGGCCGGAAACGCCCCCACCTGGATCGCCCAGTTTCCGGCTCGGCCGGCATCAGCGTCACCCATGGACGCCACAGTGTCGCCTTCGACGGCATCCCCGACGTCGGCCACGTGCCGAGCCAGGGCGTCGAGGTCAACCGTCTCGGCCACTTCCACGACCAGGCAGTCGCGGCCACGCCGCTTGAGTTCGGCGCAGGAAGCCGACGCATCGTCCCGGCTCAAGCCATGGATGCGGGCGAGGTACAGGGTGTTCCGGCCGGCCATGGGCCGCTCCACCACGGTGACGGCACCGTCGGGCGCCGTCGCCGGAATCTGCCGGGCAGCGGCGGCAGCAAGCCGCAGCGCCGGGTCGCGCTCCCGGAACGCACCCACCTGCACGCCCCACCCGCCTGCCGTCGACATCATGGCGGCAGGGCTGGAGGGCCTCGTCTCCAGATGGACCGGCCCTGTCGCGGCGCCGGTCCCCATCGACAAGTCGCGCAGGATCTCGGGCTTCGGGGACGGAGCACCGAGAATGCGCCGGGCCGCCGCCGGCGATGCCGTCGCCACCGGCGCCGGAAGGCGAACCACCATGCAGCGGAAGTTGCGCTGCTTCAGCAGGGTGCAGGCGCGGTGCGCCTCCTCCCGGCCGATATTGACGATGCGGGCCTGCTGATAGGTGGGGCCGTTTTGCACCTGCGAGGGTTCGACGTGGATCGCCCCGGTGCCGACCACCGATGGGATCTGCGCGCGGGCCCGCTGGGCGGTGCGCAGTGCGCTGTCGCGATCAAGGAAGGCACCCACCTGGATCGCCCAAGTGCCGGTCCCGCCGCCGGCGGACCCACTGGCAGCCCGTGGCGCGGCGGTGACGGCAGCCAGGCGGGGAGTACCGGCACCGGCACCTGCGACCAGGACGGTGTCCAGGCGGTGGAAGCCGCGATCCAGCAGCTCGGCCATATGCGCGTTGCGGGACTGAGCGGTCTGACCGCCGAACACGACGCCGATCAGCCGCCGGCCGTTCCGCTCCGCCGAAGCCACCAGGTTGAAGCCGGACGCGCGGATATAGCCGGTCTTGATTCCGTCCATGCCTCGGTAGCTGGCGAGGAGCCGGTTGTGGTTCTGATGGCTGGTGCCAGCGAAGCTGAAGCTGCGGGTGGCGAAATAGCCGTAGTATTTCCGGTGGTCGCGGAGGAGGGCCACGGCCAGGGTCGCCATGTCCCGGGCGGTGCTGATCTGGCCCTCGTCCGGCAAGCCATGGGGATTGCGAAAGGTGGTGCGGGACATGCCGAGCTGCCGCGCCTTCGCGGTCATTGCGGCGGCAAAGTTGCTGACCGATCCGCCGAGACCTTCGGCCACGACCACTGAAACGTCATTGGCCGATCGGGTGACCAGGGCCAGGATCGCCTGCTCCACGGTGATCGTCTGTCCCGGCTTGAGGCCCAGCTTGGAGGGGGGCTGCGCTGCCGCGTGAGCGGAAACGGTGAAGCGGGTGCCCGGCGCGACGCGTCCGCTTTCCAGGGCATCGAACAGCAGATAGAGCGTCATCATCTTGGTGAGCGATGCCGGGTAGCGGCGCAGGTCGGCGTGGCGTTCGTGCAGGATGACGCCGGTATCGGCGTCCACCACGATGGCGGCGTATCGTGGGTTCGCGGCCGCGGGCTTCGCCAGCAGCAGCGGCATCACAACGGCCAGCGCCAACAGGATCAGGGCCGACCGGAGGCGGCCACCGCTTGAGCTTCGAACTGTCATCGCGCCCCCCTTTGGACGGCATACAGCCATGCCGCGGAATGGCTTAGCGCACCATGCGAATACATAACCTCAAATCAGGGGCGGCGGACAAGCAGGTTTTTCGCCCCCGCCGGGTCAAGCCCCCGGACGGTTCGGTGCAAGGACGGACGGCGCCATCGGCCCCTCCGCGTGCCGACACCATCTTCCGCCAGGGGTCATAACAGGCTGTTAACGCTAAACGCTTTTGCGGGCGGATCGGCACACCGGCCACATCGCAAACCGTGCCGATGCACGGGCTCACTCATGGGCTGCCGGCGCTGTTGGCGTGCTCGCCGAGGCTTGCTAAGGTCTGGCGTCACAATTCAACCGTGATTCGGTCAAAGGGGGGAGATGCCGGTGGCCACCGTCGCGACACAACCGTTCGAGGGACAGAAGCCCGGGACATCCGGGCTGCGCAAGAAGGTCAAGACTTTCCAGCAGCCGCACTACCTTGAGAATTTCGTCCAGTCGATCTTCGACATCCTGGAAGGCTTTCAAGGCCAGACCCTGGTGCTCGGCGGTGACGGGCGCTTCTATAACCGGGAGGCGATCCAGACGATCCTGAGGATGGCCGCCGCAAATGGGTTCGGCCGGGTGCTGGTCGGCCAGGGCGGCATCCTGTCGACGCCGGCGGCTTCCTGCGTCATCCGCAAGCACGGCGCCTTCGGCGGCATCATCCTGTCGGCCAGCCACAATCCCGGCGGCCCGGATGAGGACTTCGGCATCAAGTACAACGCCACCAACGGCGGGCCGGCACCGGAGAAGCTGACCGAGGCGATCTTTGCCCGCAGCCGGGAGATCACCGCCTACCGCATCGCCGACGCCGGCCCGGTGGACCTGGACACCCTCGGCACCCGGGCGCTGGACGGCATGACGGTGGAGGTGATCGATCCGGTTGCCGACTATGCCGACCTGATGGAAACCCTGTTCGATTTCGATGCCATCCGCGAGCTGTTCGCCGGCGGCTTCCGCACGTGCTTCGACGGCATGCACGCAGTCACCGGTCCCTACGCCCATGCCATCCTGGAGGGGCGGCTGGGGGCGCCGGCCGGCTCGGTGATCAACGGCACGCCGCTGCCGGATTTCGGCGGCGGCCACCCCGATCCCAACCTGGTGCACGCCCACGACCTGGTGGCAGCCGTGGATGCTTCGGACGGCCCCGACTTCGGCGCGGCCTCCGACGGCGACGGCGACCGCAATATGGTGATCGGCAAGAACTTCTTCGTCACCCCCAGCGACAGCCTGGCGGTGATCGCGGCCAATGCCGCGTTGGCCCCGGGCTACGCGGGGGCGCTGGCCGGCATCGCCCGGTCGATGCCCACCAGCCAGGCGCCGGACCGGGTCGCGAAAGCGCTTGGCATCCCCTGCTACGAGACGCCGACGGGGTGGAAGTTCTTCGGCAATCTGCTCGACGCCGGCCGGGCCACCCTGTGCGGGGAGGAAAGCTTCGGAACCGGGTCCAACCACGTGCGGGAGAAGGACGGCCTGTGGGCGGTGCTGTTCTGGCTCAACATCCTGGCCAAGCGCCGGCAGACGGTGGCGGAGATCGTGCAGGAGCACTGGCGCACCTACGGCCGCAACTTCTACTGCCGGCATGACTACGAGGGCGTGGACAGCGACGCCGCCGACGGCGTGATGGCGCATCTGCGCGGTCGGCTGGACAGCCTGCCGGGCAGCCGGCTCGGCGGCTATGAGGTCGCCTTCGCCGACGACTTCGCCTACACCGATCCCGTCGACGGCAGCATCTCCCGCAACCAGGGGGTCCGGATCGGCTTCACCGACGGTTCCCGTATCGTCTATCGCCTGTCGGGGACCGGCACCGAGGGCGCCACGCTCCGCGTCTATGTGGAGCGGTTCGAGCCCGACCCGTCCCGCCACGACCAGCCGACCCAGGCGGCGCTGGCCGACCTGATCGGGATCGCCAACGCGGTCGCCGAGATCACCTCCCGCACCGGCCGGGACAAGCCGACCGTGATCACCTGAGGCGGAGGCACAAGGGCCGGATTGACGCCGGCGTCGCTTTTCTTGGCGGCGCCGGCGGCGGGCGATGCCTCAAAGTCCGTACACGGCTCCGTCCTGACACTCGGCCACGGTGAAGGACCGCAGC
>REES01000028.1 GCA_007694935.1 Rhodospirillales bacterium
CGGATCGATCCGTTCGGCTCGCTCTCCCGCCTCAAGCAGCACGTCATCGGCAAGGAGACCCGGGAGGACCATTCGGCGGTGATGAACACCATGATCCGCCTCTATGCCGGTGCCCGTGACGCACAGCGCAAGCAGGCGATGGCGTTCGAGCTGTCGGACCTCGACCAACGATCCTTGCGCTACGGCGCGCTGTTCGAGGCCCGCTTCATGGACCTCGGCGTGGCATTGCCGGTCGACCAGGCGCTCGACCTCGGCTGGAAGACGATGGCCGAGTGCTTCGGCCCCGAGGAGCTGCTGGTCCGCCAGAACCTGATCGACACATACTATCCGCGGCAGGCTGGTTGATGGCGAGGGTGCAGCTCAGCAAGTCGTCTCTGACGCGCGAGAAGGAAAATCTCGGGCTTTACGGACGCTATCTCCCGGCACTCGATCTCAAACGCCAGCAGTTGATGGGCGAGCGACACCGCGCCCGGGCCGATATCGCCCGCCTGGAGGGCGACGTGGTGCGTGCGATCGAGGCAGCCGGCGCCGCCATCCCGATGATGGCAGACCGGGGCGTACCGCTGGAGGGTTTGGTGCGGCTGGGGCAGGTCCGCCTTGGCTCCCAGAATGTGGCCGGCGTCAAGCTGCCTACGGTGGAGCATGTGGAGCTGATCCGCACCCCTTACGGGCGGCTGGTCCGGCCGCACTGGGTCGATGCCGTCGTCGACCGGCTGGCGGACGCGATCCGTCTCAGCGTCGAGGTGGAGGTTGCAAAAAAGCGCCTTGCGGGGCTGGAGCGAGCAGTGACCCGCATCACCCAGCGCGTCAACCTGTTCGACAAGGTGCTGATCCCGCAAACACGGCGCAACATCCGCCGCATCAACGTCTATCTGGGTGATGCCGAGCGGGCGGCCGTGGCCGGTGCCAAGATCGCCAAGCGCAAACGCGAGGCCGAGACCGCGCGACTGGAGGCGGGACCGTGACGATCGCCCCCATGGTCCGTGTCACGCTCTGCGGACTGTCTGGTGACAAGACCGCGGTGCTGGAGTCGCTTCAGGCACTGGGCGTGTTGCATCTGATCCCGCTCCGCACGCCCGGGCCGCTGACGCCCGACGATCCGGCCGCGCGCCGCCGGGCCGACACGGCGTTCCACCATCTCCGCGATTGCCGTGAAAAGCTGACGCCATGGCCGCTCGGCAAGGCTTTCGACGCCGAGGCCGTAATCGCCGAGACCATGGAAAACCGGAGGACCCTGCGCCGGCTGACCGACCGGCGGGACGAACTCGATCAACTGATCGAGGCCCTTGAACCCTGGGGCGAGTTCCGCCTGCCGGAGCCGGCCCTGCTGCGCGGCGAGCGACTTTGGCTTTATGCCGTGCCGGTCAAGGATCGGGCGGCCCTGGACCGCCTCGATCTGCCCTGGGCCGTCGTCGGGCGCAGCGAGACTGCCTTGCACGTGGCGGTCATCGCGGCGGATCCGCCGCCGCCGGGCGCGCTGCCGGTGCCGCAGGTCGAGACCGGCGACGCCACCCTGGCCGAACTGCGGGACGAGCGCGCACACCTGGGCATCGCGATCGAGGTGGCGGAGCGTGCCCGCGCCGACCTCACGCGCTGGCGGCTCGCCCTTGGGGCGACGCTCGCCGCTGCCGAGGATGCCGACGACCGCAGGGCCGCCGCGGATCAGACCCTCGATATCGACCGGGTGTTCGCCGTGCAGGGCTGGGCGCCGGCCGACGGTGCGCTGGGCCTGCGTCAGCTTGCCGAGGCGCAGAATCTCGCCCTGCTGGTCGAGCCGCCCCGGCCTGATGACCAGCCACCGACTCTGCTCCGCGCCGAAGGCAAGCGCAAGGCAATGGGAAGCGATCTGACCAGCTTCTACATGAGCCCCGGCTATCGCAGCTGGGACCCCAGCATCGTGGTGTTCGCCTCCTTTGCGATCTTCTTCGCCATGATCCTCGCCGATGCCGGCTATGCCTTGCTGATCGGCGTTGCCACGGGGTTCTATTGGAAGCGGCTCGGCGCGACTGGCCCGGGGCTGCGGTTTCGGGCGTTCCTGGCTTCGCTCACGGCTGCCGCCTTGATCTATGGCGTGGCAGCAGGGTCCTATTTCGGCTTTCGGCCCCCGACCGGCGGGTGGCTGGAGCGACTCGTGTTCCTGGACGTGACCGACTTCGAGGCGATGATGCGCCTCTCGATATTGATCGGTGCGGCACACATCACCATCGCGCTGGCGGCAGTGGCATCGCTCGCGCGCTTTCGTGGCAAGGGGATCGCCGCACTCGGCTGGATCGGCGTGATCGCCGGTGGACTTGCCTTCTGGCTGGCGCAGGGCACCACGGTCGGCCAGTTTGCACCGGTCCTGCTGATCGGCGGGCTCGGGGCGGTGTTCTACGGCGGCCTGACCGGGCAGCCGCCGGGGGCCACGATCGGTCCGCGGCTGGGTGCCGCCTTTCTCGGCCTGACGGGCGTCACCAAGCTGTTCGGCGATCTCCTGAGCTATCTCAGGCTGTTCGCTCTCGGGCTCGCCAGCGCCTCACTCGCCGGCACGTTCAACCAGTTGGCGACGGATATCCATGGCAGCCAGCCGGGAATCGGTCTCCTGCTGGCAATTCTCGTCTTTCTGTTCGGCCATGCCATCAACCTGGCCATCGGTCTGATGAGCGGCGTCGTGCACGGGTTGCGGCTCAACTACATCGAGTTTTTTGGCTGGGGGCTGCCCGAAGAAGGCTACCCGTTCCGGGCGTTCGCCAAAAGGGAGATGACTGCATGACCGATTTTATCGTCCTGCTCGGCTGGCTCGGGATCTACACGCCGGTTGCCCTCGGTGCGCTCGGCAGTGCCATCGGCGTGGCCATTGCCGGTCAGGCTGCCATCGGCGCCATGCTGGAGACCGAAGCGGGCTATGGACGCTTCGTCGGCGCCGCTGCCATCCCGTCGTCGAACGTGATTTACGGCATCGTCGTGATGTTTGCCCTGCAACGGACGGTCACCGCCGACAACGGGGGAGCGTTGTTCGCCATCGGTGGCCTGCTCGGGTTGGCCCTGCTCTACATCGGCGTCTGGCAGGGGCGCGCACTGGCAAGTGCCATCGCCGCGTCGAAGAACAAGTCGGAAATCTTCGGCTTGGCCATGGCCCCTGCGGCGATCGTCGAGGGCTTTGCGGTGTTCGCCTTCGTCTTCGCGCTGGTTCTCGCCGGCGGCATCGGATGAGGGTCGCGACATGACCGGACAGCCCGCCGCTGAAAACACTGCGTCCGGCATCGAGGCCTTGATCGCCCGGCTCCGCGACGAGGGCGTGGCCGAAGGCCAGGCAGAGGCGGAACGGCTGATTGCCGAGGCCAACGCCCGGGCCCGCTCGATCCTTGAGGCCGCCGAGACCGAGGCCGGTGCCAAGCTGGCAGCGGCACGCCGCGAGATCGATGCCCATCGCCGTGCGGGCGAAGATGCTTTGCGCGCTGCTGCCCGCGACACCGTGCTCGACCTGAAGGAGCAGCTTGTCCGCAAACTCGCGACCGATTGCGAGAAAACCATCGCCAATGCGCTCCGCGACGAAGCCATGCTCAAGCGCATGATCATCGAGAGCGTCGGGCGTGCGCGGCAGGAGGGCAAGATCGATCGCTCCGCCGAGGTCCGTGTCGTTCTGCCACGCTCCGCCGTCGGGCTGGACGACCTGCGGCGTCGGCCGGAGGAGCTGCGCGAAGGCTCGCTGACCCACTTCGTCGCCGGCATCGCCGCGGACATGCTGCGTGCGGGGGTCACCTTCGATCGTGCCGACGACGATGCGGAAGGCATTCGCATCGTGCTTGAGGATCGCGGCATCACCGTGGACCTGAGCGCCAGCGCGGTTGCCAGCGCCATCCTGACCCATCTTCAGCCCCGCTTCCGGGCGCTGCTGGAAGGCCTCGTCAAATGATCTGGGCAGACCAGCCCTATGTGATGCTGGTGGCCAGCCTGCCCGCGATCCGCTTCCTGTCCGAGAAGGAACCGCCCATCAACCGGGCGCGGCTGATGGAGCGCCTGAAATACCTGCCGCCGGCGGATCAGGAAACGCTGCGGCAGCTCACCGAAATCGTGTCGTGGCGCTTTATCGACGTGACTGAGGACGATGCCGCGTTTCTGGAGCGGGCCGAGGCGCTGCTTGCCCGGATATCCAGTCCCACCCTTGCGGCGGCATTGCGCGAGCGGCTGGAGATGCGGACCGTCGTCGCCGCCCTGCGCCGCCGCCATGCCGGCGAGAACCCGCCCGAGCCGGGGGTGCGCTGGGGGTTCGGGCCGCACGTGGAACGCATCCGCGCGGGCTGGTCCCTGCCGGATTTCGGCGTCGGCACCTTCTACCGGTGGCTGCCCGCGGCGAAGGAGGCGCTCGAAGCCGGCGACGCCGCCAAGCTCGAGCGCCTGCTGCTGGAGACCGCCTGGAACCAGCAGGCGCGCCATGCCGAACGCCACGCCTTCGACTTCGAGACCGTGGCTCTCTACATGGTCCGCTGGTCGATGGCCGACCGCTGGGCGCGCTACGATGCGGATGAAGCGGAGGTCCGCTTCCGCGAGCTGCTCGACGCCGCGCTCGCCGATGCGCCCGATATCCCGGAGGTTGCATGACCGCTGACGCCGAACCCTCTGCGCGCATCTCGGCCGTGCAGGATGACATCGTCCGGCTGCGGCTGACGGACCCCGCCAGCGGCCGCCTCGTCAAGAACGAGGTGGTCTATATCCGCCCCGCCCGGGCGCCGGAGCAGCGGCTCAAGGCCGAGGTGCTGCGGGTGATGGGGGCCACTGCCGATGCCCAGGTTTACGAGAGCACGCGCGGCGTCGGCCTCGGCGACGCGGTCGAGCAGACCGGGCGCCTCTTGTCGATCCGGCTGGGGCCGGGGATGCTGGGTCAGGTCTACGACGGCCTGCAGAACCCGCTCGAAGCACTGGCGGTCGCTCATGGCGTGTTCCTGCCGCGGGGCGTCGCAGCACCGGGCCTTGACCCCAGTACCAAATGGTCCTTCGCAGCCAGCGTCCGCATCGGCCAGTCGGTGCGCGGCGGCGATCCGCTGGGGGTCGTGCCTGAAGGCCCGGTGAACCACAAGATCATGGTCCCGTTCGATCTCGACGAGGCGTTCGAGGTCACTTGGCTGCGCGAAGGCTCGGTGACGACCGATGAGCCGATCGCCAGGATCCGTGCGGCTTCGGGTGCTGAACGCACGCTGACACTGGCGCAGGAGTGGGCAATTCGCACCCCGCTGCCGCGACGGCTGCTGGCCCGCGGCTGGTCGACCCGGTTGTTCCCCAATCGGCCGATGATCACCACGCAGCGGATCGTCGACACCTTCTTTCCCATCGCCCAGGGCGGAGCCGCCTGCATCCCCGGCCCATTCGGGGCCGGAAAGACGGTGCTGCTGAACCTGATCGCGCGCCATGCTGATGTTGACGTGGTGGTGCTGGTGGCCTGTGGCGAGCGCGCGGGCGAGGTGGTGGAAACCATCACCGAGTTCCCGCGCCTCAAGGATCCCCGGACCGGTCGCTCGCTGATGGACCGCACCGTGATCGTGTGCAACACCTCGTCAATGCCGGTCGCCGCGCGGGAAGCATCGATCTTCACCGGCATCGCCATCGGCGAATACTATCGGCAGATGGGGCTGCGCGTCCTGATGATCGCGGACTCGACGTCCCGTTGGGCCCAGGCCATGCGGGAGACGTCGGGTCGGCTCGAGGAAATCCCGGGTGAGGAGGCGTTTCCGGCCTATCTCGACAGTGCCATCAAGGGTGTCTACGAACGTGCCGGGGCGATCCGTGCCAACGATGGAGCCGAAGGCGCCTTGACGATCATCGGCTCGGTCTCCCCCGCCGGCGGCAATTTCGAGGAGCCGGTGACCCAATCGACCCTGGCCGCCGTCAAATGTTTCCT
>REES01000087.1 GCA_007694935.1 Rhodospirillales bacterium
CAAGGACATGATCCTGTCCGGCGGCGTCAACGTCTATCCCAAGGACATCGAGGAGGTGGTGGTGCAGCACCCAGCGGTGCGCGAGGCGGCGGTGTTCGGCGCCCCTGATGACCGCTGGGGCGAGATTCCGGTGGCCGCGGTGGCGCTCAAGGAAGGGATGACCGCCACGGCGGAGGAGATCGTCGCCTGGACCAACAGCCGGGTCGGCGCCAAGTTCCAGCGGCTGCACGACGCGGTGTTCTATGAAGAGTTTCCCCGCAACGTCGCCGGCAAGACCCTGAAGCGGGAGATGCGGGCGCGCTACCAGAAGGGCTGAGCGCGACAGGCGCCGGCCCGGGCCGTCAACCGCGATGTCGGGCCACGCGGTGGCGCGCGGAACCGGCGGTTTACAGTTCCAGCATCGCCGATTGCGGGCGGTGGTCACTGGGGGCCGCCTCCCGTCCGCTGGCGCCGGGCACCACCGCGGCATCGAACGCCTTGTGGTCGATCCAGGCGTTGCGCAGGCCGCTCCAGTAAAGACCCGGCGACAGGAGGATGTGGTCGAGCCGCAGCGGCCGGTCCGGGATGCTGTCGATGAAGTCATCGAAGCGGGAGGTGAACTTCAGGGTGGCCGTGGCCGTGTCGCTCCTGGATGAGGCGTACGCATGGTACGCGCCGTCGCCCTGCCACCGCCGGTGCCGGCGGTGAGACTGCTCAGAACGGGATGTCGTCGTCCAGGTCGGTCACCGCCGCCCGCTCCCGCAGGCCGCCGCCGCCCCCGCCGGGGTCGGATTCCATGGACGGATCAGGACCGCCCGGGCCGCCAGCGAAGGATGACTCGCCACGGCTGTCGAGCAGGGTCAACTCCCCACGGAAGCGTTGCAGCACCACTTCGGTGGTATAGCGTTCCTGCCCGTCGTTGCCGGTCCACTTGCGGGTCTGCAGGGAGCCTTCCAGGTAGACCTTGGAACCCTTGCGCAGGTAGCGCTCGGCAATCTCCCCGATGCGGTCGTTGAAGATCACCACCCGGTGCCACTCCGTCCGCTCCCGCGGCTCGCCGCTCTGGCGGTCCTTCCATCGCTCCGACGTGGCCACCGACAGGTTCACCACCTTGCCGCCGTCCTGCAAGAACCGCACCTCCGGATCGCGGCCGAGGTTGCCGACCAGTATGACCTTGTTGACCGAGCCTGCCATGGACCGTCCCCACCCCATTGTGACACGCCCCGCGCCTGATCCCGGAACCGACGGGAAGTGGCTCGAAGCGCGCTGTGTTCCACTCCTGTTCCACCCTCCTACAACGCCGCACCCGAAAACGCAACCCCCTCGCGCCCGGTTGCCGGGCCTTCCTGCATGTCGGTGGCAGTGGCGCGTCCCGGCCGCTATATGAGGCGCACCGAGCCGGGGGCGTTCGGGTCGTGCCTCGAGAAGGGATCAGCATGGACCGCATCATCGTGCGCGGCGCCCGCGAGCACAACCTCAAGAACATCGATGCCGAGATCCCGCGCGACCGCCTGACCGTGATCACCGGCCTGTCCGGCTCCGGCAAGTCATCCCTCGCCTTCGATACGATTTATGCCGAGGGGCAGCGGCGCTACGTCGAGTCCCTGTCCGCCTACGCCCGGCAGTTCCTGGAATTGATGCAGAAGCCGGACGTGGACTCCATCGAGGGGCTGTCGCCGGCGATCTCCATCGAGCAGAAGACCACCTCGAAGAATCCGCGCTCTACCGTCGGCACCGTTACCGAGGTTTATGATTACATGCGGCTGCTGTGGGCCAGGGTGGGCATCCCCCATTCGCCGGCCACCGGCCTGCCGATCGAGAGCCAGACGGTGAGCCAGATGGTCGACCGCGTCCTGGCCATGGGCGAAGGCCGCCGCCTGCTGCTGCTGGCGCCGATCGTGCGCGCCCGCAAGGGTGAATACCGCAAGGAACTCCAGGAACTGCAGAAGCGCGGCTTCCAGCGGGTGCGGGTCGACGGCGCCCTGTTCGAGATCGACGCGGTGCCGCCGCTGAACAAGCGGGTCAAGCATGACATCGAGGTGGTGGTGGACCGGGTGGTGGTGCGTGACGGCATCGCGCCGCGCTTGGCCGACAGCCTGGAGACGGCGCTCAGCTTGAGCGACGGCCTGGTGTTCGCCGACGATGCCGACACCGGGGAGCGGACGGTGTTCTCGGCCAAGTTCGCCTGCCCGGTGTCGGGCTTCACCATCGACGAGATCGAGCCGCGGCTGTTCTCGTTCAACAGCCCGCAAGGGGCCTGTCCCACCTGTGATGGCCTCGGCACCCAGATGTACTTCGATCCCGACCTGGTGGTGCCTGATGACCGGTTGTCGCTGGCGGAGGGGGCGATCGCGCCCTGGGCCAACAGCACCTCCCAGTTCTATCGCCAGACCCTGGAAGGCTTGGCGGCCAAGTACGGCTTCGACCTCAACGAGCCGCTCCGGCGGCTGGATCAGGCGGTGCGCAGCGTGATCCTCTATGGTTCCGGCGCCGAGGTGGTGCCCATGCGCTACCACGACGGCGTGCGCGACTACGAGATCAAGAAGCCGTTTGAAGGGGTGATCCCCAATCTGGAGCGGCGCTGGCGGGAAACCGAGTCGTCATGGATCCATGAGGAGCTGGCCCGCTACCAGACCATCACCGCGTGCGAGGCCTGCGGCGGAAAGCGGTTGAAGCCGGAGGCCCTGGCGGTCCGGATCGGCGGCCTCGACATCAGCGAGGTCACCGCCTTCTCCATCGGCGCGGTCCTGCCATGGTTCGCCGAGGTGGATCGCCGACTGACCCCCCAGCAGCAGGAGATCGCCCGCCGCATCCTCAGGGAGATCCGTGAACGGCTCAGCTTCCTAACCAACGTGGGTCTGGAGTACCTGACGCTGGCGCGGGCCTCCGGCACGCTGTCCGGCGGCGAAAGCCAGCGCATCCGGCTGGCATCGCAGATCGGCTCCGGCCTTACCGGGGTGCTGTACGTGCTCGACGAGCCCTCGATCGGCCTGCACCAGCGCGACAACGGCCGGCTGCTCACGGCGCTCAAGCGCCTGCGCGATCTCGGCAACACCGTCCTGGTGGTGGAACATGACGAGGAAGCGATCCTGAGTGCCGATCATCTGGTGGACATGGGGCCGGGAGCCGGCGTCCACGGCGGCCATATCGTCGCCCAGGGCACCCCGGAGGAGGTGATGGCGAATCCGGCAAGCCTGACCGGCCAGTATCTTACCGGCCGGCGGCAGGTCCCGGTGCCGGACCGCCGCCGCACCGTCTCGCCGCAGCGTCGGCTGACCGTGGTGGAAGCCGACGCCAACAATCTCCGGGATGTGACCGTCGCCTTTCCGCTCGGCACCCTCACCTGCGTGACCGGGGTTTCCGGCAGCGGCAAGTCCACCCTGGTGATCGAGACCCTGTACAAGTCGCTGGCGCGCCGACTGCACGGTGCGCGCGAGCATCCCGCCCGGCACCGCCGCATCGACGGCCTCGAACACGTCGACAAGGTGATCGACATCGACCAGTCGCCGATCGGCCGGACCCCCCGATCCAATCCGGCCACCTACACCGGCGCCTTCACCCCCATCCGCGACTGGTTCGCCAGCCTGCCGGAGGCCAAGGCGCGGGGCTACAAGCCGGGCCGGTTCTCCTTCAACGTCAAGGGCGGGCGGTGCGAGGCCTGCCAGGGCGACGGCGTCATCAAGATCGAAATGCACTTCCTGCCGGATGTCTATGTCCAGTGCGACTCATGCCGGGGTCAGCGCTACAACCGGGAGACCCTGGAGATCCGCTTCCGTAACAAGTCCATCGCCGACGTTCTCGACATGACGGTGGAGGAGGCGCGGGACTTCTTCAAGGCGGTACCGGTGATCCGCGACAAGCTGGTGACGCTGGAGCAGGTGGGTCTCGGCTACATCCACCTCGGGCAGCAGGCGACCACGCTCTCCGGCGGCGAGGCGCAGCGGGTCAAACTGGCCAAGGAGTTGTCGCGCCGGTCCACCGGGCGGACCATTTACATTTTGGACGAGCCGACCACCGGTCTGCATTACGAAGACGTGCGCAAGCTCCTGGAAGTGCTGCACGCGCTGGTCGACGCCGGCAACACGGTCATCGTCATCGAGCACAACCTGGAAGTGATCAAGACCGCCGACTGGATCATCGACCTGGGGCCCGAAGGCGGCGATGCGGGCGGGCACGTGGTGGCCGAGGGTACGCCCGAAGCGGTGGCTGAGGTGGCGGAAAGCCACACCGGCCGGTATCTCGCCCCCGGCTTGGCGCGGGCGCGGCAACGGTTGCTGGCATAAGCGCTCAGTCGGTGTCGTCTGCCGCCAGGTGCTGCAGGCGCTGCACCTGGGTGGAGTAGGTCAGGCAAATCCCCCGCTTGCTGGCCCGGATGAAGTCAACCATTTCCCGAACCTCTTCCGTCATCGGCTGCGCCTCCAGCGCGGTCAACGCATCCCGCACCGGCCGGGATGAGCGGAAAATCTCCCGGAATGCCCGGTCCAGCGCTTTCAGGGCGTCGAGCGAGAGGCCGGCCCGGCGCAGCCCCACCTTGTTGAGGCTGCGAACCGTATTGGTCTGGTCGACCAGCACGAACGGGACGACGTCCTTGCCGAGCGCGGTCATGCCCCGCACCATCACGCGGCGTCCGATCCGAACGAACTGGTGCACCACGCAGTTGCCGGAGATGAAGGCATGATCGCCCACTTCCACATGGCCGGCCAGCAGCGCGCCGTTGACCAGGGTGACGCCTTCACCGAGACGGCAATCATGAGCCACATGGCTGGACGCCATGAGGTAACAGCCGTCGCCCACGACGGTCTCGTCGCCCGCCGCCTTGGCCCGATGTACCGAGGCGTATTCGCGGATCGTGGTGCCGGAACCGATGACGACGCGGCTATCCACCGGGGTCCAGCCGATGATCTGCGGATCGCCACCGACCATGGCCGCAAGTCCGATCCGGGTGTCGGGACCGACCACGCTCAGGCGGCCGATGAAGGCATGCGGGCCGACCGCCACCCGGTCGCCCAGTTCAACATCGTCCTCGACGACCGCGCCGGGACCGATATGCACGTCGGCGCCCAGGCTGACGCGAACCCCCACCGCCGCCGAAGAATGGATCTCGGCCATCGCTACCTCATGGTCTCAGTGCGGTGCCGGCCAGGGCCTCTGATGCCCGGCCCCTGCGCCGGGGCCGATCCCTCGCATGCCGTTCCGTCGTCGCCGGCGCACCAGTCACGGGTTGCGGACCGTGACAGACCTGGGGAATGGTGTGCCCGCGGCCTCGGACGGTCGCCGGTGCCCATCGGTATCGCCCCGTTTCCCCCAGCCTTGAAGGAGAACAACCAGACATGGCGTGGTTTCTGCTCGCATGCGCCATCGCGTTCGAAGTCACCGGTACCGTCGCGCTCAAGCTGTCCGAAGGGCTTTCGCGGCTGGTGCCGTCCCTGGTGATGGTTCCGGCCTATGGCGTCAGCTTCGCCTGCCTCGCCTTCGCGGTCAAAACCATTCCGATCAGCGTCGCCTATGCCATCTGGGCGGCGGTCGGAACGGCGCTGATCGCCGCCATCGGCATCGCCTGGTTTCGCGAACCGGTGACGGCGGCCAAGCTGGTCTTCCTCGGTCTGATCATCGTCGGCGTCGTGGGACTGCACATCGCCAGCAACGCGTCCGCCCCGAGGTTGCCCGACTAGCGAACCAACCGCCGCCGGTGGGTGTGGTCACGGCCCGTAGTGGATGAAGTCGGTCCAGGCCCGCTCGACATGGCGGAGGGTTCGGATGGCAGCGGCCATGTCCTGGGTCTTGATGCTTTGTTCACCAAGGCCCTTGGCAATGCGTTCTTCCAGATCCTGAACCGCCTTGACCACCTCAAGCGCTTTCGGGGTCAAGGTAATACTGATAGAGCGTCGGTCATGGGGCGAGCGATTCTGCTCGAGATAGCCCATTTGACTCAGTTTCTTGATGTTGTACGACACATTTGATCCCTGATAATAGCCGCGATCCACCAGGTCACGAATGGCGACTGCCTCCTCGCCGACATTGGCGAGAAGCAGGGCCTGGACGCCATTGATGTCGCGGATCCCAAGACGATTGAGTTCGGACCTCAGAACGTCCAGGAACCGCCGGTGCAGGCGCTCGATCGTGCGGATAAGGTCGAGATACTCGCGTTTCATGTGCCAGCCTTGTTTTTGGTTGTTGTGGCTTTGCGCCACCGTATGTGCGCTACCGATGCCATAAACATCGGTGCACTGCATTTGAAAAAAATTCGCGCCGGCGATCAACCGGGCGACCGGTCGTCCCCAGGGTGCGTGTTTGCCCCCCCGGGTGGCTGGCATCGGCAGCCGCCTGTGCGTGCGGCCTCGCGGCAACTCCGCCACCCAGGATCACATCAAGCGATCCTCAGCATCGCATAAGCTGTGCCATCAGGGCTATAGGCGTATTTTAGGTTGCAATGTTCTGCTTTTGTTCTTATCATGCTGCCCCGTATGGGGTGGCAGGGGTCGCTCCGAGAACGGAACCGCACTCACCACGGAGGCAGCCATGACCGATCGGCCCACGACTTGTCCAGAATCATCGCGACCGGTTTGCGCGAATCGCGCGGACTTTCTGGACCCCGAAACCGAGCTGCGCCTGATTCGCCGGTGGCAGGGACAGCGGGACGAGCAGGCCGCCGACCGCCTGATTCGCCGTTATCAGCCGCTGGTGACCGGGCTTGCCCGGCGCTACCGCGGCCTCGGGGTGCTGTTCGACGATCTCGTTGCCGAGGGCAATACCGGCCTGCTGCGGGCGATGGACCGGTTTGACGCCGCACACGGGGCCCGACTGTCCACGTATGCCACCTGGTGGATCCGCGCCGCGGTGGCGGATGCGGTGCTCAACGGTCCGATCGTTCGCATCGTCGTCTCCGAACAGGGCCGCAAGCTGTTTTTCAACCTCCGTCGCTTGAAGGCGAAGCTCGGCGCCACCGAGTCCGGGGATCTGGCGCCGGACGTGGTCACCGCCATTGCCGCGGAGGTCGACGTGAGCGAGGACGAAGTGATCCGGGTCAACCGGCGGCTGGCCGCCCGCGATCTGTCGCTGAACGCCCCGGTCGCCGGTCGCGATGGCTCACCGGTGGAATGGCAGGACGTCATGGCAGATCCGGCGGCGGACCTGGAAGACCAGGTTGCCGAGCGGGATCAGTTCAGCAAGCGCATGGCGGTGTTGGAGCAGGCGATGGCCGGCCTCAACGGGCGGGAGCAACAGATCCTTTGCCAGCGCTGGCTCAGCGACGAGCCGAGGAGCCTGGCCGATATCGGGGCGGAACTCGGCATCACCCGCGAGCGGGTTCGCCAGATCGAGAACGCGGCGCTGAAAAAGTTGCAGAGTCGCGTGCGGGGCGATGCGCTGGGCGCAACCCTTAGTGGAGATGCCGCCCCTAAATCGGTGAAGTCCTCCGCCCGTCCCCGAGCACGGCCGATGCCGGGTCGGACCATCCGCCCGGCCAAGCCGGTGGCGCAGGGGGGCACCGATGGCCTCGCCGGGTTGTGATTCCCCTGGCGTTGCGGCATCGCGGCGGGGCCCCGGCGACCGTTGCTTTCGTCGAGGGTTAAGCCCAATTTCTGTCGGACATTCGCGATCTCGTTTGGAGAGCGGGAACAAGCGCCGTTAGCCGGGCCTTTGCTGCGCATCCGCCGAGGAACCAACTTCTCCGGGCGGTCGCACTCGGCGCCGGTGAGGACATCCGATGTTCGGGAGACGGACTGTGAAAGCACGGCTGAGCGGGTGGTTGCGACCGTTGGCATTGCTGGTGGTCGCCGGGTTGCTGGGACCGGCCCTGGCGGGTTGCTTCCAGGAACCGGGGGGCGGGGACAGCACCCGTGCCGACTTTGTCGGGATCATCCTCGCCAGGGGCGATGGCCGGACTGCCGGCGAGCTCGCGCGCTTCGAACACGCGTTTCTCCGACACGCGGAACCGCCCCACGACTCCCGGCAACTCAAGCATTTCCGCGATGTGCTGTCACGGGTGCAGTCGTCCTACGTCCATCCGGTATCGGAAGCTGCGCTGATCGATGCGGCAATCGCCGGGATGGCCGCGGCGGCGGGCGAAAGCGGACGGCTGCCGGCGGACCGGGCGATGAGGGCGGCGCTCGACGCGATGACCGCGTCCCTTGATCCGCATTCCGATTATCTCGACCCCGAAGAATTGCGTGACCTGGAGGTGGTCACCACCGGCGAATTCGGGGGCATGGGCATCCAGGTCACCATGGAAGACGGCATGGTCAAGGTGGTCGCGCCCATCGAAGGCACGCCCGCCGACCGGGCTGGTCTGCGCGCCGGCGACCTGATCACCCGGGTCGACGGCAGCCCCATCGCCGGCATGACCCTGTCCCAGGCCATCCAGGCCATGCGCGGGGCGCCGGGCAGCCGCGTCCGCCTGACGGTGGAACGTCCCGGCCGCGGTGCGTTCGAGGTAGCCATCACCCGTGCGGTGATCACCGTTCAGCCGGTCCGCTGGGCCACCCACGGCGACATCGGCTACCTCCGTATCGTCGCCTTCAACGAGCGGACCGCGGACGGCGTGGCCGATGCGATGGCGGCGATGCAGCATGCCCTGGGCGGCCGGATGAGCGGGCTGGTGATGGATCTGCGCAGCAACCCAGGCGGCCTGTTCGACCAGTCGTACAAGGTTTCCGATGCCTTCCTTGACAGTGGCTTGATCGTGTCGATCCGCGGCCGGGACTCCGAGCGTGCCCAGATTTACCGGGCGCGGCGCGGGGACCTTGCCCGCGGTCTGCCCATCGTGGTGCTGGTGGACGGCGGTTCGGCGTCCGCGTCGGAGATCGTCGCGGGGGCCCTCCAGGATAACGGCCGGGCCACGGTGATGGGCACCCCGTCGTTTGGCAAGGGATCGGTGCAGATGGTGATGATGCTGCCGGAAGGTGGCGGCCTCAAGCTTACCACTGCGCTCTATTACACGCCCGCCGGCCACGCCATCCAGGCTCGCGGCGTGGTGCCCGACATCATGCTGACGGGGATGGACGATATCTACGATAATTTCCGCGAGAGGGCCATCCCCGGGGCTCTTCCTGGCGCCGGGGCCGATGACCACCGGTGGCAGACTCGGATCGACGTGTCGTCGTGCCCGCAGGTGGACGCCGACGACCGCCAGCTCGGCTGTGCCATCGGGCTTTTGGATGCCGGCTCGCTGGAGCGCTTCCTGTCGAGTGCCGAACCCGCTTCCGCCGGCTAGCCGGGGGGAGAATTGGCCGGGCACCAGGCGGCGCGCAAGCCTCAGCGGCCGGCTTCTGCGATGCCGTATCCAAGAACCATGGGGTCGTCGCCCTGAGTTGCCGCGGCACGGGCGTCGTAGTTCATGGCCGACAGGCCGGCCAGAAGAGTGATCGCCGCCAGGACACCGACCACCCAGGCGATCCGGCGATCAACACTCTTTTGCAACAAGGCCGCGTCTTCGCTGGTCATCCTCATGTCAGCCACCGTGAGCTGCGTTAATCCATGTTATACTAATCAGTGGTAGTAGTCGCTCTCCCTTAAGGATGAGTGACTGCGCGTGGTTCTGCCGACCCCGGCCGCCGTCGGCGGCCCGCCTTGCCGCATCCGGGCCCGCCGATCGTGGGGTCTTGCCCTGTTTGTCATGGCCACGATGGCGGCCGTGACCGAGCCGGGGACGCCGGCGGCCGCCGAGCCCTTTAACTTCCTCGAGGTGGCCGAGCGGCGGTCCGACGACATCACCGCCTTCACCAAATGGACCGCCGTGCTGGAGCGCCATGCCGACCAGGCGGCACTCGCCCCGAGACTGCCCTGCGCGCCGGACCGCCCCTGGGTTTGCGCCCATCACCGCTTGACGGCGTTTCTCGACGGCCTGCACCACGTTGATCCGTGGCAGCAGTTGGTCGCCGTCAACGGCTACATCAACGGCATCCCCTATGTTCCGGACCGGGTCAAACACGGCTTGCCGGACTTCTGGCAGACCCCCGCCGAGTTCCTGGCCGGCGGCGGCGATTGCGAGGATTTCGCCATCGCCAAGTATTTTTCGCTGAAGCGGCTCGGCTGGACCGACGACGCCTTGCGCCTGGTGGTTGCCCACGACCTCAAGACCGAGACCGGTCATGCCACCCTGGCGGTGCGGCTGGCGGGCCGGACCTGGCTTCTCGACAATCAGTTGAAGGAGATCGCCGAGTGGCGCAGGGTGCAGCGCTACCGTCCGCTGTTCTCCATAAACCGCTCGTCCTGGTGGCTGCATCAGGAATTCCCCAGAACCTAATCCGCCGGCATGCGCCGGCGCCGCCCATCGCGGCGGCCCTTCTGTGGCCGCGTCGCCGTGGCGATATCGCTGCCGCCCGGCCCCACGACCGCAGGCTGTTGTGCGCGCAATCGCCGAGCGTTGGAAGGCCGCCCGCCGAAAGCCCCGAAATTCGCGGAGTTTTTCCGGGCACCCTGGCCGAAACCGGGATGCAGACGGAACCATCGCGCCGAATCGACGGGAACCTTGCGACTGGCTGCACCAGCAACCGCACACCGGCCGCCAGAGAACCGCCAGCGGGCGGTTCTCTACCAGATCGGCCCCGGCGGTTTCAAGGCCGCGGTGTTGCCCGCACGGCTGTCACGCCCATCGTGACCCTGGCGCCATCATCCACCTGGTGTCCCGGCCGGATCGTGCCACCTAAGGGGAATGCGACCCATATCGCTCCGGCCGCGGCGATGAGCCGGCGCCCGCGCATCGCCGTGACCAGCTCCCGCCGGCGCGGCACCCTGATGTGGTGGTTCAACCGGCTCTCCCTGTGGCGGGCCGGCGCCCGGGCGGTGCGCCTGGTGCCGGGCGACGGTCGCATCGGCCTGGACGGCATCGACGGAGTCGTCCTCGGCGGCGGGGATGACATCCATGCGGAATTGTACGGTGCCGAGCTGCGCCCGCGGGTGCGCATCGACCCCGAGCGCGACGAACTGGAGCTCAACGTGCTGAAGGCCGCTCTCGCTGCCGGCCTGCCGGCGCTCGGCATCTGCCGGGGCGCCCAGATGATCAATGTCTTTCTCGGCGGCACGCTGCATGCCGACATCCACGAGATCTACCTGACGGCGCCGCGGATGCAGACGGCGCTGCCGCGAAAGACGGTCACCCTGGAGGCGGACAGCCGGCTGAAGCGGATCATCGGGCGGGCGCGGGACCGGGTGAATGCCCTCCACCACCAGTCCATCGATCGGCTTGGCCGCGGCCTTCGGGTCGTCGCCCGGGACGAGCACGGCATCATCCAGGCGATCGAGCGGGAGACCGAGCCGTTCCTGGTGGGAGTGCAGTGGCATCCCGAGTTCATGGTCTTCGATTCGGGCCAGCAGCGGCTGTTCCGGGCGCTGGTTGCCGCGGCTGCCGGAATGCCGGCCGTGGGAGCCGAGGGTGCACCACAAGGCCTGACGGATACCGCCGGTGGGTCCGGCAGCTGATGCCGGCTCCCTTGCCGACCGGCCCCGGCGTGCCCAAGTGCTGGCACGGCAGCGCCCCGGCGGGGCGGCTCGCGCGTGAATCCGTTGCGTGATCCGTGACGCCCCTGTAACCATGCCGTGCACCAGTGGGGCGCGTCGAGGGGGCCCGCCCGCGGAGGATTGAGGTTGCGACCGGACCACGACCGCACTCTGGCTACGGTGACCGAGGCCCACGACGACGAAGGCCCGGCGTGGACGGCGCTGGAGCCGGCGGAGCAGACCCTGCCCCTTGTGTTCGCGTCCCCGCACAGCGGCATCCGCTACCCGCCGTCATTCATCGCCGCCTCGCGGCTCGACCCGGTGACGCTCCGCCAGTCGGAGGACGCCTTCATCGACGAGCTGTTCGCCGACGTGGTGAGCCACGGCGTGCCCCTGTTGAAGGCGAACTTCCCGCGCGCCTACGTGGATCCCAACCGGGAACCCTATGAGCTCGATCCGGCGATGTTCGACACGCCGCTGCCGGCCTACGTGAACATCAGCTCGCCGCGGGTTCAGGCCGGACTCGGTACGGTGGCCCGGGTGGTGACCAGTGGTGAGGAGATCTACCGCGCCAAGCTCAGCTTCGCGGAGGTGCGGCAGCGGATCGACCGGCTGTACTTTCCCTACCACGCGGCCCTGGCCCGGCTGATCGACGGCACCCGGGAGCGGTTCGGCGTTTGCCTGCTCATCGACTGCCACTCGATGCCGTCGGTGGGCGGGCCGATGGATGCCGATCCGGGCTTGCGCCGGGTCGACACCGTGCTGGGGGACCGCTTCGGAACGTCTTGCGCGCCCGCGGTGACGGATGCTGCCGAGGCGGCGCTGCTCCAGCTCGGCTTTTCGGTCTGCCGCAATGTTCCCTATGCCGGCGGCTTCACCACCAAGCACTATGGCCAACCGCGCAAGCGGGTGCACGCCCTGCAGATCGAGCTGAACCGTGCTCTCTACATGGACGAGAAGACGATCACACCAACCGCGGGGCTCGCGGTCGTGCGCGCCAAGATGCGGGGGCTGATCGAGAGCTTCGCGCGCCTGGACCTGGATGTCCTGAGGGCGGCATGAGTCTTGACTCGCATTCGGGCGGCGGCGCGATGCTGCGCGCCCCGCGTCCTCTTGGCCGTTTGCGAGACGCCACCGATGCGGATATCGGCCGCATCCGTGCGATCTATGCCGAGCACGTCGCCCATGGTACCGGGTCGTTCGAAGAGGTTCCGCCGGACCTGGCTGAGATGCAGGCCCGCTTCGAAGCCCTCCAGGCCAGGGAGTTGCCGTTCCTGGTGGTGGAAGATCGGGGGCAGGTGCAGGGCTTTGCATACGCGGCGCCGTTCCGGCCACGCTCCGCATACCGTTACACGGTGGAGGACTCGATCTACATCGCGCCCGAGGCGACGGGCCGGGGTCTCGGCCGTCGTCTGTTGGCCGAGCTGATCGGTCAGTGCACGGTCTTGGGTTACCGCCAGATGGTGGCGGTGGTGGGCGACTCCGGCAACCACCGGTCGATCCGACTGCACGAATCGCTGGGCTTCCGCCGCACCGGGACCTTTACGGCCGTCGGGTTCAAATTCGGCCGCTGGCTGGATGCGGTGTTCATGCAGCGCTCGCTGTGGGATGGCAGCACCTCTCCCGGCCGTTGAAGGGTCGGAGATGCTTGCGGCCTTCGCAGAGCGGCCTTACGTTCGCCGGCTGGAACCATTCCCGTGAACGAAGCGCAGGGTGCCATGTCCTTACTTTCCAGCCGGCTTGGCCGGATCAAGCCGTCGCCGACCATCGCCGCCACCCAGAAGGCCAATGAACTCAAGGCTGCCGGCCGGGACGTCATCGGCCTCGGGGCCGGGGAGCCGGATTTCGACACCCCCGACCACATCAAGGAGGCGGCCAAGGCCGCCATCGACCGCGGCGAGACCAAGTACACGCCGGTCGCCGGCACTCTGGCGTTGCGCCAGGCGATCGTCGCCAAGTTCAAGCGGGACAACGGCCTGACCTACACGCCCGATCAGATCCAGGTTGCCTGCGGCGGCAAGCAGAGCATCTACAATGCCCTGGTTGCCACCCTGGACCCCGGAGATGAGGTGGTGATCCCAGCCCCCTACTGGGTGTCCTATCCCGATATCGTGCTGCTGTGCGGGGCGGATCCGGTGATCGTCGCCTGCCCGGCGGAAACCGGCTTCAAGCTCCGCCCGGAGGACCTGGATCGGGCAATCACCGCCCGCACCAAGTGGGTCATTCTCAACTCGCCGTCCAACCCCACCGGGGCCGCCTATGGGTCCGACGCCCTGAAGGAGATTGCGGCGGTGCTGTTGCGCCACCCCCACGTGTTTGTGATGACCGACGACATCTACGAGCACGTGATCTATGACGGCTTCCGGTTCAGCACCATCGCCGAGGTCGAGCCGCGGCTGTACGAGCGGACCCTTACCCTCAACGGCTGTTCCAAGGCCTACAGCATGACCGGCTGGCGGGTGGGCTATGCCGCCGGCCCGACCGCCCTGATCCAGGCGATGAACACCGTGCAGTCGCAAAGCACCACGCATACCAGCTCGATCTCCCAGGCGGCGGGGGTGGCGGCGCTGAACGGCCCGCAGGATTTCATCGCGGACAACAACGCCCGGTTCCTCGAACGGCGCGATGCCGTGGTCGCCATGCTTAACGAGGCCAAGGGCCTGAGCTGCGCGGTGCCGGAGGGCGCCTTCTACGTCTATCCGTCGTGCGCCGGGGTAATCGGCAAGCGGACGCCGCAGGGAACGGTGATCGAAACCGACGACGACTTCATCACCTACCTGTTGGAGGCCGAGGGGGTGGCTGCGGTGCAGGGCTCGGCGTTCGGACTGTCGCCATTCTTCCGGGTGTCCTACGCCACCTCGATGACCGCCCTTGAGGAAGCCTGCCGACGCATCCAGCGCGCCTGTGCCGCCCTTGGCTGAGCCGGCTCGCGGCTGATCCGGGCCGGCCGCCCTGGGGTCTCCCGGCGGCCGCCCGGCATTCGCCTTTTTCCTTGATTCGGCCTAAGGTGACGGTAGGGTTTCACTGTGGGGCGCCGCGACGGTGCTTCCCCAAGACCATGATAACAATCGGTTCCCGGGAGGAGCTCTGTGACCGCCAAACCGCCGTCATCGCCCCGTGCCGCCGCCCTGGTCGGCCCTTACCTCAGTGGCAAGACCACCCTGCTCGAGAGCATCCTGTTCCGCTGCGGCGCGATCACCCGCAAAGGTAGCGTCAGGGAGGGCAACACCGTCGGCGACGGCAGCCAGGAGGCCCGCGACCGGCAGATGAGCACGGAGCTGAACGTCGCCGCCGCGGAGTACCTCGGCGAGCGTTGGACGTTCATCGATTGTCCCGGGTTCATCGAACTGGCGCAGGACGCTCGCAACGCCCTGATGGTGGTCGATACCGCGGTGGTGGTCTGCGAGCCGGAGCCGGCGAAGGGCCTCACCCTGGCACCGCTGTTTCGCTTCCTGGATCAGCAGGAGATCCCCCACATGGTGTTCATCAACAAGATGGACATGCCGGGGACAGAGCTTTCACGCACCCTCGAGGCGATCCAGGCGGTCTCCGAACGGCCGCTGGTGCTGCGGGAGGTGCCGATCCGGGAGGGGGAGCAGATCACCGGCTTCGTCGACCTGGTGAGCGAGCGGGCCTTCCGTTGGCAGCAGGGCAAGCCTTCGGAACTGATCCAGGTACCGGAAGCGGTGGCCGAGCGGGAGCAACAGGCGCGGTCCGACATGCTGGAATCGCTCGCCGATTTCGATGACGAGCTTCTGGAAAAGCTGCTGGAGGACGTGGTCCCGGCCACTGATGACATCTATGCCAACTTGGCCCGGGATCTCCGCCACGACCGCATCGTGCCGGTGTTCTTCGGTTCTGCCGAAGGCATGCACGGGGTCACTCGGCTGCTCAAGGCGTTGCGGCACGAGGCGCCGGAGCCGCAGGCGAGCGCCGAGCGGCTGGGTGTCGACCCGGAGGGGGAGCCCTGCGCCCGGGTGTTCAAGAGCGTGCATGCCGCCCACACCGGCAAGCTTTCCTATGTGCGGGTGTGGCGGGGAGAGATCACTGACGGGATGACGTTGAATGGCGAGCGGGTCAGCGGAGTCGGCCGGCCGCTCGGCGCCAAGCTGGAGAAGGTGGCCAAGGCTGGGGTCGGCGAGGTGGTGGCGCTGGGCCGGCTGGACGGCGCGGTGACCGGTTCGATGCCGTCGCCTTCGGGTCAGGTCAGCGCCGGTACCTGGCCGCCGCCGCTCAGCCCGCTGTTCGCCCTGGCCGTGCGGGCGGCGCAGCGGTCCGACGAGGTCAAGCTTACGGCGGCGCTGAGCCGGCTCTCCGACGAGGACCCGTCGCTGTCCTACGGCCATGACCCGGATACCGGCGAGCTGCTGCTGTGGGGCCAGGGGGAGATGCACCTGCTCGTCGCCATCGATCGTCTGCGTAACCGCTACAACATGACCATCGATGCCAGCCGGCCCCAGGTCCCGTACAAGGAGACCATTCGCGCCTCGGTCAGCCAGCACGCACGGCACAAAAAGCAGTCCGGTGGACATGGCGAGTTCGGTGACGTCCATCTGGACATCCGGCCGCTGCCCCGAGGCGGCGGCTTCGAGTTTTCCGACAGCATCACCGGCGGGGCGGTGCCGAAGCAGTACATCCCGGCCGTGGAGACCGGGGTTCGGGACTACCTGCAGCAGGGCGTTCTCGGGTTCCCGGTGGTCGACGTGGCGGTGACCCTGACCGACGGGCAGTTCCACACCGTCGACAGTTCGGACATGGCGTTCCGCAAGGCCGGCGCGCTGGCCATGCGCGAAGGCATGCCGAAATGCAGCCCGGTGCTGCTGGAGCCGATCTTCAACGTCAAGGTGGCGATCCCCACCGACTTCACCTCCCGGGTGCAGCGGCTGGTCAGCGGCCGGCGTGGCCAGATCCTGGGCTTCGAGCCCAAGGCCGACTGGCCCGGGTGGGACGAGGTCGCGGTGCTGCTGCCCCAGGCGGAGATGCACGGCCTGATCGTCGATTTGCGCTCGCTCACCCTCGGCGTCGGCACCTTCGAGTGGCAGTTCGACCACCTGCAGGAACTGAGCGGCCGGCTTGCCGACGAGGTGGTTGCCCAGCGGACTGAGGCAAGTTAGACGGCTTCCGGCGGGCCCAGAGTCACCGTTCGCGCTGATCGGCGGCTTCTGCCTGTTGATGGTGCTGGATGTGGCGCTCGGCAACGGCGTCTGAGGGGGGCTCTCCATCTGAGCAGGGGCAGCAAAAAGCGCCGCGGTTGACCGATGTTGACCGCGTTTTCGCGGCATTGTCGGCCCCGCCGCAAGCTCCTTGGGGCCGGCCGAGTCGCTTGCGCAGGCGTCGGCGGGCTTCCGGCGGGATCCGGCTGCCTCGGGACAAGTTCCTGAAAAACAAAGAAAAAGCCGGGCCACGAAGGCCCGGCAAGTCTAGCAGGGAGGCTTCACGTCTGGGAGACGTAGGACCCGTCGAAACGAGCCCCTTCCGGGCATTGCACCCGAAACTCGCGATGCTGCGATGCAGCATCAGAGTTAACATATAAACGAGGGGCGGGAATGCCGGAACCATTAACCACGCATTCCCCCTATGCGCTTGGTGCATGCCAAGTAGAATGCTGCAAGGCACTGTTCGCCAATTGACGATGTTATCGACGTAGCAGGCTGTCGGGGTCAGGGAGTGGGCGGTGTTTCCACGAAGGCTTCGTCGAAGAACGCCTTCTCCAGCTCGACGGTGTGGCGGAACACCTCGGCGGCGGTGTTCTGCTTGCGGGGCAGCAGTTCGGGCCCGGCGGCGTCGAGCTGGCGCCTGAGCCAGTCGACGAAGGCGACGAAATCCGGGTTGGCGTGCAAGTCGATCCATTCCCGAAAGTAGAATTTTCCGGGTCGGCGGTCGGCGACCGCGCTGGCCCAGTCCAGATAGAGCCATTCGAACACCACCAGCGGCACCAGCGTCTCGCCATAGGTTTTGGCGGCCACCGCGTCGGCCATCACCGCGTGGAATCCGCGGGTCGGCTGCCGCAGATCCGGGGCGGTGCGCTCCGCCTCGCTGACGCCGAGGGTGTCGAAGGCGCGATGGAAATAGGTATTCTCGTCACTGGTGACCACCGCGAGGAACCGGCACAACGGCAGCCGTTCGGCCAGCGTCGGTGCCTTGGCGACGGCGCTGCCGACCAGGCGGACGAAGTGGTCGAGGAACGAATAGTCCTGCACCAGGTAGCGGGCCATCACCGCGTCGGGTAGCGTGTCGTCGGCCAGGTCGCGGACGAACCGGTGGGTGACCGCCTGGGTCCACAGTGGTTGCGCCTGTTCGCGAAGCCAGTCGGTGAAACGGGGGTCGGGCCGGCCGGCGGCCCAGTCGTCGAAGCTCTGATCGGGCATGGCAGCGCTGTCCTTCAACTTGCTGGCTTTCAACTCATCTAGTGAGGCGACGGCCGCTTGCGTAGGCCGTCTGGGGCGCAGCCCTGTTACGGCCACGCAAAGCGGGTTATGTAGCGGGCGAATGCGGCAGTCGGCAAACCCCAATGCCCGGTCTCGAGCACTCATCCGGTCTTTCCGTGGTGATTCCGGCCCTCAACGCGGCACCCGGTCTTGCCGCCGCCTTGCATGCCGTTACCGCCCGGGCGTCCGGCCTGGCGCCTGAGGTGGTGGTGGTGGACGGTGGCTCCACCGACGATACGCGCGCCATCGCCCGGCAGCATGGCGCCCGGGTGATCCGGGCCGCCCGCGGGCGGGGAACACAGCTGGCCGCCGGTGCCGCCGCCGCCGCCGGCCACTGGCTGCTGTTTCTGCACGCCGACACCCGCCTGGCGCCCGGCTGGGGCGAGGCGGTGGCGGCCTTCACCCGGGAACCCGCGAATGCCGACCGGGCCGGTTATTTCCGGTTCGCGCTCGACGATGCCGCCGCCGCCGCCCGACGGGTGGAAGCCACGGTCGCCTGGCGCAACCGGGTTCTGGGCCTGCCCTATGGCGACCAGGGCTTGCTGATCAGCCGGGCGTTCTACCGGGCGGTTGGCGGCTACCGGCCGCTCCCGTTGATGGAGGATGTCGACTTGGTCCGTCGGGTCGGCCGCAGGCGACTTGTGCTGCTGGATGTGCCCGCGATCACCTCCGCCGTCCGCTACCGCCGCGACGGCTACATCGGCCGGCCGTTGCGCAATGCCGCGTGCCTCAGCCTCTACCTTCTTGGGGTGCCGCCGCACCTCATCGTCCGGCTCTACCGGTGATGGCCGCGGCGGGGGCACCGGTCCGGCACCTGGTGGTGTTCGTCAAGGCGCCCCGGCTCGGCCGGGTCAAGACCCGTCTGGCCCGGGAGATCGGGGCGGTGGCGGCATGGCGGTTCTATCGTGAGACCACCCGGACCCTGCTCTGCCGCCTGCGGAGCCGGAGCCGTTGGCGCTGCTGGCTGGCGGTGACCCCGGACGGCACGGCCGCCGCGGCGTTGCCGTCACTTCCCGGCTGGCAGGCGATCGGCCAGGGACCGGGGGATCTCGGCGCCCGCATGGACCGGGTGATGCGACGCCTGCCGCCGGGACCGGTGGTAATCATCGGCTCCGACATCCCCGACATCCGGCCCCGCCACGTCGAGGAGGCGTTCCGCCGGCTGGGCCGGCATCCCGCGGTGTTCGGACCGGCGGCCGACGGCGGCTACTGGCTGGTGGGCCTCCGCCGCCGGCCGCGCTGCCCGCGGCCGTTCGCCGGGGTGCGCTGGTCGACGTCGCACGCCCTTGCCGACACCGTGGCCAACCTTGCGGCCGAGGCGGGCGCGCCTGCATTCCTGGAAATCCTGGAGGATATCGATGACGGCGCCGCCTGGGCCCGCTGGCAGGGCCTGCCGAAAGGCTTCAGTTGACCGGGCGGGGGCGCCGGATGTAGCGGCCGTTCTCGATGCCGCAGAAGAATTCCGAAACCTGCGGGTGGGACACCGGCTGGCCGGTGTCATCGGGGAGCAGGTTCTGCTCCGAGACGTAGGCGACGTAGGTGGTCTCCGCATTCTCGGCCAACAGGTGGTAGAACGGCTGATCCTTGCGCGGTCGCACCTTCTCCGGGATGGCAAGCCACCATTCCTCGGTGTTGGCGAACTCCGGGTCGACGTCGAAGATGACACCCCGGAAAGGAAAAATCCGGTGGCGGACGATTTGACCGATCTGGAACCGTGCGACGCGCACTGTCACTGATGATGCTCCTTGCTCGAAAGCTTAAATTGAGGGTGCGACCGCCGCTTTTGCAAGCCCTGAACTGGGAGCCTCTCGTCTACAGGTTGCAACAAGCACGCAGAACGCGCATGATCGCCGGACAGTCCGGTGGCATGCTGAGGTCTTATGCGTGGTCCAGAGTCGTCCCGTCGGATCAGCACCCTCGAACTCCGGGTTTGCCGCCAAGGTGCGGGCTGGCAGCGCTACGGCATCTATGCTCCGTCGGAGCAGGCCGATGCGATGGAAACCGCTCGCGCGCTGGAGCGCGACAGCACCGTCGCGGCAGTCAAGCTGATCAAGGAAAGCTTCGACCCGGAGGGGGATGACGGAACTACCACGGTGACCCTGTTCCGCTCCGCCAGCCTGGCGGTGGAGAACGGTTCCAAGGCGGCGTGGGCCGGGGCCGTCGCCGCCGGGGATGCAGGCCGGATCCTGCAACGAGGGACCGGGGATGCGGTGCCCCGCACCCCCGCCAGCGGTAGCGGTGGACTGTTCGAGCAGCTCAGGCAGCTGGTGGCGCGGCTGGTTGCCCTGTCGCCCAGCCTGTTCAGCATGGGCGGCGGTCTCCGGGCTGGCGTCGCCGACCCGGACCGGGACGGCCGCCCCACCGCGCCGGACCCGGGCCCCCCGGTCCCGGCTGGACCACCGCCGTCCCGATGGCCGCAGGAACTGGGGTTGGTGTGGACGTTTCTCGACGATGCCCGCGCCCGGCTCGAGCACTTCCGGCGCGTTCGCGACAACTTTGGCCTGTTCGGGGTGTGCTTCTTCCTCGCCGGGGCCTGCGCGGTGATCCAGGATGAAAGCGGCATGACCGCCGATGACGGCAGCGACTTTCTCGTCGATTGCCTGGCCCTTGTCGGGCTGACGCCTCAGCGCGCACGCATCTTCGCCGACCGGTCGAGCCAGTATCTGTTGGAAAACGAACGCTACCTCGCGATGTTCCAGGCCGGGGTGGCCGCCCTGTCGGCGTTCCGCAGCGACGGTGTCACCGGCGCCAGCAGCCTGGCGGCCGCGCTCGCCCGCTGGACCGAGCCGCCGTCGGGCGCCGGCAGCGCCGGGCGGCGGCTTACCCTGATGTTCACCGACATCGTCGGCTCCACCACGCTGGCGGCCGAACACGGGGACGCCGCCGCGATCCGGATCATCCGCATCCACAACCAGATCGTCGAGGCGGTTCTGCACCAGTTGGGCGGCCTGCACGTCAAGAACCTGGGCGACGGAACCCTCGCGGTGTTTGACACGGCGGCATCCGGTCTCCGCGCGGCGGTGATCATTCAGCGTTGCATCAGCGAGCACAACCGGCACCTGCCGGCCCACGCGTTCCAGCTCCGCATCGGCCTGAACGTCGGCCCGGCCATCGTCGAGGCGGGCGATCTGATCGGTGCCACGGTCAACTTGGCGAGCCGGGTCTGCCAGGCCGCCGGGCCGGCGGAAATCCTTTGTACCGCAGCGCTGCGCGATGCCGTCGGCGGGACCACTCTGACCCTGACCGAATGGGGCATGCACGCCATCAAGGGCTACCGCCAGCCCATCATGCTCTACCGCGTCGCATGGCAGGAGGGTGGGCCCGCTGTGCCGGTTGCATCGGATGCCGCTGCACCGTCCCCGCGCCATCAACCACGCGCTAGCGCAGGTGCTCCCGCAACCGCGGCATGAGTTCGACGAAGTTGCAGGGCATGTGCCGGGAATCGAGCTGGTGAACCAGGATCTCGTCCCAGGCGTCCCGGCAGGCGCCGCCGGAACCCGGCAGGGCGAACAGGTAGGTGCCGGCAGCGACGGCGCCGATGGCTCGCGACTGGATCGTCGAGGTGCGAATCTTGGCGAAGCTGATCCAGCGGAACAGCTCCCCGAACCCGGGGATCTCCTTGTCCATCACCCGGCGGACCGCTTCCGGGGTGACGTCCCGCCCGGTCACCCCGGTGCCGCCGGTGGTCAGGATGACGTCGATGCCGGGGTCGGCGATCCAGGCGCGGAGCTTCCCTGCGATTGCGGCCACATCGTCGGTGACGACCGCCCGCTCAACCAACCGGTGCCCGGCCGCGGTGATGCGCTCGGCCAGGATTGGGCCCGATGTATCGGTCTCCAGGGTGCGGGTGTCAGACACCGTCAGCACGGCGATGTTCACCGGCAGGAACGGGCGGTCGCCCTCGATGATGGTCATGTCGGTCTCGTCTGCCGTTGCATGGGTTTATTCACGTCTCCGCCGGCTGAGCCGGCGACGGCACCGACGCAGCCCCGGCGCCCGCCCCGACCAGCTTCGCCTGCACACCGAGAAAGTCGCGCCAGGCGAAGCGCTTCTGCTGGGGCGTCCGGAGCAGGTAGGCGGGATGGAAGGTGGCGGTGGCGGCGACCGGCCGGGCCAGCCCCGGCGTCTGGTAGGAGAACCATCGTCCGCGCAACTTTCCGATGCTGTCGCTCCGCCCCAGCAGCGCCTGCGCCGCCGGGCCGCCGAGACAGACCAGCACCTCCGGGTCGATCAACTCCAGCATTCGCTGCAGGAACGGCATGCAGGCGGCCGTCTCCGCCGAGGTCGGCGGGCGATTGCCGGGTGGCCGCCAGAACACCGTATTGGAGATGAACACGTCGCCCTCGCCAACGCCGATGGAGGCCAGGATGCGGTCCAGCAGTCGGCCGCTGGGACCGACGAAGGGGAGCCCCTGACGGTCTTCCTCGGCGCCAGGGGCCTCGCCGATGCAGACCAGACGGGCCCGGGGATTGCCGCGGCCGAATACCAGGTGGGTGGCGGTGCGCTTGAGTGGGCAGCCGTCGAAGTGCTCGAGGGCCGAGCGCACCGCATCGAGTGTCGTCGCCTCGCCGGCCAGAGCGACGGCATGGCGCACCGGCTGGTCAGCCTGCAGCATCGGCGCCGCCGGTGGCCGTGCCTGACGCGCTGGCGCCTGACGCGGGGCCTCCGGTGCCCGGGCGTCCCGGGCGTCAAGGCGCGATGGTGCGCCCGGCGCCGCGACCGGGGCAAAGCGGTTCACCGGCGCGGCTGCGATCGTCTCATCGACGCCGGCGTCCAGATACCAGCGCAGCAACGCCCGCAACGTGGACGGGTTTGCACTCCCCATGGCGGAATCATAACACGGCGGCAGGGGCGGACAAGCGCCCCGGCACTCTGCGGAATTTTGCGACCGGCGCGCGGAAACGCTATGTTAGACAAGGCTTGAGGAAGGAACGTTGGGAACAGCGGACGGGAAGGAGCACCCATGGACCGGGACGCGATGGAATTTGACGTAGTCATTGTCGGCGGTGGACCGTCGGGGCTCTCGGCGGCCATCCGGCTCCGCCAGCTCGCCGCCGAGAAGGACCGCGAGCTCTCGGTCTGCGTGGTGGAGAAGGGTTCGGAGATCGGCGCCCACATTCTCTCCGGCGCGGTGATCGAGACCCGGGCGCTGGACGAGTTGATCCCCGACTGGAAGGACAAGGGCGCGCCGCTGATCACCCCCGCGGGCGAGGATCAGTTTCTGTTCCTCACCGAGAAGAAATCCATCAAGCTGCCGACGCCGCCGCAAATGCACAACCACGGCAATTACATCGTGAGCCTCGGCAACGTCTGTCGCTGGCTCGGCGAGCAGGCGGAGGGGCTCGGGGTCGAGATCTATCCCGGCTTCGCGGCCGCGGAGGTGCTGTACGACGACCAAGGCCGGGTCAAGGGAGTGGCCACCGGCGACATGGGGGTGGGCCGCGACGGCAAGCCCACCGACCATTATCAGCCCGGAGTGGAACTGCACGCCAAGTACACGCTGTTCGCCGAGGGCTGCCGCGGCTCCCTCACCAAGCTCCTGATGCAGCGGTTCAATCTGGCGGACGGCGCGGACCCGCAAACCTACGGCCTTGGCGTCAAGGAGCTGTGGGAAGTCGAGCCGGCCAAGCACCAGCCGGGCAAGGTGGTGCACACCGTCGGCTGGCCGATGGATCGCAAAACCTACGGCGGCTCCTTCATCTACCACATGGAGAACAACCAGGTGGCGGTGGGCTTCGTGGTCGGTCTCGACTACCAGAACCCGCACTTGAGCCCCTATGACGAAATGCAGCGGTTCAAGACCCATCCCGCAATCCGACCCCTGTTCGAGGGCGGCCGGCGCATTGCTTACGGCGCCCGGGCGCTGGCGGAAGGCGGTTTCCAGTCGATCCCCAAGTTGGTGTTTCCTGGCGGCGCGCTGATCGGCGACACCGCGGGATTCCTCAACGTGCCCAAGATCAAGGGCACCCACACGGCGATGAAGTCGGGCATGGTATGTGCCGATACGGTGTTCGAGGCTCTCGGCGGGGACAATGCGCCCGACCTTCTGGAGGACTATCCCGAAGCCCTGAAGCGGAGTTGGTTGTGGGACGAACTCTATCGGGTGCGCAACGTCCGGCCGTCGTTCCACAGGGGGATGTGGGTCGGCATCGCCTATTCCGCGATCGACACCTACGTGCTTCGCGGCCGCGCGCCCTGGACCTTCAAGAACCACGACGATCACAGCCGACTGAAGAAAGCGAGCGAGGCACCGAAGATCGCCTATCCCAAGCCGGACGGGGTGATCACCTTCGACAAACTGTCGTCGGTCTACCTTTCCGGCACCGCGCACGAGGAAAATCAGCCGATCCACCTCACCCTTAAGGACTCGACCATCCCCGTTGCGGTAAACTTGGCGGAGTACGATGGGCCGGAGGCACGCTATTGCCCGGCCGGCGTGTATGAGTTTGTCGAGGTCGACGGGGCGAAAAGGCTGCAGATCAACGCCAGCAACTGCGTCCACTGCAAGACCTGCGACATCAAGGATCCGTTGCAGAACATCCACTGGGTGGTTCCGGAAGGGGGGGGCGGTCCGAACTACCCCAACATGTAAGGGTGTGAGTCTGGTGACAGCGCGCCTTCGGTCGTTCCTGCCGGTGCTATCCGGCGTGCTTGGTGCCGCCGCCATGGTCGCGGTGGCGGCGGCTCCGGCTCAAGCGGTCGGAGCCTTCGGCGATCACGGGACATCGGCGACGCAGCCGCCGGTCGGCATCGGCGGGTCTTGGTCAGGCAACTACCTGGCCGCCCGCCATGCCCAGAGCCGGCATGACTTTGCGGCCGCCGCCGATTTCCTTGATGCGGCGCTGGCGGATACGCCGGAAGCGCCAGCCCTGCTGCCCGGGCTGCATCTCGCCCGGGTACTCGACGGGCGCATCGATGCCGCGGCGGCGGTGGCGGAACGGTTGGTCAGCCTGGCCGCGGATTCAGCCGAACCAGCCGACCCGTTTGCTCAGCTCACCCTCGCCGTGGCCGCCTTGCGCGACGGGGATACCGGAACCGCCGAACGGCTGGCCGCCGCGCTGCCGGACACCCCCATCCATCGGGTGCTGCGCCCGGTCATCCGGGGCTGGGCCTTCTTGGCCGAGGATCGGCTGGACGACGCCATGGCGGCAATCGAGCCGCTGTCGTGGAACGAGCGCACCATGCCCTTCTATCACTTTCACGCGGCGCTGCTGAACGACGCCGCCGACCGGACCGAGGCGGCCCGCGATCACTTCCTGAAGGCAGCGGAGGATGACGCCGTGCCGTCCTTGCGGCTGGTTCAGATTCTTGCCCAGTTCCATCAGCGAACCGGCGACAGCACGGCGGCCGATGCGTTGATCGACCGCTTCCTTGACGAGCAGCCGGACCGGCGGGACTATCTGACGCGGGAGCGGAAGGCACTTGCCGCCGGGCGGCCGCTGCCGCGAGAGATCGCCACAGCCGGCGACGGTGTCGCTGAAGCGATGTTCGGCGTCGCTTCGGCCCTGTCCCGTCAGGAGAGCCGGCAGACCGCGTTGGCTTTGGCCCATTATGGACTTGCCCTGCGTCCGGACTTCGCATCCCTCCGGGTTCTGGCAGCCGGGCTGATGGAGTCGTTCGACCGCCACCAGGAAGCCAACGCCCTCTATGACACGGTGGCGCCGGATTCCAGCCTGCACTGGCATGCCCGCGTCAGCCAGGCGTCCAACCTCAACCGCATGGATCGGGTCGATGCGGCGGAGGCGGCATTGCGGGCACTCAGCGCGGAACGTCCGGACCGGGCGGAGCCGATGATGGAACTGGGCGACATCCTGCGCAGCCGGGAGCGCTACCGTGAGGCGGTGGACGCCTACGACAGCGCGGTCGCGCGCCTGCCCGCCGTGGGACCGGAGCACTGGACTCTGCTCTATGCCCGCGGCATCGCCCTGGAGCGCTCGTCGATGTGGCCGCGGGCCGAGGCGGACTTCCTCAAGGCCCTCGAGTTCCAGCCCGACCAGCCGTATGTGCTGAACTATCTCGGCTATTCCTGGCTCGAGCAGGGGCGCAACCTGGAACAGGCGCTGGAGATGATCGAGCGGGCGGTGGCGGCGCGCCCCAACGACGGGTTCATTGTCGACAGCCTGGGCTGGGCCCACTACAAGCTCGGCAATTTCGATAGGGCGGTCCGGGAACTGGAGCGGGCGGTGTCGCTGCGCCCCCAGGACCCGGTGATCAACGACCACCTGGGCGATGCCTACTGGCGGGTCGGTCGCGTCAGGGAGGCCCGGCTGCAGTGGCGGGCCGCCCTGGCCCGGAATCCTGAGCCGGACATCCGGATGGAAATCGAGCGGAAGCTGGCCGATGGGCTCGGCGACGACCCGACGGAGGCCACCGCGGAGCGGACGAGCGATCAGGCCCACAGCGACCGATGAGCGGTGCCGGTGACGATCGCACCGTGAGGGCTTTCGCCCCGGCCAAGGTCAACCTCTACCTGCACGTGACCGGCCGGCGTGACGACGGCTACCATCTGCTGGACAGCTTGGTGGTGTTTGCCGAGTTGGGCGACGTCATCGTCGCCCAGCCGGCCGATGCGCTCTCGCTCAGCATCGACGGGCCGTTCGCCGCCGGGGTGCCGGACGGGCCCGACAACTTGGTTCTGCGGGCCGCCGCTGCCCTGGCCGCCGCCACCGGCATCGCCGCGGGCGCCCGCATTCACCTGACCAAGAACCTGCCGCCTGCCTCGGGGATCGGCGGCGGCTCGGCCGATGCCGCCGCGACCCTGCGGGCTCTGCGGCAGCTCTGGGGGGTGACTGCCGACCCGCCCGACTTGGATCGGCTGGCGCTCGCCCTCGGCGCGGACGTACCGGTCTGTCTCTACGGTCGCCCCGCGTTCTTCGCCGGCATCGGCGAGGAGCTCATGCCGCCGCCGCCGCTGCCGCCGGCTTGGCTGGTTCTGGTCAACCCGGGCGTGGCGGTGGCCACCGCCGCGGTGTTCCGCCACCGTGACGGCCCGTTTTCCCCCCCTGGCCGGTTCAGCGCGGCGCCACCGGATGCGGCGGCTCTGGCGGCGCTGCTGGCGGATCGCCGCAACGATCTGGAACCCGTGGCCATGGTGCTGGCGCCGCCGATCGTGGCGGTCCGGGCCCGCCTGGAGGCGGCGCCGGGTGCTCTGCTGGTTCGCATGTCCGGCAGCGGCGCTACCGTGTTCGCCCTGTTCGCCGGCCCGGTGGAGGCTCGGGCAGCAGCCGCTAAGATCCAGGCGGAGCGGCCGGGCTGGTGGGTGCGGGCGGCCGCCATCGCTTCAGCTCCCGAGATCGCGTCTTGACAAGGCCAGAATCGTGATCGGTGAAAACGAACGCTCCCCGGGGCCGCGTTCGATCCCGACATGGCGCCGCCGCCCTCCTGTTCCTCGCGAGCCTGATCGCGCTGCCGCGGATGGCGCGGTAGAACAGGGCGTGAGCGGCCGTGGTGCGAGCATTGCCCCCCGGGTCGACGCTCAATCGTTGTCTTCGTACGCGGTGACCTCGAACTGCCGCGGGTTTTGCAGGCGAAGACCGCGTCCCTCCTGGGCTAGTTCCCCGGTGCATCTGACCTTGAGCCGATCGTCATGCGCCTTGACGGCTTTGGTGTAGTCATCCGGCACCAGCTCCATAGTGATGGGCCGCATGGGACCGTCGACGGACGCCTGGACCGTCACCTCGCCGGCCTTCGCAGCCGGTCCGCGATTCAGTCGCGTCACGAACCCTTCGACCTCGAAATCCTCCAGAGGCGTCCTTTCCCTGAAATGGCGGGCAGCTTCCCGGATGATCGGGATGCTGTCGCTACTCAACGCCACACGTACGGATGCCTTCGGGTCAACCGGCCTCGAGCGTGACCACGAGACACGAACGTCGATCGGAGCACCGGAACCGACCTCGGACAGGCCGACCACGGCTTCGCACAGGTTCGCGGAAACACCCCGCTCTACCGCATCGGCGAAGGGTTGCATGCTGCCGTCGAGGGCTGCGGCGCGCGCTGCTTCTCCGAGGGCGGTAAGGCCCCCCATGAGCGTTCGGATCACTCGCCGCTCGTAAGGTTGCACCGGTTCCAAGCCCGGAAGCTCTCCTTGGGCTGCTTTCAGTTCCGGAGAGACCGGGGACAGGATCGTCAACACATAGCTGCCGTGCTCCGTCTGACCCAGGCGAACTTGCCGCAGGTAGTCCATTGCCTGCTGCGGCTTTCTCTTGGCGAAGGATGGTCGCTTTTCGAGCGTCGCGCATGCTGCCGACAGGATCATGTCGCGGCTGCGTTCGACGAGAGTGACCGCAAGCTCCAGCGGCAGGGAACCATTGTCCGCGCCATGGCCGGTTGCACGGACCCGCACGAGATCCGCTGTCGTCGTCATGAGGTCACGCAGGACCTCGAGTTCGGACCGGCCCTCCACCTGCGCCACGGTCTGCAGCAGTTCACCCATTCGCAGAGCATAGTCGGCCAAATCTTGCCTGAGCGGCAGTGTGACGTCGAACTCTTCCCCGTCAGGGAGCTCCACCAGCCACAGGCTTCCCTTCCCGTTGATGTCGGCTTTCCGCCGCCAGCCCTTGGCTCGCAGATAGGCCGCCAACTCCAACGGCTTCAGCGCGTCAAGGACGGCCGCATCGCGAATCTGCACGTTCATCGGGCACCTGCCGCGTCGATCTTGGCCATCATCTTCCGGACGGCCTCCGGTGTCAGCAGATTTGTTCGAGGAATGGTGACGGTCACGGTTGTTGCGTTGTCGCGCGCCGGTTTGCCCGCCAACGAAACCCAGTAGGCGCACCGTTTCAAGACGACTTGCTCGGCCGTCAGCGTGAGCCAATCATCGGGGCTCGTCGGCAGTATGACGAGAACGAGGATACGCGGGGTGAGAAGTTCGGTAAGCGTCAGGTCGGTATAGTTTTTTACCTTGAGACGATAGCGGATCGGTTCGTTGCCGTCAGCCACTGGCTCGGCAGTCGTTTTCATCTGAATATCCAGTTTTGGCCGCCGCGGCAGTTTGCAAGAAAGCGTCCAATCAATACTGTCGTTATCCGTCCTGGGTTTGGCGACGGCGCAACCGGCAACGCTGGCGACTGCTTGGAGAAAAACATCGCCGAACGCTTCCTGGCGCGCTGTTGTCGCCATCCCGAGCGCGCCTTGATATGGATCGTCTTGGTTCGTCATTCTCTCATTGGTTTGCAGCGCTGGTTCGATGGCACGTGTCGATGCGCCGCCTGGGCTGAAGCAGTAGACCGTCCGCCGCCGCTGGTCGGCTGCATGAGGATTATGGCTTCGATTGCGATGACGCGACAAGGCGGGCGTGAGCGTTCTGCATCACCCAAAGAACCGGGGTGGCCTGTCTCTCGGCTCAACGGCGCGCCAATAAGGTGGACATCCTTCAACGTCGGTATCGCGCCACGTCATGATGATGGGCTTCCTTGCGGCGGAACACCCCCCGGTTCGCCGCCGGCTCCCCACTGCGGGGCTACGGCGCCGCCGCACCCCGGTTCCCGTCATGGCGAACGGCGTCGGGCGTGCTGTCGCCGTCGAGCAGGGCCACACCCTTGATCTGGGCATGGACCAGAAGGCCCAGATCCAGTGCCAGGGTCTCCCACGACTTGCGGGACACCCGCGCGAGCAGCGCTGCCCCGGTGCCGTCCCGCCCCAGCCGCAAGATCACCGTGAGGCGATAGCGGTCGATGTCTTCGACGGCGGCAACGCGGGCGGGCAGGGCGTTGAGGATGGTGGTCTGCTCCGGACGCTTCAGGGTCAGGCTCACGTCCGAGGCCAGCACCCGCACCCGCCGCTTCGTTCCCGGCGGCCCCAGGTGGCCCGGCACCTGCAAGGTGGCCCCGTCCACATCCAGGCTGGCGAGACCGTAGCCGGCATCCTGCGCCATCACCACGCCATCCAGCACGGCGGCGGCGTCCGGCATCCGGACGAACGGCAACGCCGGATCGGACACCAGGACGGGAAGCGGCCCGGTCGCGCGCACCCGTCCTTCCTGCATCAGCACCAGGGTGTCGGCCAAGCGTTCCACCTCGGACAGGTCATGGCTCACGTAGAACACCGGGATCGCCAGGGACCCGTGCAGGCGTTCCAGGTAGGGCAGGATGTCGTCCTTGCTGAACCGGTCGAGGGCGGCCAGCGGCTCGTCCATCAGCAGCAGCCGCGGCTGGCTCAGGAGTGCCCTGCCGATGGCCACGCGCTGGCGTTCCCCGCCCGACAGCACCGCGGTGGGGCGGTCGAGCAGGCGGGCGATGCCCAGGAGGTCGACCACGTCGTCGAAGGTGATCGCCGGCTTGTCGATGCCGGACCGGCGCAAGCCGTAACGCAGGTTGCCGACCACCGAGAGATGGGGGAACAGGCTCGCTTCCTGGAACACGTACCCGACAGGACGGCGATGCGGCCTGATGAAACGACCCCCGTCCTGCCAGACCGTTCCGTCAACCGACAGTCGACCGTCGGCGAGTCGCAGCAGCCCGGCCATGCATCGCAGCACCGTGGTCTTGCCGCAGCCGGACGGTCCGAACAGGGCGGTCACACCGTTTGTCGGCACGTTGAACGTGGCATCGAGAAGAAAGCTGCCGAGCCGGCCGCGGAACCGCGCCTCAACGCCCGCCGCGCCGCTCACCGCACCCGCCCGAGGCGCTTTTCGATCAGCATCATCACCACGATCACCAGGAACGAGAACACCAGCATGCCGGCGGACAGCAGATGCGCCTTGTCCCACTGCAGGGATTCGACGTAGTCGAAGATGGCGATGGAGAGCACCTTCGTCTCGCCCGGGATGGAGCCCCCGATCATCAGCACGACGCCGAACTCGCCAACGGTGTGGGCAAAGCCCAGCACCGCACCGGTGAGAAAGCCGGCCCGGGCCAGCGGCACGGCCACGGTGAAGAAGGCATCGAGCCGCGACGCGCGCAGCGTCGCCGCCACCTCCAGCGGCCGCTCGCCAATGGCTTCGAAGGCGTTGCGGATGGGATTGACCACAAACGGCAGGGAATAGAACACCGAGCCCACCACCAGACCCTCGAAGGTGAAGGCGATGGAGCGCCCGCCGAACGCCTCCAGCATCCGGGTCACCGGGCTTGCCGGGCTCATGGCGACGAGGAGATAGAACCCCAGCACGGTGGGTGGCAGCACGATGGGCAGGGTGACCACCGCAGCCACCGGCTCCCGCCACCACGATCGGGTGCGGGCGAGCCACCAGGCGAGCGGCGTGCCAAGCACCAGCAACACGACGGTGGTGATGGTGGCAAGCCGCACCGTCAGCCAGATGATCTCCCCCATCGCCGGGTCAAGCATGCGGGCCCTCGCGACGTATCAAGCCGGTCACGACGGATCCGGGATCGCGTAGCCGTAGCGGCGGATGATCTCGGTCGCCGTCGGCGACTGCAGAAACTCATGAAAGGCGACTGCCGCCGGGTTGTCGGCGCCCCGCTTCAGCAGCACCGCGTCCTGGCGGATCGGCTCATGCAGGTGGTCCGGCACGATCCAGAATGAACCGCGCTCGTCCAGGACCACCTGGGCGAGGGCAACGAAACCGATCTCCGCATTGCCGGTGGCGACGAACTGGTAGGCCTGGGCGATATTCGACCCCTGGACGATCTTCGGCTGAAGCGCCTCAACCAGCCCGAGGGAGTCCAGGACCTGCATGGCCGCCGCGCCGTAGGGCGCCACCACGGGGTTGACGATGGCGAGCCGGCGGAACCGGCCTTCTGTCAGCACCGTCGCGTCGTCATCCACCAGACGGGGATCGGCGCTCCATAGCACCAGAGTGCCGATGGCATAGGTGAACCGACTGCCCGGCACCGCGAAGCCCTCGCGTTCGGCCATCTCGGGACGCTCGCGGTCGGCGGCCAGATAGACCTCGAACGGGGCGCCCTGGGTGATCTGGGTGTAGAGAACGCCGGTCGGGGCAAACGCCAAGCGCACGGTATGGCCCGAGGCTTCCGCGAACGCCGTCGCGATCTCGTTGGCGGCGGCGGTGAAGTTCACGGCAACGGCGACCAGGGCCTCCCCAGCCTTTGCCGGAAGAGCGGAAAGGCTGATGGCAAGAGCCAGCACGAGGGAACGGGATAGAACTGCCATGACCGGTCCTTCCTCAGTCCGCCGCGAGGATGATGTGGCTGGCCTTGACCAGAGCACAGGCGCGATCGCCCGGATGCAGGTCGAGGCTGTCGGCGCCCTTCCTGGTGACGATCGCGGTGACCGTCTTGCCGCCGCCGATATCCAGGGTGAATTCGCTGTTGATGGGCCCGTCCTCACGTTCCAGCACGGTCCCGGACAGCCGGTTGCGGACCGCGAGCCGGCCCAGGCCGTCCTCCCGCGCCAGGATCACGAAGGTGGACTTGATCAGGGCGATCACCTCCCGGCCGGGAGCGATCTCCAGTTCCTGGACGCTGCGGCGGGTGATGATGGCGGACAGCGTCTGGCCCTCGGCCAAGTCCATCAGCACCTCGGCGTTGATCGGGCCTTCGACCACCGCGGTGACGGTGCAGCGGAAGACGTTGCGGGCACTGGTTTTCATGAAGACGTTACTCATCAGGGTAGTGGGGGATCGCATATCGGACTGGCGGAGGTGGGCCTGGAGCCGTTGCAGAAAACGGCCCAGTTCCCGTTCGACCACGGCGAAGGCAGCGATCACCTCGCTCCCGGCCGCAGTCAGGGTCGCCCCACCACCGGTTCGGCCGCCGGGGCTGGCCACCACCAGCGGTGCTGGAAACAGGTTGTTCATGGCGTTGACTGCGTCCCAGGCCGCCTTGTAGGAGAGGCCCAGGGCGCGGGCCGCCGCGGAGATGGAGCCGTGATCTCGGATTGCCTCCAGCAGGCGAATCCGGTCGCGGCCGACCCGGGTGCCGGGGCCGCGCAGCCAAGTCAGGGCTGCTTCCGTCTCGCCGAGGGTCATGGCCAGAGCCTTCGATTCGCCGTTATGTAGCCACGATACATAGCGCATCTCAGTGCAAGCAAGGGGCCAGCACAGAAGGCATTGATATTCAATAAGATGTCTCAAGTCGGCCGTGTCGCATTCGCGACGACGGTGTCGCGCTCGCGACAACGCCGGAGCTTCCGGTGATCGCCGCGGGTCCGGCTGCCGTGCTTCCTGCAAGCACGCTTCCGGCCTTTTCGCTTCCGGTGTTTGCCTGTACATGCTGGGCATCATGACCCTGATCACCGACAACCAGGCACTGGTCGACTTCTGCCGCCGGGTCGCCGGCACCCCGGCCGTCACCGTCGATACCGAGTTCATGCGGGAGCGCACGTTCTGGCCCAAGCTCTGCCTGGTGCAGGTGGCGGGGCTGAAGGAGGCTGCGGCGATCGATCCGCTGGCCGGCCTGGATCTGTCGCCGCTGTTCGAGATCCTGGCCGATCCGGCCACCGTGAAGGTGTTCCATGCCGCCCGCCAGGATCTGGAAATCTTCTACCAGCTCATGGGCAAGCTGCCGGCGCCGGTGTTCGACACCCAGGTGGCGGCGATGGTGTGCGGGTTCGGCGACCAGGTGGGGTACGAGACCCTGGTCGCCAAGTTCGCCAAGGTGCGCCTGGACAAGGGGTCGCGCTTCACCGACTGGTCGCTCCGCCCCTTGAGCCGCCGCCAGATCGACTATGCGCTCAGCGACGTGATCCACCTGCGCAAGGTCTACGAGCGGCTTAGCGCCAAGCTGGAGGCGAGCGGGCGGGAGCCGTGGCTGCTGGAGGAGATGGCGGTGTTGACCGATCCGGCCACCTACGCCCTGGACCCGGAGCTGGCGTGGAAGCGGCTGAAGACCCGTGGCGGCAACGGCCGCTTCCTCGCGGAGCTGAAGGAACTGGCGGCGTGGCGGGAACGCGAGGCCCAGGCGCGCGACGTGCCGCGCAACCGCATCCTCCGGGACGAGGCGCTGGTGGAGATCGCCCACCACACCCCGACCACCGCGGAGGCCCTCGCCCGTACCCGCGGTCTGCCCCGGTCGTTTGCCGAAAGTGCCGCCGGAGCCGCGGTGCTGGCGGCGGTGACCCGGGGCCTTGCCGTGCCGGAGGCGGAGCTGCCAGAGCCGGAAGCCAAGCGGGAGGTGCCGCGGCGGGTGGCCGCCACTGCCGAGCTGCTCAAGGTGCTCCTCAAGATGAGGGCTGACGAGCATGACGTGGCCCAGCGCCTGGTGGCATCGGCCGCCGACGTGGAGGCGATCGCCGCGTTCGGGGAGGAGGCAAAGGTGCAGGCCCTCACCGGCTGGCGCCGACAGGTGTTCGGCGACGCCGCCCTGGCGGTGCGGGAGGGCCGCTTGGCCCTGGCCCTCAAGGCCGGCCGCCTCACCCTGGTGGAGATTGCGTGAGACCCCCTTGAGGCGTGTCGACCGGGATACGCCCCGCGCCGTTGCCGTCGCCCCCCTCATGCGCCTATGCCCCGGCCATCCCGGTTGGAGGACGATGCTTCCTGGAGGGGCGGGATAAGCCGGGTGATGACGGGAAAAAGAAAGGCCCGGGCCTCAAACGCGCGTCGCGGTCGAGAGCCCGGGCCGGAAGCCCTGGAGCGTTGGCGGTCGGCCGGTCAGCCGAGGGACTGGACGATCTCCTCGGTCATCTTCTTGGCGTCGCCGAACAGCATCATGGTCTTCTCGCCGAAGAACAGCGGGTTGTCGACGCCGGCATAGCCGGAGCCCATAGACCGCTTGACGAACAGCACCGTCCCCGACTTGTCGGCATCAAGGATCGGCATGCCGTAGATCGGGCTGGTCTTGTCGGTGCGCGCCGAGGGGTTGGTGATGTCGTTGGCGCCGATGACGTAAGCTACGTCGGCGGTGGAGAACTCGTGGTTGATCTCCTCCAGTTCGAACACCTCGTCATAGGGCACATTGGCCTCCGCCAGCAGCACGTTCATGTGCCCCGGCATGCGCCCCGCCACCGGATGGATGGCGTACTTCACCTCAACCCCTTCCTCCTTGAGGAGGTCGGCCATCTCCCGCACCGCGTGCTGGGCCTGGGCCACCGCCATGCCATAGCCGGGGATGATGATCACCTTGCCGGCGTTCTTCATGATGAAGGCGGCGTCCTCGGCACTGCCGGCCTTGACGCTGCGATCGCCCGCTGCCGCCGATGGCCCCGCGGTCTCGCCGCCGAAGCCGCCCAGCAGCACGTTGAAGATGGAGCGGTTCATCCCCTTGCACATGATGTAGCTGAGGATGGCGCCGGCCGAGCCGACAAGAGCCCCGGTGATCACCAGCGCCGGGTTCTGCAGGGTGAAGCCGATGCCGGCAGCCGCCCACCCGGAGTAGGAGTTCAGCATCGACACCACCACCGGCATGTCGGCACCGCCGATCGGAATGATCAGCAGGAAGCCGATGGCAAACGCCAGCAGCACCAGCAGCCAGTAGGCGCTGTAGGACTCGGTGGCGCTGAAGATGATGATCAGGAGGACGATCAGCGCCCCGATCACCGCGTTCAACGGATGCTGGAACGGGAAGATGATGGGATTGCCGCTCATCAGGCCCTGGAGCTTGAGGAAGGCGATCACCGAACCGGAGAAGGTGACGGCGCCGATGGCGGTGCCGAGCGCCATCTCGATCAGGCTGGCGGCGTGGATGTTGCCGACCACGCCGATCCCGTAGGCTTCCGGGTGGTACAGAGCCGCGGTCGCCACCAGCACGGCGGCCATGCCGACCAGGCTGTGGAACCCGGCGACGAGCTGCGGCAATGCCGTCATCTGGATGCGGAGCGCGATCATCGTGCCGACCGTGCCGCCGATCAGTACCCCCGGGATGATCAGCCAGAAGTTGACCACGCCCGGCAGGGATATCGTCGCGACCACCGCGATCGCCATGCCGGAGATGCCGAAGATGTTGCCGCGGCGGGCGGTTTCCGGCGAGCTCAGACCGCGCAACGCCAGAATGAAGAGGACGGCCGCAATGAGATAAGCGAACCCGGTGATTTCCGTAACGCCCATGATCAGGCCCCCCTCACTTCCTTACTTTTTTCTTGTACATCGACAGCATCCGCTGGGTGACGATGAAGCCGCCGAAGATGTTCACCGAGGCGATCGTCACGGCGAAGAAGCCGAGGATGCTGGAAAAGTCGATGTGCGAGGGACCTGCCGCCAGCAGGCCGCCGACGATGATCACCGACGAGATCGCGTTGGTGACGCTCATCAGCGGCGAATGCAGCGCCGGCGTGACGCTCCACACCACATAGAAACCGACGAACACCGCCAGCACGAACACTGTGAACAGCGACAGGAACTCGCCGCCGGTGGCGGCCAAATCCGGTGCGGTCACCAGCATCGTGGTGTCGACGGCGAAGCGGGCCGCCTGCTCGGCGAGCCGGGCGGCTTCGACCGCGATCTGCTGCGCCTGTTCTACGAGCCTTTCCGGATCCATGGGTCAGCTCCCCTCCCCTGTCAACATGGGGTTCACCACCTTGCCGTCCCGGGTCACCAGGGTACCCTTGACGGTCTCGTCATCCCAATCGAACTTGAGGGTCTTGCCCTCCTTGTCGATGTGCGGGTTGATGAAGTTCAGCAGGTTCTTGGCGAACAGGGTGCTCGCGTCCTTGGCGATCCGGCCGGGGAAGTTGGCATGGCCGACCAGCTTGACGCCGTGCTTCACCACCACCTTGCCCAACTCCGACAACGGACAATTGCCGCCGGCTTCGACCGCGAGATCGACAATCACCGAACCGGCGCGCATGGTCTTGAGCATGTCCTCGGTGACCAGCACCGGCGCCGGCTTACCCGGGATCAGGGCAGTGGTGATGACGATGTCCTGCTTCTTGACGTGCTCGGCGACCACTTCCGCCTGCTTGCGCTTGAAGTCCTCGGACATTTCCTTGGCGTAACCGCCCGACGTCTCCGCCTCCTTCATCGCCGCCTCGTCGACGGTGATGAACTTGCCGCCCAGGCTTTCCACCTGCTCCTTGGTGGCGGGGCGCACATCGGTGGCGGTGATCACCGCACCCATGCGCTTGGCTGTGGCGATCGCCTGCAGGCCGGCAACGCCGACGCCCATCACGAACACCTTGGCAGGCGCAACGGTGCCGGCTGCGGTCATCATCATCGGCAGGGCGCTGTGGAACTCGGCGGCACCATCGATCACCGCCCGGTATCCGGCCAGGTTGCTCTGGCTCGACAGGATGTCCATGGACTGGGCGCGGGAGATCCGCGGCATCAGCTCCATGGCGAAGGCGGTGATACCGGCCTTGGCGTAGGCTTCCATGTCATCGCGATGGATCAGCGCACCAAGGTGGGCGATCAGAACCGCCCCTGATTTCATCAGCGCCAGCTCGTTGGCATCGCCGTCCAGGATCGGCCGCTGCACCTTGAAGATGACATCGGCATCCTTGAGGGCGGCCGCCTCGTCGTCGGCGATGCTGGCGCCTGCGTCCTGGAATTCCTTGTCGGTCAGCGAAGCGGCCGCACCGGCGTCCCTTTCGACGACCACCTCAAAACCGAATCCGACCAGCTTCTTGGTCACGTCGGGCGAGATGGCGACGCGAGTCTCGCCCGGCATTCGCTCCCTGGGTATGGCTATCTTCATGATTGGAGTCCCCCGCGCTCTCCCTGGAGGAAGTTGTGCGGCACGGGTTATGCACGCTCCCGCCACCCGGCACAAGGGGGCCCCCGGCAAAAAACCGCAAGCCGGCGGACAAAAGCGTTCTCCTGCAAGCGTTGGCGCGAAAGCCTTTGACGCCGGTGCGCGCGCACCGCGAAACTCGCCATCCTCGCCGGCAGCGGCAGCAACGGATCGGGGACGGAGGCCATGGACGCTCGGTTTTATGCGGCGCAGGTGGGGGGTGAGATTGCGTTCACGGTAAGTCCGCAGCCGGTCAAGTTCGGCGCCGGCGCTCTCGGCGAGCTCGGCGCCGACGCCCGAAGCCTCGGCATGCACCGGGTCGCCCTGTTCATCGACCCGCGGGTGGCCACCACCGAACCCGCCGCGGTGGCTGCGCGGGCGCTGGCCGATGCCGGCATCGACGCGGTGCCCTATTCCGGCATCCGCATCGAGCCCACCGACCGCTCGTTCCTGGACGCGGCAGGGTTTGCCGCCGACGGGCGGTTCGACGGCTTCGTTTCCCTCGGCGGTGGCTCCACCATCGATACCGCCAAGGCCGCCAACCTGCTCGCCACCTGGCCGGACGACCTTCTGACCTACGTCAACGCACCGATCGGACGGGCCAAGCCGGTGCCGGGGCCGCTCAAGCCGCACATTGCCTGCCCAACCACCGCCGGTACCGGCAGCGAAACCACCGGCGTCGCGGTGTTCGATCTCGTCGAGTCCCATGTCAAGACCGGCATCTCGTCGAAATGGCTGAAGCCGGCCCTGGCGGTGGTCGATCCCACCACTACCGAAAGCCTGCCGGCGGGGGTGGTCGCCTGCACCGGATTCGATGTGTTCACCCACGCCATCGAGTCGTTCACCGCCCGCCCGTTCACCAGCCGTGACCGCCCGGCGAGCCCCGAGCTGCGCCCGCCCTACCAAGGGTCCAACCCGCACAGCGACATCGGGGCGATGGCGGCGATCCGGCTCGGCGCCCGCTACCTCGCCCGTGCGGTCAACGGCGCCGCCGACCGCGAAGCCCGCCATGCCATGATGTTCGCCTCGACCCTGGCCGGGCTGGCCTTCGGCAATGCCGGGGTGCACATCCCCCACGCCATGTCCTACGCCGTCGCCGGCCTCAACCACCGCTACCGGGCGTGCGGCTACGAGGACGATGGCCCGATGGTGCCACACGGCCTCTCGGTGGTGATCAACGCACCCGCGGCGTTCCGCTTCACTGCCGAGGCCGCTCCCGAGCGGCACCTGGAGGTGGCGGCGGCACTGGGCGTGGACGTCCGCAACCACCATCCCCGGGATGCCGGCCCGCTGCTGGCCGAACGGCTGGCGGCGATGATGCGCGAGACCGGCCTGCCGGGCGGGCTTGCCGAGATCGGCTATGGCGACGACGCCGTCCCGGCCCTGGTAGAGGGGGCCTTCCAGCAGCAGCGGCTGCTGACGATCGCGCCCCGGCCGGTCAGCCGTGACGATCTCGCCGCCCTGTTCCGGGCCGCCATGCGGTACTGGTAGGGACGTGGCCGGCGGACGGCTCGCCACGCCGCCAGCGTCGCTGCCGAGGGCGATGACCGTCCGCTTGTCCCAAGGGAATCACCACTATAGGATGATCTGCTTTTTCCACAGGCGGTAGCGGACGGCAGCATGGACATCAAGGACCACATCCGGGCGGTTCCCGATTTCCCGAAGCCCGGCATCCTGTTTTACGACATCTCCACACTGCTGGCCCATGCGGATGCCTGGTCGGTGGCGATGGGACGCCTTGCCAAGGCGGTGAGCCGGCAGCGCCCGGACATCCTGGCCGGGGTGGAATCCCGCGGCTTTCTGGTGGCGGCACCGCTCGCGCTCAAGCTCGGCCTCGGCTTCGTCATGGTGCGCAAGCGCGGCAAACTGCCGGGCCACACCATTCCTTATGAGTACTCGCTGGAGTACGGCACCGACACCATCGAGGTGCAGGCGGATGCCATCGAGCCGGGACAGCGGGTGGTGGTGCTGGACGACCTTCTGGCCACCGGCGGCACCCTGGTCGCGGCCATTCAACTGTTCCGCAACATCGGTGCCGAGGTGGTGGGCAGCGCCTGCATCATCGAGCTTCGCTTTCTCGACGGCCGCAGCAGGCTGGACGTGCCGTTCACCGCGCTGGTCAGCTACGACGCGTAGCCGGGCCATCCCGGCGCCGACCGGGATGCGGCCCGCGACAACGCAGCAGCGGCGATCTTGCGCATGAGGGTCGGCAGCGGCTCGCCGTCAAGCCCGTCCAGGGCCACCCACCGGCCACCGGGTACCGGGGCGGTGGCGGCCAACCGCCCCGTGACCACCGCCATCTCCAGCCGGAAGTGGGTGAACACATGCATGACCGCGTTCGGCAGCGGCTGCCAGGCGGCGGTGAGCGGGGCGAAGCGGAGTGCTTCCCGCTGTGACCATGGCTCATCCCGCCATGGTGTCGACGGGATTTCCATCATCCCGCCCAGCAGGCCATCCGGCGGGCGGCGGCGCAGCAGCACCGTCTCGCCCGGACCGGTGACCCAGAAGGCCACCCCATGGCGCACCGGCCGGTCCCGGCGCGCTGCCTTGACCGGGAAGGCCTCGGGCCGTCCCGCGGCCAAGGCCATGCAATCCGCCGCCCATGGACAGGCGTCACAGCGAGGCGAACGCGGCGTACAGACGGTCGCTCCCAGGTCCATCAGCGCCTGGGCAAAATCCCCCGGCCGCCGGTCCGGCAGGAGCGTCCGCGCAAGCCGCTCCACCAACGGCCGGGCTGCCGGCATCACCGCGTCCAGCGCCGCCACCCGGCTGATCACCCGGACCACGTTTCCGTCAACCGGTACCGCCGGCCGGCCGAAGGCGATCGCGGCGATGGCCGCGGCGGTGTAGGCCCCGACGCCCGGAAGCGCGCGCAGGCCCTCCTCGGTATCGGGAAAGCCGCCGTCGCCGGCAACCGTCCGGGCACAGGCGTGCAGGTTGCGGGCGCGGGCGTAGTAGCCGAGCCCCTGCCACGCCACCAGCACCTCGTCCAGGCTGGCCGCCGCCAAGTCGGCCACCCCGGGCCAGCGCGCGACGAAACGGTGGAAGTAAGGCTTGACCGTGGCCACGGTCGTCTGCTGCAGCATGATCTCGCTGAGCCAGACCCGGTACGGGTCGGGGCGCCCTCCCGGCGCCGCGCGCCAGGGCAAGTCCCGCCGGTTGCCATCGTACCAAGCGAGCAGCCGCCGCCCCAGAGCGCGCCGCGCGGCATCGGAGCCCGATTCTCGCCAAGACGTGATCGCCGCAGGCATGCGCCGCGCCGCTCCTGCATTGTGTTCGCTGCGGTGGAACCGTAGCATGACGGCGACAGAAATTGTCATCCGGGGTTGGTCTCCCGGTGCCGGCGGTGAGTCGATCATGGCATGGGGTCCCAAGGCGATTGCGGCACCGGTGGCCAGGATCACGGCGCCGATGTTCCGGCGCCGCGGACTGGCCGACGGACTGGTGGTGGCCGAATGGCGTGCCGTGGTGGGCGAGCGGCTCGCCGCCGTGACCGCGCCGGAACGGGTGGTGTTCCCGCCCCGTCGGCGGGAAGGCGGCACCCTCAGGTTGCGCACCGCCTCGAGTGCACTCGCACTGGAACTGCAGCATCTCCAGCCCCAGATCATTGAGCGCGTGAACGGTTATCTGGGTTATCCGGCGGTTGCCCGCCTGCAGATCGTTCACGGCCCGCTGCCCGGCCGCGACCGCCCTGAGCCACCGGCGATTCGCGACCTCAGCGCGGGTGAGCGGGACCGTTTGCAGGCTGCCGTGGCGGGGCTGGACGATGCCGGCCTGAAGGCCGCGGTGAACCGCCTGGGACAGGCTGTGCTGGGCCGAACCGCCAAGGTTTGAGCGGCGTTGCGGGCCCAGAGCCACGCGGCCCGCATGGCGCAGGCGTTCCGCTGGTTCCACCAACCTGAGCCACCGACTTGCGCTGGCTCGACTACCGCTCGTATAGTCAACAACATGTTGTGGAGGGAGTACCCCTGTGCGCCACTGGATACGATTGGCTGGTCTGTTGCTGCTCGCGGCTTCGGTCGCCGCCGGCCCGGCGGCTGCCGACAATCCGCGGACGACGGAACGTGCGTTCGGCGACCCGGATGCCCCGGTCACGCTGACGGAGTTCTCGTCGCTGACGTGTCCCCACTGTGCGACCTTCCACGTGGAGACCCTGCCCCGGATCAAGGCCGAGTACGTGGACACCGGCAAGGTGCGCGTCGTCTACCACGATTTTCCGCTGGATCCACTGGCGCTGGCGGCGGCAATGACCGCGCGGTGCGTGGCTCCGGAACGCTATTTCGGCTTTCTCGAGACTCTCTACGCCAGCCAGGCCCAGTGGGCGCGGAGCCAGGATCCGCTCCGGGAACTCGAGCAGCTGGCCCGCCTGGCCGGCCTCTCGCCGTCGGCGTTGCGGGACTGCCTGAACGATCAGGAGTTGCTGACCAGCATCCGGTCGCGCCAGGCGGAGGCGGAACGCCAGCATGGCATCACCTCGACTCCCAGCTTCATCGTGAACGGTGAAAAGATCATCGGCGCCCAGCCGTTCGAGCGGTTTCAGAGCGCCATCGACCAGGCACTGGCCACCGCCCCGGCCGTCGACCAACCGGAACAGCCCGAGCCTGCCGCCTCGACCGATGCCGCCGCCACATGGTGGTCCGGACTGAAGGCTTGGTGGCAGGCTGCGTTGGCGCGCTGATCCCGAGTGGACGGCTTCCCTGCAGCAGCCGTTGAGCCGGCATCGACGCCGGCGCTGTCGCGGCCGGCGCTTCGGTTCGTCCGGCTGCACCTCGCAGGGTTCAAGTCGTTCGTCGATCCGGCGGATCTGCTGATCGAGAGCGGGCTGACCGGTATCGTCGGTCCCAACGGCTGCGGCAAGTCCAACCTGGTGGAAGCGCTGCGCTGGGTGATGGGGGAAAGCTCCGCCCGGCAGATGCGCGGCGGCGAGATGGATGACGTCATCTTCAGCGGCACCGTCGACCGAAGGGCCCGCGAGTTCGCCGAGGTCTCGGTGGAGCTGGATACCGCGGGACAGCCGCTTCCCATCGGACTGCCGGCGAACCATGCCGTGGTCGTCAGCCGGCGGATCGACCGAGGGCGGGGGTCGCTCTATCGGGTGAACGGCAAGGAGGTCCGGGCCCGTGACGTCCAGCTGCTGTTTGCCGACGCCCAGACCGGGGCGCGTTCCTCGGCCATCATCAGCCAGGGCCAGATCGGCAGCCTGATCGCCGCCAAGCCGCAGGAACGGCGAGTCCTGCTTGAAGAGGCGGCGGGGATCACCGGCCTGCACGCCCGCCGTCACGAAGCGGAACAGCGCTTGAATGCGGCCGAAGCCAACCTCGAGCGGCTCGATGACGTCATCGCCACCTTGCAGGTACAGCTCGATCATCTGGGCAAGCAGGCCCGTCACGCCGTTCGCTTCCGCTCCCTTGCCGAGACCATCCGGCGCTCCGAAGCACTCTTGTACGGGCTCCGCTGGCAGTCCGCCTGCGCGGCGGTGGACGCGGCTTCGGAACGGTTTTCTGCGGCCGAGGCGACAGTGGCCGAGGCGACCGGCGCGGCGGGCGTCGCCGCCGCCCGGCAAACCGAATGCGCTGCTCTGCTGCCGGATCTCAGGCGCACGTTGAACGAGGCCGACGCCGAATCACAACGCCTCGCCCTGGCCGAGGAGACTCTGGCCGCGGAGGAACGCCGGCTGGCCGACGCTCGGGCCGCGTGCCGAACCCGACGGGAACAGGCGGGTCGCGACCTGGAACGGGAGCAACGGCTGGCCGGCGACGCCGAAGCCGCCGTCACCCGGCTTGCCGGCGATGCCGACCGGATCCGCCGCGCCTGTGCGGACGAGGAGCGCCTCAACGGCGAAGCGGAAGCAGCGCTGGCGGCCGCCGACGCCGAGGTCCGTCGCCTCGACGGAGAGCGGGCCGAGGTCACCGCTGCGGTCGCCACCGCCGATGCCGAACGGGCAAACCTGAGCCGCCAGCGCAGCGATCTGGCGGGACGGCGGGACCGGCTGGCCGCCCGTCGGCTCGAGCTGACCCGCCGACGTGGCGACCTCGAGCGTCGGATCGGCGGCCTGGCCGACCTGGATGCGATCGAGGCGGCGGCGGCAGCGGCGGCAGAGGCCCTGGACGCCGCCAACGCCGCTGCCGGGGACGCCGAACGGAAACGCCTTGAGGCAGAGGCGGCCCAGCGGGCCGCCGAGGCTGCCCGGCAGGAGGCGTCCGGCCGGCATGCCCGGGTGACGGCGGAAGCCGCCGCCCTGGAGCAGGTCCTGGGCGACGACGAGCGGACTGGCGGCGTCCCGCTCGTCGACCTGGTGACCGCCGAGCCCGGTATCGAGACGGCGCTGTCCGCCGGCGTCGGCGACGCCCTGCTGGCGCCGACCGACTCCTGCGCCACTGTGCACTGGCGGACCCTTCCGCCGCTGGCGGACGCACCGCCGCTACCCCACGGCAGCACGCCCCTTGCAGATCTCGTCGACGCGCCACCGGTGCTGACCCGGCGCCTGGCCGGCGTGGGACTGGTGTCGGACGACGCGGAAGGAGATCGCCTGCAACCGCTGTTGTCCCCCGGCCAGCGGCTGGTCAGTCGTGACGGGGCGGTGTGGCGATGGGACGGCTACACTGCGGCCGCGTCCTCGACGGCCGCCACCGCGCGGCTTCGTCAGCGTGCCCGCCTCAAGGATCTGAGACTGGCGGAGGCCGACGCCGAAGCGGCGCTGGTTGCCGCTACCGAGCGGGCCGAGGCGGCCCGGCTGCAATTCACCGATGCTCTTGCCGGCGAACGCGGAGCGCGCGCCCGCCTGCGCGAGGCCGAAGTGGCCCACACCCGAGCCGCCGACGCCCGGGCCGAGGCACGGGAGCGGGCGGCACGGATCGCCGCCGACCGTGCCGCTCTGGACGAGGCCGAAGCCGGCGTCAACCAGGAACTGGCGGAGGTCGGCCAAGCACTGGCGGCAGCGGAGGCGGCACTGGCGGCGATGCCGCCGCAGGAAGGCGAGCGCCGGCGGGCGGAGACGCTTCGCCAGGCCCTGGACCATGCCCGCAACCATCAGAGCGACCGCCGAGCCGCCCGCGACTCTCTGCTCCGCGATGCCAAGGCCAGGCGCCGACGCCTGGCCGCGATCGACGAGGAACTGCGGTCATGGTGCGCCCGCCGCGATGGTGCTCGCGACCAGGCGGCAGAACTGCGCCGAAGGCTTGCGGAGGCCGAGGCGGAGGGCCAACGCCTCGATGGACTCCCCGCCGAAATGGCCCGGCAGCGGACCACGTTGCTGTCGGCAGCAGAAGCACAGGCGCGCACCTGCCGGGATGCCCGCGAGCGGCTGAGCGCCGCCGAAGCGGCGATGACCGACGCGGACCGGCGCGTCCGCGCCGCCGAGACCGAACTCGCCCGGGCCCGGGAGGAGCGGGTGCGGGCGGAAGCCGCCGTCGAGCAGGCGGCAGCCGCGCGGGCGGCCCTGGCCGAGCGGATCGCCGAGGTGCTGTCGGTCAATCCGGAACAGCTCGCCGCTGCCGAGCCGCTGAGCGATCCCGCGACACAGGATCCCGATGCGCTCGAACGCAAGCTGGAGCGGCTGCGCCGGGAGCGGGATCTGATGGGGCCGGTCAATCTTCAGGCCGAGCAGGAGGCGCAGGCGTTGAGCCAGCGGATCGACGGCCTGCTGGCCCAGCGCCGGGACCTGGTCGCCGCCGTCGCCAAGCTGAGGCAGGCGATCGGCGAGCTGGACGACGAGGGCCGGCGACGGCTCATGGCGGCATTCACCGCCGCCGACCGGCATTTCCGGACCCTGTTCACCCGGCTGTTCGGCGGCGGCCGCGCCCACTTGGCGCTGGCCGATTCCGAAAACCCGCTGGAAGCCGGCCTGGAGATCATGGCGAGCCCGCCCGGCAAGCGGCTGCAGGCCCTGTCGCTGCTGTCCGGCGGCGAACAGACCTTGGCCGCACTCGCCCTGGTGTTCGCGGTGTTTCTGTGCACGCCGGCGCCGGTGTGCATGCTCGACGAGGTGGATGCGCCGCTCGACGATGCCAACGTCGACCGCTTCTGCGCCCTTCTGACCGAACTCGCCGGAGTCAGCGGCACCCGCTTCCTGGTGGTGACCCATCACCGCATGACGATGGCCCGGATGGACCGCCTGTTCGGCGTCACCATGGCCGAGCGTGGCGTCTCGCAACTGGTGTCCGTCGACCTTGCCCGCGCCGAGGCTCTGGCCGATCCCGCCTGACGCCGAACACGGCGCTCCCGGCGGTGTCGCACGGCAGGGTGGGAGCCGATGAATATCAGCCAGTTACCAGCGGAAGGTTGAACCGCGGCCGGTTGACAGCCTCCGGACCCGCCTCTATGGTCGAGGCGGTGACGGCATGGTGCCGATCGCCGTGTTGTGCGGCCCCTGCCATGAACGGCAAGGCTCCTCCACCGCCTCGCGAGGACCTGGGAGAGCGTCTCAGGCGATTGCGGGAAGAGACCGCTCCGGCGGCAGAACGGCGGGCGGATCAGCCGGCGACCGGTCTAGGCATGGCGTTTGCCTGCGGTGCGCACATGGTTGCCGGTCTGGCGGTGGGAGCCGGAATCGGGTATGTGCTGGACCGCTGGCTCGGCACGTCGCCGTGGCTGTTCGTGGTGTTCTTCTTTCTGGGGGCCGCTGCCGGCATCCTGAACACCTACCGGACGGCAACCGGTATGGGTATGGCGCTGGGCTACCGCCCGGCCGAACAGGGGAACGAGGAAGGCCGGCCGGGGGCAACCCCCGCTGCCGGCGCCGAGGAAACGAAAAGCCAGAGGGGCGGGAACCGCGGTGGCCAATCCGCTTGACCAGTTCGTCATCAAAACAATCGTGCCGATCACGGTCGGTGACGTCGACGCATCGTTCACCAATTCAAGCCTCTTCATGGTGATCGCGGTCGCGGCCGTTACCGTCTTCCTGACCCGGACCGTGCGCGACCGCCAGCTCGTGCCGGGCCGATGGCAGTCGATCGCGGAACTCATGTATCAGTTCGTCGGCAACATGGTCAGGGACAACGTCGGGTCCAGCGGCAAACCCTACTTTCCTTTCATTTTCAGCCTGTTCATGTTCATCCTGATGGGCAACCTACTTGGGATGATCCCCTACAGCTTCACTTTTACCAGCCACATCGCCGTCACCCTCGGCATGGCATTGATGGTGTTCATCGGCACGACGGTGGTGGCGTTCGCCAAGCATGGCGTCAAGTTCTTCGGCTTCTTTCTGCCGCACGGGACACCCTGGTACATCGCGCCGGTGCTGGTCCCCATCGAGGTGCTGTCGTATTTCACCCGGCCGGTGAGCCTCTCGCTCCGATTGTTCGCCAACCTGACCGCCGGGCACACGCTGCTCAAGGTGTTTGCCGGCTTCATCTTCGCCATGGGCCTGGCAGGCGTAGTCCCGCTGGCGGCGTCGGTCGCACTCACCGGGTTGGAGTTCCTTTTGGCGATCCTTCAGGCCTACGTATTCGCGGTATTGTCTTGCATCTACCTGCACGATGCGCTCCATATGCACTGACCGGACCGACCGGATGACCACGAGAGGCGAGGGCCCAGCCATCGCCGACACACGCAAAGGCGAATAATTCCAACGACGAACGAGGGGTATAAGACGATGGATATGGATGCTGCGAGAATGATCGGCGCCGGTATCGCGGTGGTCGGCCTGGGTGGGGTTGGTGCCGGCATCGGCAACATTTTCGCAACCACGATCGCCTCGCTGGCGCGCAATCCGGCCGCCCAACCGATCGTACAGCTTCCGATGTGGGTGGGGTTCGCCCTGGTGGAGGCGGTGGCCCTGTATGCCCTGGTGGTGGCCCTGATCCTCATGTTCGTGTTCTAGGGCTCGCCCGGAACACGGCCTGCCGGTCGCCGATCGCCCGGTCATAAGCGGCGGTCGTCGGCCGGTTACCGACCCGTGCCATGAGGGGGCATTATGCCGCAGTTCGATCCCGCCGTCTGGTCGCCGCAACTGGTGTGGCTCGCGATCACCTTCGTGGTCATGTACCTGCTTATGTCGCGGGTGGCGCTGCCGCGGATCGGTCACATCCTGGAGGAACGGGAGACACGGATCGCCCGCAACCTTGAGAAGGCCGAAAGCCTGAAGAAGCAGGCTGACGAAGCGGTTGCAGCGTACGAACAGCGGATGGCCGATGCCCGGGCGCGCGCCCAGGAAGCCCTGCGGCAAGCCCGCGACGATGCGGCCGAGGACGCGGCGCGCCGGCATGCCGAGCTGAGTGAACGACTGAGCGAGCGGATCAGCGCCGGAGAGGCACGCATTGCCGAGGCCGAGCGCGAAGCCATCGCCAGCATTCGCGACATAGCCATCGACGTGGCCGCCGGAGCGGCGCAGAAGCTGCTGGGCGGGCGGGTCGACCGCAAGGGGGTGACCGCCGCGACCGATGCCGCGCTTGGCGAGGCTGGTTGAGGCGCATCGCCGTCAGGCAAGGCACCAAGGGAGATGAAAGCCGAATGATCGAGGTGCTTGCGGCAGAGCCCGGGGCGGTGCACGCCGAACCGTTCTACGCCACCGGAGAGTTCTGGGTCCTGGTGGCGTTCGTGACCTTTTTTGCGCTGACCGGGCGGATCATCTACCGCGTGGTAACTGTGGCGCTGGACGACCGCGCCGACCGCATCCGCCATCAACTGGAGGAAGCCGAGCGGCTTGCCACCGAGGCACAGGAGATGCTGGTCAACGCCGAGCGCCGGCAGCGCGAGGCCGAGGAAGAAGCGGAGGAGGTCATCTACCGCGCCCGCCAGGAGGCGGAGCGGTTCACCGAGCGTGCCGCCGCCGACCTGGAACACGCCCTGAAACGGCGTGAGCAACTCGCAATGGAGCGGCTCGCCTTTGCCGAGCAGACTGCCCTCGCCGACGTCCGGGCCCGCGCGGTCGACTTGGCCATCGAGGCGACCCGCCGCTACCTGCAATCCCAGGCCGACAGCAAGCGGGCCGATGCGCTGATCGACGCGACCATACAAGACCTTCCCAACACCCTGAAGCTGCATTGAGGCCGGCACTTGGCCTGCCGGTGATCGCGGCCGCAGGGCCCATCGCTTCGGCGTTGCGCGCGGCCTGTCCTCGGATGAGACGCCAGCGACGCCCGCAACATTGACGGTGGGTGCGCACTTCCGCTATGGCCAAGCCCCGACGGCTCGAAGTTGCTAACTTTGCTGAGGAGGCCAGATGCCGCGTCGTGTCGCCACCGTGTTCGGCGGGTCGGGGTTCATCGGTCGGCACCTGATCCGCCGACTGGCAGCAGACGGCTGGATCATCCGCGTGGGTGTCCGCGATCCCGACGCGGCCCTGTTCCTCAAGCCCATGGGCGATCCCGGCCAGATCGTGCCGGTCCCTGCCGATGTCACCGATGCCGAGGGGGTCGCGGCCCTCGTTCACGAAGCCCAGCTGGTGGTCAACCTCGTCGGCATCCTGTACGAGCGCGGCCGAACCACCTTCCAGCGCATCCACGTGGAGGGCGCTGCCACCGTGGCCGGTGCCGCCAAGGCCGCCCGCTGCGAGCGATTGGTGCACCTGTCCGCGATCGGTGCCGATGTCGATTCGCCGGCGCAGTACGCCCGCACCAAGGCTCAGGGCGAACGCGCCGTGACCGAAGCCTTCCCCGAAGCCACCATCATGCGGCCAAGCGTGGTGTTCGGTCCGGAGGATCAGTTCCTCAACCGGTTTGCCGAAATTGCCCGGTTCTCCCCGGTCCTGCCGGTGTTCCCGGCCCGGTTCCAGCCGGTGTTCGTCGGCGACGTGGCGGATGCGATTCTACAGGTGCTGGCCGATCCGGAGAGCCGGGGCAAGACCTATGAACTCGGCGGGCCCCGGGTGCTGAGCTTCCGGGAGATCATGGAGCTGATCAACCGGGAGACCGGGCGCCACCGGCGGCTGATCCGGATGCCTCTCAGGCTTGCCGCCGCCTATGCCTGGTTTCTGGAATGGCTGCCGGTCCCGCCGCTCACCCGGGACCAGGTGAGGCTGCTGTCCCGGGACAACGTCGTCGCCGCGGACGCGCTCACCCTGGCCGATCTCGGCGTGCAGCCCGCCGACATCGAAGCGATTGCACCGCTGTACGTCCGCATCTACGCCCGGCCGCGTGATCGCACCGCCCCGCAGATCTGACGCGGGCGCCGATTCAGCCGTAGCGCAGCAACCCCGGTCCATGCTCCTTGAGCCAAGACCGGGCCGCACCGGTGTCCCCAACCAGGGATTCGACCAGGACCCAGAACGCCGCGCCGTGATTGTGCTCGAGCAGGTGCGCCACCTCGTGGGCGGCGACGTAGTCGACGACGTGGCCCAGCGACATGATCAGCCGCCAGGAGAACGAAAGGTTGCCGGCGGCCGAGCATGAGCCCCAGCGGCTCCGGGTATCGCGGATGCTGATGCGGCGGACGGTGCGGTGGAGCCGTCGGGCCAACGCGTCGGCGCGACCCTCGAGTTCCTGCCGGGCGGCGGCACGCAGCCAGGCGGCGACCCGCCCGGGAACGGCATCGATGGCGCCACTCACCCGAAGCTCGCCATTGGCCCGCTGAATCCCGGCACGATCACGGCCGACATGTCGGATCTCATGCTCGACGCCCAGGATCGGCACCGCGGCACCAGGGATGAACGCGATCCGCTGCGGCAGGCGCGCCAGATGATCGATCACCCAGTCGGACCGATCGTGCAGAAAGGCGATACCCTGCGCCTCGGAAACCCGGTTGGGCAGGGTCAGGACCACACCGGCGTTGGCCCTGTCGATGCTGAGACGAAGCCGCACCGCGCGGTCGTTGCGGCGCATGGTGAGCGGCACCGGCCGACCGGCAAGCTCGATCGTCCCGGAAGACACCGAGAGGCCGGCTCCGCGGCGACGAACCGAATCGCGCCCAGTCGGTTTCATGCCGGACCCGCAGCACGGCGAAACGGCAGGCCGGCGGTCGCGAGCGACGCCATGAGGCGATCCGCATCGTCGGCGGCCAGCGGCACCAGCGGCGGACGCACCCGCCGCCAGCCGTCGTCGCCCCAGCCTTCGGCCATGACCGCCTTGAGCGCGGCGGTCAGCGGGTACGCGGTGATCCCGTGGCGCACCCGGCTGAGGGCCTGGTGGGCCCGGTCCGCCGCATCGGCATCGCCGGCAACGAAGCAGCGCCGAGCCTCGGCGGACAGTGGGGCCGCCACGTTGGCGACGCCGGTGATGCAGCCGGCGCCACCGCCTCTCAGCAGTGGCAGCAGCAGTTCGTCCGCTCCGCTGAACACCGCGAGCCCCGGGAATTCCCGTACCAGCGACAGCATGTGGCCGAGGTCGCCGGCGCTGTCCTTGATGCCGACGATGGTGTCCGGATAGGCCTTGAGCAGTCGCGCGATCAGGCCATGGGTCAGCGGCACGCCCGACAACTGTGGGAAGTGGTACAGGTAGACGCGAAGCCGGCCCTCCCCGACCGTATCGATGAGCTGGGCGTAGGCGGCGAACAGGCCGTCATCGCTCACCCCCTTGTAATAGAACGGCGGCAGCACCAGGACGCCGGCGAGGCCGAGCGCCACCGCCCGGCGGGTGAGGCGCACGGTATCCGGTACCGCACAGCAGCCGGTTCCCGCCAGCAGTACGCCGCCCGGGATGCCGCCTTCGACCAGCGACTCGAGGATATCCAGCCGCTCCTCCACGCTGAAGGAGTTGGCCTCACCGGTTGTTCCGAGGACCACCAGGGCATCGCAGCCATGTTCCAGGAGCCAACGGCAATGCAGCCTGAGGCGACCATGATCCGGGGCGAGATCGGCCTGGAGCGGGGTCAGAACCGCGGCCAGCACCCCTTCCGGCAACGGCGTCATGCCGGCGGGTACCTCATGCCGGCCACTCCACGATGTGGTGTTCCAGCGGTCCGGCGCTGGCCTCCGGCACCGCCCGGTCTCGAACCGAGGCGCCGATCCGGTGGACCAGATCCCGGTCCCCGGAAACCAGATGGTGCCACCAGGGGAGATCGTGGCCGGCCGCCACCAGCCGGTAGGCGCACGTGGACGGCAGCCAGTGCAGGTCGGAAACGCGTTCCGGGGTCAACACCTGGCAGCCGGGCACCCGGCGCTGCCGGTGGGCATAGTCACGGCACCGGCAGGTCTCGAGGTCCAGCAGGCGGCAGGCCACGTTGGTGTGGGCGATCTCGTCGGTATCCCAGTCCTGCAGCTTGGCGAGACAGCATTTGGCGCAGCCGTCGCACAACGATTCCCACTCCCCGCGGGTCATCGCCGCGAGCGTCTTCGCCTTCCAGAAGTCCCGGCCCGCACCGTCACGGGTACCAGGAGCGTCGAGCGGATCGAACATGGGAACTGACCCCGCGCTTCAAAGCATGTGCCGGCTGATTGCCGAATTTCGCCACTGTCGCCCGCTTCCGAGACCTCGTCAACGGGCTGGGCGGCGCTTCCGGCCTCAGTCTTCATCGATCAGATGGACGAACGAGCCCAACACCGATCCCTGGACCAGCCCGGTCGGTCCGAGATCCTGACCGGCCGCGCCCGAACAGTGAAACAGGGGCTGCCCCGGACCTTCCCGGAGCGTCCGCGCGTAGTGGAATTCGTGGCCGCGGTAGCCGGTGCCGACGGGACCCAGCACGGTTTCTGCCGGCAGCACGGCACGCCGATAGCCCAGATGGAGGTGACGGTCGGCAAACGACGTCTCCAGGTCGAGCAGATCCAGCATGGCGTGACGATGGCCCTCGCCGTCCACCAGACCACGGCCCAACACCATGTAGCCGCCGCACTCCCCGAACACCGTTGCGCCCCGCGCGGCGGCCTGTCGCACACCTTCGAGGAATGTCCGGTTGGCAGCGAGGCGCCCGGCGTGCAGTTCCGGGTAGCCGCCGGGCAGGTAGACCGCATCCGCCGCGGCATCCGGTGGTTGGTCGGCAAGCGGGGAGAACGGGCTGATCTCGGCCCCGGCGGCACGCCAGCCGTCGATCACCAGCGGGTATCTGAATGCGAAGGCGATGTCGTCCGCGACCGCGATGCGCTGCCCCAGCGGCCGAATTGGACGTGCTGCCGGCTGACCCCCGCCGGCCGAAGGGCTGAGCGGGTCGGCGCCCAGCGCCATCAGCGCCGACACGTCGACGTGGTCGGCCACCAGCCGCGCCGCCCGGTCCAGAAACGATCCCAGGTCGGGATGCTCCCGCGCCTGAACCAGCCCCAGATGCCGTTCCGGCAGATCGAGCCCCGGGGTGCGCGGCAGGCAGCCGAGCACCGCGACCTCGGGTACGGTCAGACGGCAAGCCTCCCGCACCACGTCGGCGTGGCGATCGCTGCCGACCCGGTTGAACACCACCGCCGCGACCCGGACTCCGGGACGGTGCCGGGCGAACCCGGCGACCACCGCCGCCGCCGATGCCGCCTGGGCCCGCACGTCGACCACCAGCACCACCGGCCAGCCGAGCCCCACGGCGAGGTCGGCGGTGGAGCCCTGGCTGGCAGTGGCACCGTCGAAAAGGCCCATCACGCCCTCGCACACCACGATTTCGGCATGGTCCAGCAGCGTTGCGGCGGCGGCGGCCAGGGTTTCGGGACGCATCCCCCACGGATCCAGGTTGATGCATGGCCGTCCCGAGGCCGCGGCATGGAAGGCGGGATCGATGTAGTCCGGCCCGACCTTGGCGGAGGCGACGGCGACCCCCGCCGTGGCCAAGTGGCGGATCAGGCCGAGGGTAAGCACGGTCTTGCCGCTGCCAGAGGCGGGCGCGGCGATGATCACCCCGCCGGCCATCGTCGGGCGTCAGGCGGGACTGGCCGGCATTGGGTCACCCCGGGTCACACCGCCGGACCGCCGGCCAGAATGGTTCGCAGGCGATCGGCAATCGCCTTGGGCGTCGCCTGGTGGCTGAAGTGGCGGATGTACACCCCGTCCGGTCCCATAAGATAGGTGATGGCGGTGTGATCCATGGTGTAGACGTCGGGCTCCGCCCCGTCCTCCTGGACCTTGGCGAAGTAGACCCGGTACTTGCGTGCCACATCGGCGATCTGCTCATCGGTGCCGGTGAGGGCCACCAGCCGGGGATGGAAGAATTCGGCATAGAGGCGGAGCTGCTCCGGCGTGTCCCGCGCCGGATCAACGGTGATCAGGATCGGGACGATCCTTTCGGCTTCGTGTTCCTCCAGCATGTCCAGGGCGGATGCGATCTTGCTGAGGGTCATCGGGCAGACGTCGGGGCAGAAGGTGAAGCCGAAGTAGACCAGCATATACGAGCCGCGGAAGTCCGCATCGCTCATCGAATCGCCAAACTGGTTGGTCAGGGTGAACGGACCGCCGAGGGCGCCGACCGCATCGGGCGGGGCGGTACCGCCCCGGTGGGCCCCGGTAATGGCATCGAAATCTCCGAAGTAATGTCGCCCGGCCACGAAGCCCACCAATATCAGAACAAGGACGGCGAGAGCCACGGCCAAGCCGTTGAAGCGGCCGGACCGTTCGCGGCGATCGTCACCCGCCGACGGCGATGCAGGTTCGGGGGGTGCGGGACTGGATGGGGGCTTGGTCATGATGTGCCTTTCCGACGTTGCTATCGTCTGCCCAGGATATCGGTTTCAGGCTGCCAGGCGCCAAGCCAGGATCCCCAGGAGACCGGCGTTGATCATCAGCAGGGCAGGCATCACCCTGGCGGTCACGCGGCGGAAGCGGGCGCCGGCAACGTGCCCGGCAAGGCCGACCCCGACCAGGACCGGGACGGTGCCCAGGGCGAAGGCCGCCATGGCGAAGGCCCCAGCGAGGGCGGTGCCGCTGGCTGCGGCGGCGGCAAGGGCGCCATAGAGAAGGCCGCAAGGCAGGAAGCCGAGGGCAAGGCCCAGGCCGTAGCCCCGCCACCCCACCGGCTTGGCGAACAAAGGCCGGATGCGCTGCCCCACCCGTCGCTGCCACCAGCCGGCGCCGCCCGCATCCAGCGGCAACGATACGATGCCGATACGGCTGAGCGCGTAGCCGGCGAAGAACATGGCCGCCAGCACCAGCAGACCCACCGACAGCCAGCGGAACCCGGTGAGGTCGATAAAGCCGCCCGCCAGTGCCGCGGCACCCGCGCCGAGGCCGATGTACGTGGTCGCCCGGCCGAGGTGATAGGGAGCAAGGGCCGCGCCCTGAAGGCGATGGAACTCGCTCATCCGCTCTGCCGGCACCGCTTCCAGCCGTGCCATCACCTGACCCAGCACGAACGGGCCGCACATGCCGGCACAATGTCCGGCACCACCGAGCAGGCCGGCGATGAACAGGCTTGCAAGGAGGCTTCCATGGTCGACAATGACGGCTTGGCAGTGGGCCGCGCCGAATACCAGGGCGTCGATGAGGTGACCGGGCAGATCATCGGGTTGGGACACCGTCGTTGCCTTCGCGGCGGGAGAGGGTCTGGTCGGTAGTTGACCGAACGCTAATGTACAGAATGGGCCGATCATGGCACCGGGTCAAATCTTCCGCAACGCGCCAACCGGCGGGCACGGGCAGGGTGACGGCGTGAATGCCGATGCCCCGACGCCGCTGCGACGTGGCTGGACCACCGGCACCTGTGCCGCCGCCGCCGCGGCTGCGGCCTACCAGGCGACGCTGACGGGGCGGTTCCCCGATCCGGTGACGATCGGCCTGCCCCGGGGGGGCACCGTGACCCTGCCGCTCGCCCGCGCGGAACGCTGCGGCTCCGCCGCGACCGTCGGCGTGATCAAGGACGCGGGCGACGATCCCGACGTCACCCATGGTGCCGAAGTCAGCGCCACCGTGGTCCCGGCGGCGGCGGGTTCGGGCGTTACCTTCCGGGCCGGGCCTGGTGTGGGAACGGTGACCCGCCCCGGCCTGCCGCTGCCGGTCGGCGAACCCGCCATCAATCCGGGGCCAAGGGCGATGATCCGCGACACTCTCGGCAGGGTGGCGGCCCGCTTCGGCGGCAGCGGTGACGCCACCGTCACCATAGCCATCGCCGGCGGGGAGATCCTGGCGGCGAAGACGCTGAACGCCCGCCTCGGCATCGAGGGCGGACTGTCGGTCCTGGGGACCACCGGGGTGGTGGTGCCGTTCTCCTGCGCAGCGTGGATCCATTCGATTCATCGCGGCATCGACGTGGCGCTGGCAGCCGGCCTCAGCCACCTGGCCGCGGCCACCGGCAGCACATCGGAAGCGGCGGTGCGGCGGCGGTACGGCCTGCCTGATGTCGCCCTGATCGACATGGGGGACTTCGTCGGCGGCACCCTCAAGTATCTGCGCCGGCATCCGGTGGAGCGGTTGTCCCTGGCCGGCGGCTTCGCCAAGCTGGCCAAGCTGGCACAGGGGCACCTCAACCTTCATTCGTCACGGTCGCGGCTGGACCTGGAGCGGCTGGCGGGCCGGGCGGCAGCGCTCGGCGCCGCATCGGCGACGGCAGCGCTGTTGCGCCAGGCGTCTACCGCCGCGGAAGCCCTGATGATCGCCGATGGGGCCGGCCTGCGACTGGCCGATGCGGTCGCCGCCGATGCCCTGGCGGTGGTGGGAGCTGCCCTCGACCCCAGGACATCCGTCGAGATCCTGGTGTTTGACCGTGCCGGAGCCTTGATTGGCCGTGCCCCCTGAACGCCTGCTGATCCTGGGCGGCACCACCGAGGCCGCGCAACTCGCCCGCGCCGTGCATGCGGAACTGGCCGACCGGTTCACCGTGATTACCTCGCTGGCCGGCCGCTTGCCGCCGCGCCAGACCCCACCGGGCCGGCTTCGCATCGGCGGCTTCGGCGGGGCCGAGGGGCTTGGCCGGTTCCTGTCGGCCGAGGGCATTTCCGTGGTGATCGATGCCACCCACCCGTTCGCCTCGACCATTTCGCAGAATGCGGCAACGGCGTGCTCCGCCGCCGGCATTCCCCGGATATTGCTGGTCCGCCCCCCGTGGCAGCAGGAGCCGGGTGACCGCTGGCTTCCCGTCGACTCCCTCGACGCCGCCGCCCGACTGCTGCCGGCGCTGGCCCGCCGGGCGTTCCTCACCACCGGTCCGGGGGGCATCAATGCCTTCGCCGCCCTGGCCGAGGTCTGGTTCCTGGTCCGTCTGTTCACGCCGGCGGCGGCGCCGCTGCCGCTCGCCCAGCACGCCGTGATCGTCGCACGCCCGCCGTTCACCCTGGCCGGTGAGCGGGCCCTGATCGAGACCCACCGGATCGATGCGATGGTGACCAAGCAGAGCGGTGGTCCCACCGATGCCAAGCTTCAGGCGGCACGGCAAGCCGCCATTCCGGTCATCATGATCCAGCGTCCGACCCCACCCGCCGGCGCCCAGGTGCCGACCGTCGAGGCGGCGCTGGCGTGGCTGGGCGGCCGTGCCTGAACTGCGCGTCGGCGATCTCAGGCTTCGCGTGGGCGCAGCACGTGATGGTGGTCGGCGGCGTAAAGACGGCTGTCGGAGAACTCCGCTTCGCCCAGCACCCGACCCACCAGGATCAGCGCGGTGCGGGTGATGCCGGCTGCCTTCACCTTTGCCCGGATATCGGCGAGGGTGCCGAGCAGCACCAGCTGGTCCGGCCAGCTCACCCGGTAGACGACCGCCACCGGGCAGTCCTCGCCATAGCACGGAACCAAGTCCCGGAGCACTGCCGCCAAGTTGGTGACGGAGAGATGAATGGCGAGGGTCGCCCCGGATCGCGCCAAGCTCGACAGGTCTTCCCCGGCGGGCATCGCCGAGGTGCGGGTGGCGGTGCGGGTGAGGATGACCGTCTGGCTCACCCCCGGCAGCGTCAGTTCGCGCTTCAGCACGGCAGCGGCGGCGGCGTAGGCCGGCACCCCGGGAATGATCTCGTAACCGATGCCGAGGGCATCCAGCCGGCGCATCTGCTCGGCGGTGGCGCCATAGAGGGACGGATCGCCCGAATGCAGCCGGGCCACGTCCAGCCCGCTGTGATCGGCGGCGGCCATCTCGGCGATGATGGCGTCCAGGTCCAGCGGCGCGGTATCGACGATGCGTGCCCCCGGTGACGCCTCCGCCACCACCGCCGACGGGACCAGGGAGCCGGCGTAGAGCACGACGGAACAGCGGCGGATGGTGGCCAGGGCGCGGAGAGTGAGAAGATCGGGGGCGCCCGGGCCGGCGCCGATGAAATGCACCGTCATGGCGCGCGGCCGAGGGCCTGCATCAGTTCCCGCCACTCCCGCCTGCCGAGCCCGCTCGCCGACTCGCTCACCGGCTCGCCGGCGACCAGGCGCTTCACCACGTCCAGGGCCTTGGCCGACAGGTGCAGCCCGCCCATTCGGTGCTCCCCGAACGCCGCAAAGGTGACCGGCACCCAGCGCGCCACCGTGTCCATCATCACCTCGGCGTAGGCCCGGATCTCATACTGGGCATGGGGGTCGGCACGAAGGCTGAGAAAATGCAGAAGATTGTGCAGATCGATCTTCCAGTACCACTGGGTGTAGGTGGCGAGGGTCAGGTTCATCCTGGCCAGCTCGCGGGCCAAACCCGAGCGCGTGTCATCGATCACCGTGCCGTACCGATCCTGGTTCAGCATCTCCTCATAATCGGCGTAGCAGCGCTCGGCATCGTCCCGCAACAGGGACAGCACCCGCGCCGTCTCCGCCCCGGACAACGCCTCGCCGCGCCCCTGACGGTTGGCCGACGACTGGGCCGCCAGATGCTCCGGAGCCGGCAGGTAGTATTCCTTGTCGAGGATGGAGTACCGGCCGGAAATCTCGTTGACGCTGGCGGTGCGGTGGCGGATCCACTGCCGGGCGACAAAGATCGGCAGCTTCACGTGATACTTGATCTCGCACATCTCGAACGGGGTGGTATGGCGGTGGCGCATCAGGTAGCCGATCAGCCCGGCATCGTCCTGCACCCGCCGGGTGCCGGCACCGTAGGAGACGCGCGCGGCCTGCACCACCGCCCGGTCGTCGCCGAGATAGTCGACCACCCGGACGAAGCCGTGATCGAGCACCGCAAGCGGCTGGTAGAGGATGTCCTCCAGCGCCGGCACGGTTGCCCGGCGGGTGGTCGCCGTGGCCGCCCGCTCCGCGTCGATCGCCGCCTGCTGTTCCGCCGTGAGTTCCATCGGGTCCCTCTTACCCGCATCTGGCGCGCTGATCCATTCCATAAGGCCCAGGCCCTCGGGGGTCACCCCCGATTGCCGAAGCGGTTGCGAAATTCTATGAATAGGCTCATGGCCCATGGGCGTGGACCTGCCCGTGGGCCGGACGCCTACTGGATGGAGAGTGCCCACCATGCCCACACGATCCCCCACGGACCGCCTGATTGACGGATACAAGGCCTTCCACGCCGAGTATTACCAGCATCGACCGGAGCTGTTCGAGAAGCTCTCGACCGGGCAGGCTCCGCAGGTGATGGTCATCGCCTGCTCGGATTCCAGGGTCGACCCGGCGATCCTATTGGGAACGCAGCCGGGTGAAATCTTCGTCGTCCGCAACGTCGCCAACATCGTCCCGCCGTACGCGCCGAGCGACATGCTGCACGGCACCAGCGCGGCGTTGGAATTCGCCGTGCGGGATCTGGGCGTCAAGGAGATCGTGATCCTCGGGCATTCCGGCTGCGGGGGTATCCGCGGGTTGGTGCATACGGTCACCAAAGAGCCGCTGCCGCGGGAGTTCATCGGCCCGTGGATGCAGGCGGTTCGGCCCGCCTGCGACGTGCTGGCCGGCCATTCCCATGCCCATGGTGACGCCGATCCGGATCTGTCCGCCGTCGAACGGGCCGCGATCCGCGTCTCCCTCGGTCACCTTCGGACCTTCCCCTGGATCAAGGAACGGGTCGAGCGGGGTGATCTCGGCCTGCACGGCTGGTGGTTCGACCTCGCGACCGGCGACCTGATGGCTTGCCAACCCGAAACCGGGGCGTTCGCACCGGTCGGCTGACCCTTCACCATCAGCCCCCTCCGGCGTGGCCGTTGACAAGGCGACGGCGGGCTCAATAAAGTTACGGTTTTTCGGGGCTGGGCCGGTGCTTGGCACCGGCCTTTTCCGTTCGGGAGGGGGCCCGTGGCATCCGCCGTCATGCAGAACTACAGGCGACTGGATTTGGCCTTCCAGCGGGGCGAGGGGCCCTGGCTGTTTGCCGAGGACGGCCGCCGGTACCTGGATTTCGGCGCAGGCATCGCCGTTACCGGCCTCGGCCACTGCCATCCTCACCTGGTGGCGGCACTGACGCGCCAAGCGGAAACCTTATGGCATTGCTCCAACCTGTACCGGATACCGGAACAGGAGCGGCTCGCCAGCCGGCTGGCGTCGGCGAGCTTTGCCGATGCGGTGTTCTTCTGCAACAGCGGGGCTGAGGCGATCGAGTGCGGCCTCAAGCTGGTGCGCAAGTACCAGGATGATGCGGGGCGGCCGGAACGCTACCGGGTGATCACCTTCGCCGGCGCCTTCCATGGCCGCACCCTGGCCACCATCGCCGCCGGCGGTTCGGCCAATGCGCTCGCCGGGTTCGATCCGGTGGTGGACGGCTTCGACCAGGTGCCGTTCGGGGACCTGGACGCCGTCCGTACCGCCGTCGGCGAGCGGACTGCGGCGATCCTGGTGGAACCGGTACAAGGCGAGGGCGGCATCCGCGTCGCCGATCCGGCATTCCTGCAGGGACTGAGGGCCGTCGCCGACGGGGCGGGGCTGATCCTGATGTTCGACGAGGTGCAATGCGGCATCGGCCGCACCGGGCGGCTGTTCGCGCACCAATGGTCCGGCGTCGTCCCGGACGTGATGGCGGTGGCCAAGGGGTTGGGCGGCGGCTTCCCCATCGGCGCCTGCCTCACCGCCGGCCAGGCTGCACGGACGCTCACCCCCGGCAGCCACGGGACCACCTTCGGCGGCAATCCGCTGGCGATGGCGGTGGGCAACGCGGTTCTGGATGTGGTGCTGGCTCCGGGGTTTCTGGACCACGTCCGCCGGACGGGTGAGGTCCTGCGGGCCCAGCTGGAGCGGTTGCCGGCTCACTACCCCGGCGTGGTGGCCGAGGTGCGCGGCATCGGCCTGATGCTCGGCCTGAAGTGCGTGGTGGAGAACCGCCGGCTGGTGGCGGCGCTGATGGATGCGGGGCTGCTCACCGTGCCGGCATCCGACAACGTGGTCCGGCTGTTGCCGGCCCTGATCATCGATCAGGAGCACGCGGACGCAGCCCTGGAGAGAATCCATCAGGCATGCGCCGTCCTTGCCGACAAGGCGGCCTGAGCTGACGGGACGGTAAGATGAAGCGGGCTTGAGATGGCAGTGCCCCGCCATTTTCTCGACCTCGACCGGTTCGACCGGGCGACCCTGCGTCACATCCTCGAACTGGCGGCGATCTTCAAGCACGACGCCGACAGGCGGCAGCACCCGCTTGCCGGCCGTACCCTCGCGATGATCTTCGAGAAGCCGTCGACCCGTACCCGGGTGTCGTTCGAGGTGGCGATGCATCAACTTGGCGGCACCGTTGTCGTGCTGACGGATACCGACTCCCAACTCAACCGCGGCGAGTCCATGGCCGACACGGCGCGGGTGCTGTCCCGCTATGTCGATGCCATCATGATCCGGACATCCAAGCCGAGCAAGCTGGCCGAACTCGCCGATTATGCGTCGGTGCCGGTGATCAACGGGCTGACCGACGAATCCCACCCGTGCCAGCTGATGGCCGACGTGATGACCTTCGAGGAGCATCGGGGGCCCATCACCGGGCGGCTGGTGGCCTGGAGCGGGGACGCCAACAATGTTGCGCGATCGTGGATCCAGGCGGCGGTGCGCTTCGGCTTCCGGCTCCGCCTCGCCTGCCCGAAACCGCTCCAACCCGCCAACGGGCTTCTCGAATGGGCCCGGAGCGAGGGCGGGGAGGTGACACTGACCGCCTCGCCCGAGGATGCGGTTGCCGGTGCCGACCTGGTGGTGACCGATACCTGGGTATCGATGGGGACGCGGGAAGCGGAGACCCGTCACAACCTGCTTGCCCCCTACCGCGTCGACGAGGCCTTGATGGCGCGGGCCAAGCCCGATGCTCTGTTCATGCATTGCCTGCCGGCACACCGCGGCCAGGAGGTGTCCGCCGCCGTCATCGACGGCCCGCAGTCGGTGGTGTGGGACGAGGCGGAGAACCGCCTGCACGCCCAGAAGGGCATCCTGGCCTGGTGCCTCGGTTGACATCCGATCGCGGCAGGCGGGGGCAAACCGTCTTCGGAAGCATTGGCGTCGACGCCTGAACCACCATCTTCAACGGCATGTCCTTCGCTCCCGACCGACGTTCCGGCGACTACATTCAGCCGTTCCAGATCGAAGGCGCCGGCGTGCGCGGCAGGCTGGTTCGCTTGGGCGCGGCGGTGGACGGGATGCTCGACCGCCACGCCTACCCGCCGGTGGTCGCGGCATTGCTGGCGGAAGCCATGGCGATGACCGCGGTGCTGGCGAGCAGCCTGAAGTTCGACGGCGTTTTCACCCTGCAGGTGCACGGCGGCGGCCCGGTGCGGCTGCTGGTGACCGACGTCACCAGTGACGGCAGCATGCGCGGCTATGCCCGGTTCGACGATGATGACCTTGCCATCATGACCGGGGTGCCCGCGGCACCGGTGCCGAAGCTGCTGGGCGCGGGGCACATGGCGTTCACCGTTGACCAGGGCCCCCACACCGAGCGCTATCAGGGGATCACGCCCCTCGAGGGCCACACCCTTGCGGACTGCGCCCACACCTACTTTCGGCAGTCGGAACAGCTGGAGACGGCGCTCGCGCTGTGCGCTTCCGACATGGTGATGCCGCCGGGCGAGCGCCGTGCCGCCGCCTTGATGATCCAGCGCCTGCCGGCCGGTCCCGGGAGCGCCGGTCCCCCGGACGAGGCGGCGGAGGACTCGTGGCGAAGGGCGGTGGTCCTGATGAGCAGCGTGACACCGGCTGAATTGCTGGAACCGCAACTCGACCCGACGGACCTGCTGTATCGGCTGTTTCATGAGGACGGCGTCCGCATCTTTCGGCCGCGGCCACTGCGACACCACTGCCGCTGCTCGCGCACCCGGGTGGAACGGACGCTGCTGGCCTTCCCCAGGGCGGAGCTGAAGGACCTTGCCGTAGACGGCGTCGTCATTGTCACGTGCGAATTCTGCAAGGCGGAGTACCGGTTCGATGAACAGGCCATGGAGCGGCTGTTCGAACCGGCGGCGGCCCGCGCGCGCCGGCCTTGATGCCGGCCGGCCGGCTCGGCACTATGGCGGCATGAGGTATTCCGCCGCATCGTTGCCGCTGCTGGTCCTTCTGGTCATGGCGGTGCTCCAGGCCTGCACGTATCCGGTGCAGCGCCAGGAACTGCCACAGATCACCTTCACCCATCAACCGCCGCTGGTTCTCAACGTCGCCGATGTCCGGGTGACATCGAGCCATCGGCCGGCAACCGGCCGCGACCACGTTGAAGACATCCTGCCGGCGCCGCCGGAAGCGGTGCTGCGACGTTGGGCCGAAGACCGGCTCCGCGCCGCCGGCCGATCGGGGAGCGCCCGGTTCGACATCACCGAGGCATCGGTGGTCAGGACCGCCCTGCCGCGGACCGGCGGGCTCCGCGGCCTGTTAACCGAGGACCAGGCGGAGCGCTACGACGCGGTCGCGGCGGCCACGCTGGAGATCTTCGATCCCCATGGCGTCCGGCTCGCCTACGTGCAGACCCGGGCGACCCGCGCCCGCTCGGTCTCCGAGAAGGCGACGCTCGACCAACGCGACCGCATCCGCTTCGAGATGATCGAGACGCTGATGCGGGAGTTCGATGCGGAGATGGAGAAGGCGATGCGCCGGCACCTCGGCGGCTGGCTGATGTAGCGGCCCGCCGCTCCGCCGGTCACCGGGGGGTGACGCCGGGAGGAGGAGGAGTTCCGATGGTATCTGCCGCCAGGCCGATCGTGTCTACCCCCTGGTCGCTGGTTGCGCTCGCGTGCGTTCTGTTGCTGCCGCTGGCCAGCTGCTCCCCGGCCCGCACCGGTGAGGCGATGAACGTGCTTCGCGACATCGAAGCCGGCCCCGGCGCCAGCCGGCTGAAGGAGTCAACGCCCACGCCGGAACGCCGCGCTGTCACCTTCACCGTGGACGGTCGTGAACACCGCGGCGACCTGTACGACCCGAAGCAACCGGTTGGTGCCGGTATGGTGATCGTTCCCGGAGCGGCCCAAGCCGGCAAGGATGACCCACGCCTCGTCGCTTTCGCCAACACCTTCGCCCGTGCCCGGTTCGAGGTACTGGTGCCGGACGTGGAGGCGATGCGCGAGCTGCGTGTCACCAGCGACGATGCCCGGGTGCTTGCCGATGCCATCATCCACCTGCACCAGCGGGATCCCGGCCGGCCGCTGGGCTTGGCGGCGATCTCGTTCGCGCTCGGCCCCGGGGTGCTCGCCCTGTTCGAGGAGGGGGCGGAAAACAAGGTCGATGTGGTGCTGGGCGTCGGCGGGTACTTCGACGTCACGGAAACCATCACCTTCTTCACCACCGGCCACTACCGCGAGCGCCCCGACGCGCCGTGGCAGCACCGCTCGCCGAACGAATATGGCCAATGGGTCTTTGTTCTCTCCAATGCCGACCGTGTCGATGATCCGGACGACGCAGCCCTGCTGGAGGAAATGGCCGAACGAAAGCTTCATGACTTGCGGGCGGATATCTCCGACCTCGTGGGCCGACTCGGGCCTGATGGGCAGGCCGTTTATGCCCTGCTGACCAACGAGGATCCTGACAAGGTTCCTGGTCTGATTGCCGATCTGCCCAACAGAATTGGCAGTGAGATCGAGGCACTGGACCTCAGCCGGCTGCCGTTGGAGACGCGCGACGCGGAGTTCATCCTGGTGCACGGGCGCGGTGACCGGATCATCCCGGCGACCGAGAGCATGGCCATGGCGCGCGCATTGCCGGATGATCAGGTGCGGCTCTACCTCATCGATGGCCTTGACCACGTGGACCCGGAAGCGCCTGGCTTGGTGGATTCCGTGCGGCTGCTGAGGGCCGTCTACCGGGTTCTGGCCTGGCGGGACGGTGTCGCACGTTAGCTTTTAAAGCGGCCCGGCCGACGCCATCGCCCCAATCAGCCGGGGTTTCCGAACCCTCGGTTTCGCGACATGCCCGGGTATTCGCTCATGTGCGGCCGCAGGGGCTAATCGCGATCCCGGTCAAGCCGTTTTCCTTGCGTGCGGCGAAGAATGCCCTAGACTGCGCTCATTCCGGATGCGCGGGATCGCCAACACGTGCCAGCTTGTGAGTCATCGCCCGCCATCGCTTTCGGGGGTATGGCGCGATGGCGGACACGATTGAGAAACTGTATGAGCGAGGGAAGTCATGACAGGGACCGGTAAGGATCGGACGTCGAATGCGAAGCTGATCGCCTGGGTTGACGAGGTTGCTGCCTTGTGCAAGCCAGACGAAGTGTATTGGGCGGACGGCTCCCAAGAAGAGTACGACCGCCTCAGCAACATGATGGTCGAGAAGGGCACCTACATCCGGCTCAACCCGGAGAAGTATCCCAATTCGTATCTCGCCCGATCGCACCCCAGCGACGTCGCCCGGGTGGAAGACCGTACGTACATCTGCTCCGAGAAGGAGGCGGACGCCGGTCCCACCAACAACTGGATGGACCCGACCGAGATGCGGGGCATCATCAAGGGCCTGTTCGACGGTTGCATGCGCGGGCGGACGATGTACGTCATCCCGTTCAGCATGGGGCCGGTCGGCTCGCCCATCGCCAAGATCGGGATCGAGATCACCGACTCCGCCTATGTGGTGTGCAACATGCGCATCATGACCCGGATGGGACAGGCGGTGCTGGATGCCCTGGGTTCCGACGGCTTCTTCATTCCGACGGTTCACTCGGTGGGCATGCCGCTCGAGCCGGGGCAGGCCGACGTGCCGTGGCCGTGTGAAGCCAACATCGCCAACAAGTACATCGTGCATTTCCCGGAGACCCGGGAAATCTGGTCCTACGGCAGCGGCTACGGCGGCAACGCGCTTCTTGGCAAGAAGTGCCTGGCGCTCCGCATCGCCTCCGTGATGGCCCGCGACGAGGGCTGGCTCGCCGAGCACATGCTGATCCTGGGCCTGGAGTCGCCGCAAGGGGACAAGACCTACATCGGCGCAGCGTTCCCCAGCGCCTGTGGCAAGACCAACTTGGCCATGATTCTGCCGCCGGAGGGCTTCGAGGGTTGGAAGGTCCACACCGTGGGCGACGACATCGCCTGGATCAAGCCGCGCCCCGATGGCACCCTGCGGGCCATCAACCCGGAATCCGGCTTCTTCGGGGTGGCACCCGGTACCTCCTACCAGTCCAACCCGATGGCGATGGAAACCCTGAAGCCGGGCAACTGCGTCTACACCAATGTGGCGCTGACGGACGACGGCGGTGTCTGGTGGGAAGGCATGGACGGTGATCCGCCGGCGCACGCCATCGACTGGCAGGGCAACGACTGGACCCCGGCCAGCGGCAAGCCGGCGGCCCATCCCAATGCCCGGTTTACCGCCCCTGCCGGGCAGTGCCCGACCATCGACCCGTCCTGGGAGGACCCGGAGGGCGTGCCGATCTCCGCGTTCGTGTTCGGCGGCCGCCTGTCCAAGACCTTCCCGCTGGCCTACGAGGCGCTCGACTGGAACCATGGCGTCTTCATGGCCTCCGGCATGGGCTCGGAAGCCACCGCCGCAGCCATCGGCCAGGCCGCGATCCGGCGCGACCCGTTCGCGATGCTGCCGTTCATCGGCTACAACATGGCGGACTACTGGGCCCACTGGCTGAAGATCGGTGAGCGGAAGGACATCAAGCTGCCCAAGATCTTCCGGGTGAACTGGTTCCGCAAGGACGAGAACGGCAAGTTCATCTGGCCGGGCTTCGGCGAGAACATGCGGGTCCTCAAGTGGATCGTCGATCGGGTCCAGGGCCGCGCCGAAGGTGTGGAAAGCCCGTTCGGTCTGATGCCCCGCTACGAGGACATCACCTGGGCCGGCCTCGACTTCAGCCGGGAGAAGTACCACGGCATCACCGACATCGAGAAGGAAGGGGCCCTGCAGGAGGCGCAGGGTCTGGCCGAATGGTTCGCCAAGTTCGGCGACAGCCTGCCGCCGGAACTCGAGCGCCAGCGCAAGCAGTTCGAGGAACGGGCGAAGGCCGCACCGGACGTGTGGAGCGCCGCGGCCTGAGGCCAAAGCGCCGCACCAATCGGTTGTCTTAGCGTGACGGAAAAGCCGGCCCCCGGGCCGGCTTTTCTACGTCTGTCACCCCGGCACGCCGCCTTCGTTCTGCGCATCGCCGGCCGAGATTTCTGTCGGGATGGCGAGCCGGAGCTGAAGCGATTCAATCAAATTCCCGAGTGGATTGCTGCCGCTTCGCTTCGCAATGAGGCAGCCATCGCGGTGGCGGATACGGCTGCGGCGCACACGGCGATGGCGCTCAAGCGGTTGCGGCCTGGGTTGCGATGCACACCTTGCCGAAGTGCTGGCCGCTCTTGAGGTGGCGGAAGGCGTCCGGCGCTTCCTCGAACGAAAACACCCGGTCCACCACCGGCCGGATCCGGTGGGCGGTGATCGCCCGGCCCATTGCCTCGAAGCCGTCGCGGGAACCGACGGTGATGCCTTGCAGGCGCAGGTTCCGCATCACCACCAGCGGCAGGGTCATCCGGGCGACCGCCCCGGACAGCACGCCGATGACGCTCAAGGTGCCGCCGATCCGTGCCGCCCGGATCGCTTTCTCGAGCGTCTCGGCCCCGCCGAGCTCCATCACGTGATCGCACCCCTCCCCGTCGGTCAGGTCCTTGACGCTGCGGTCCCAATCCGGCGTGGTGCGATAATTGATGGCTTCATCGGCGCCAAGCTCCCGCGCCCGCGCCAACTTGGCATCGGACGAGGAAGTGATGATCACCCGGGCGCCCAAGGCCTTGGCGAACTGCAGTGCGAACAGGGCGACCCCGCCGGTGCCCTGGACCAGGACGGTGTCGCCGGGCCCGACCCGCCCTTCCACCGCCAGGGCACTCCAGGCGGTCAGCGCCGCGCAGGGCAAACACGCCGCTTCGGCATCGCTCAGGTGATCCGGGACCCGGGCTACCCCCTCGGCGTCCAGGCACATCAACTGGCACAAGGCGCCGTCCAGCGGGCCACCCAGGCTGTGGTGGAACTTGGCTTGCCGCGCCTCGCCGCCATACCAGCGCTGGAAGAACAACGGCGCCACCCGGTCGCCCACGGCCACCCGGTCCACGCCGTCGCCCACCGCCACCACCTCGCCGACGCCGTCCGATACCGGGATCAGGGGTGTCCTCACCCGCGGGCCGTAGCCGCCCTCGACCACCACCGTGTCCCGGTAGTTGAGGGAGGCCGCCCGCATGGCCAGCAGCACCTGCCCATGCCGGGGCTTCGGGTCCGGCCGTTCGGTACGCGCCAGCCTGTCGAGGCCGAAGCTTTCCTTCAGTTCCCATACCTGCATCGGGTCTTCCTCCCATCCCCTGTGGTGCGCGGGAGACTAACCGGCATGAGCTTGCACGGCCACCTCGGTATCCCCGAGGAGGCGCGCAACGTCGCCCGGATCGAGCCGCGCGGTCGGTTGCAGAGCGTTGGCGGCGCCGGCAGCCGTGGCAAGCTGGAGCGCCGCCGCCGGCCCGAGATCGCGGCCCCAGCCCACCACCAGTCCGGCGAGAAAGGCATCACCACTGCCGACGGCGCTGACCGCCCGGACTTGAGGTGCTCCGGCGATCCAGGTTCCGTCCCCGCAGGCCAGCACGGCGCCGTCCGCCCCCAGTGTCACCGCGGCGGCCAAGACGCCGTGGGCAATGATGCTACCCGCCGCCGCCGCGGCGTCCTGACGCGACCGGACCCGGCAGCCCAGCAGCTCCCCGGCTTCGTCGGCGTTGATCTTGATCCCGAAGGGCCGGGCGGTGAGTGCCGCCGACAGCGCATCGCCGCTGCCATCCACCCAAACCGGCGTGCCGCCCCGTCCGGCGGCGGCCACCAGGTCGGCAATGGCTTCGGCGTCGAGCCCCGGCGGCACGCTGCCGCTGACGCACACCACATCCGCGGCAGCGGCCGCTCGGGCGAGATCGCTGATGAACCGGGACCATTCAGCCGGGCTCACCGACGGTCCCGCCTCGTTGATCACCGTGGCCTCGCCGGCGCCGACGATGATCACGCAGGTGCGGCTCTCCCCGGTGATCCAGGTCCAGGCGGTTTCGAGCCCCTCCGCCGCCGCCGCCTCCGCCGCCAGCCGCCCGCCGTGCCCGCCCACCAGACCGGCGCAGGTCGCGGCTTCGCCGAGGGCGGTCACGGCGCGGGCGACGTTGATGCCCTTGCCGCCGCAGACCACGCTCGTTGAGCGCGCCCGCCACACGGCGCCCGCGGCAAAGCCGGGAACCTCCAGGGTGCGGTCGACGGCGACATTGGGGGTGACGGCGAGCACGCGCATGGCCAGGAGGCTGCCAAGGATCCGGGCCGGGGCGCAACCGCCTTGATGGCCGCTTGCGCTGGGCCCGTCAGCTTGGTGTAACGGTGGCATTCCTCTTGGGGACAGGGTCAGAAAGTTTCATGCCGTCCAGCCATCCGGTCCTCTGCGGCTCCATCGCCGGGCGTCCCGGCCGCTTCGGCGTTGCCATGCACAATGCCGCCTACCAGGCGATGGGGCTGGATTTCGTCTATGTTGCCTTCGGCACCGAGGACACCGCAGCTGCGGTGGCGGCGATGCGCGCCCTCGGCATTCGCGGGCTCGGCGTCACCATGCCGCACAAGCAGCGGATCATGGCGTACCTGGACCGGATCGACCAAACCGCCCGGGCCATCGGCGCGGTCAACACGGTGGTCAACGATGACGGGGTCCTGACCGGGTACAACGTTGACTGGGTCGGCGCAGTGCGTGCGTTCCGGGAGAAGACGGACCTGTCCGGCAAGGCCGCTGCCGTCATCGGGGCGGGCGGCGGCGCGCGGGCCATCGTCTACGGGCTGGTGGACGCCGGTGCGCGGGTGACCGTGTTCAACCGCACCGCCAGCCTCGGCGCGGCGCTGGCGGCAAGCCTGGGCGTGACCTACGCCGGCCCGCCGGACGTCCTGCCCGCCGCCGGTCCCTTCGACCTGATCGCTCACGCCACCCCGGTGGGCTTGGGTGGCGGCGATGACACCCTGGTTCCGGAGGCGGCCTTGATGCCCGGGACGGTGGTGTTCGATGCGGTTCCGGTGCCGGTGGAAACCGCGCTGCTGCGCGCCGCTGAGGCGCGGGGCTGCCTCACCATCCCGGGCGTGCGCATGCAGCTGCATCAGGCGGCATATCAGTTCGCGCTGTACACCGGGCGTGAGCCCGACCTGACGGTCATGGAGTCCGCCCTCCAAGCGGCCCTGAGGCGTGACTCACGGCCGTGATGGCTCAGTGATAGCCGACGTCGCTCCGGACCTTGCCGCGGAACACCCAGTACGAGAACGCGGTGTACGCCAGCACGAACGGTGTCACCGCGAGCACGCCATAGAGCATGAACGCCTGGGTCTTGGGCGCTGAGGCGGCCTCCCAGATTGTTATGTCCGGCGGCACCACGTTGGGCCACAGGCTGATGGCGATACCGGCGTAGGAAAGTCCGAACAGGGCGATGGCGCCGATGAACGGATACCCCTCGTACCGGCGTCGCAGCGCGACGAACGCCCCGAGCGCCACCAGACCGGTGATGACCGGCACCGGCGAGACGAACGCGATGTTCGGCCACGAGAACCAGCGGGCGGCGATGTCCGGATCCATGAACGGGGTCCAGACGCTGACGATGGCGATGAACCCCAGCACCGTCACCAGCGCCCGCTTGGCATTGCGGAAGGACCATGCCTGCAAGCCCCCTTCGGTCTTCATCACCAGCCAAGTGGTGCCGAGCAGGGCGTAGCCCGCGATCAGGCCGAAGCCGGTGAGGATCGCGAATGGCGAGACCCAGTCCAGCGGCCCGCCGACGAAATCCCGACCTTCGACGGCAAAGCCCTGGATGAACGCGCCGAGGATGATGCCCTGGGCGAACGCCGCGAAAACGGAACCCAGGTGAAACGACCAGCTCCAATACTGCCGCTGCCGGCCTTCCGCCTTGAACCGGAACTCGAAGGCGACCCCGCGAAAGATCAGCGCGATCAGCATCAGCAGCACCGGCAGGTACAGCGCCGGCAGGATGGTGGCGTAGGCCAGGGGAAAGGCGACCATGAGCCCGCCGCCCCCCAGCACCAGCCAAGTCTCGTTGCCGTCCCAGACCGGTGCCACCGAGTTCATCATGATGTCTCGGTCAGCTTCGTCCCGGACGAACGGGAACAGGATCCCGACGCCCAGGTCGAAGCCGTCCATCAGCACGTACATGAATACGGCGAAGGCGATGATTCCGGCCCAGATGAGCGGCAGGTCGATGGTCATTCGGCGGCACTCCCCGAGGGCTGCCGGCTCTCGGCGCCGGAGAGGGGGCGTGCCGGACGGCCCACCGTGGCCGGCGGCTCATCCACCGGACCCTTCCGGATCAGCTGAACGATATAGTAGATGCCGGCCGAGAATATGATCGCGTAGGCCACCATGAAGGCCGCCAGCGAGATCAGCACCTCCGTACCGCCGACCGCCGGCGACGCGCCCTCGGCGGTGCGCATCACCTCATAGACGATCCACGGCTGGCGGCCGACCTCGGTGGTGACCCAGCCGGCCAGGATGGCGATCAGACCGCTCGGCACGGCGGCGACGCACAGCTTGAGAAACCAAGGCCGGTCGTACAGCCGGCCGCGCAGCCGCAGCACCATCCCGGTCACCGCCACGAACACCATCAACAGGCCCATCGCCACCATGATGCGGAACGACCAGAACACGATGGCCACCGGCGGCCGGTCCTCCGCCGCCCACTCTTTGAGGCCCGGTACCTCGCCGTCCAGGTCGTGGGTGAGGATCAGGCTGCCGAGCTTGGGAATGCCGACTTCGAACCGGTTGCGCTCCGCCTCCCGGTCCGGCAGAGCAAACAGGATCAAGGGTGCGCCCCGCTGAGTCTCCCAATGGCCCTCCATCGCCGCCACCTTGGCCGGCTGATGCTCGAAGGTGTTGAGACCGTGAAGATCGCCGATCAGCACCTGCGCGGGCGCCAGCAGGAACACCAGACCCATCCCCATGGACAGCATGGTGCGCGCATTGTCCTCGTGGCGCTTCTGCAGCAGATACAAAGCGGCCACGCCCATGATCACGAACGCCGCGGCGAGGAAGGTCGCCATCACCATGTGGCTGAAGCGGTAGGGGAACGAGGGGGTGAAGATAACCTCGACCCAGCTCGTCACATGGAAAATCCCGTCGATGATCTCATAGCCGGCCGGGGTCTGCATCCAGCTGTTTGCAGCCAGGATCCAGAAGGTGGAGAACAGTGTGCCGAGGGAGACCATCACAGCCGAAAAGAAATGCACCCAGCGCGGCACCAGGTTTCGGCCGAACAGCAGGATGCCCAGAAACGTGGCCTCCAGGAAAAACGCCGTCAGAACTTCGTAGCCGATGAGCGGACCCAAGACATTGGCGGTCACATCCGAGAACCGACTCCAATTGGTCCCGAACTGATAGGCCATGACGATGCCGGAAACCACCCCCATGCCGAAGCATACCGCAAAGATCTTGGTCCAGAATCTCGCTATTGCGAAATATTTCTCCCGACCGGTCTTGAGCCAAAGTCCTTCCAGCACGACGATGTATGCTGCGAGACCGATGGTGAGGGAGGGGAACAGGATATGGAATGCGACGACGAACCCGAACTGAATGCGGGAGAGGAGGACGGGATCCAGGTCCATGACGGCCCTTTCACATCAGCGGATCACGAAAGGCTCAGTTTCTCGTACCTACGCTGTGAATTACGCCCCGGACCGACGGCCGGATCAGCCCGACGGCGGGATCGGCCTGACCGCCTTTTTGGGCGACACGGTACCGGACCGTTTCATTCACATCAGCTAATATAGGTTCCCACGGTTGACAACCGCTCTCAGGTTGGAGGTAACCATGGCGATCGCCAACGACCACCCGAATCGAACGGAGGATCAGACATGACCAAGGGGACCTCAGGGAAGGGGCCCATCGACGCGCGGCTGACGGAACTCGGCATCGTGCTGCCGCAGCCGGCGGCCCCCGCCGGCGCCTATGTCCCGTTCGTTCGGGTCGGGGATTTGCTGTTCGTTTCGGGCCAACTCCCGTTGTTGAATGGGGAAATGCACTTCGCCGGTCGCCTCGGCGCCGAGCTTGCCGTCGAGCATGGTTATGCGGCGGCCAGGCTGTGCGCACTCAACCTGTTGGCCCAGGTGCGGGCCGCCTGCGACGGCGATCTGGAGCGGGTCAGCCGGGTGGTGAAGCTGACCGGCTTCGTCCGCGCCGACGCCGCGTTCACCGATCACCCGAAGGTGCTCAACGGCGCCTCGGATCTGATGATGGAGGTGTTCGGCGAGGTCGGCCGGCACACCCGGGCGGCGGTGGGGGCCGCGTCGCTGCCGCTGAATGCCTCGGTGGAGGTCGACGGCGTGTTCGAACTCGAATACCCGCCGGTATCGAGGTGATCTTCGAACCGCGGGCGCCCTTGTGCCAGTAGCGGATGGGCCTGCCGTTCCGCATTTGTTGTGCGGCGCGGCATCGGCGTGTTAGGGTACGGAACGCGATCGCCTTGATTTTGCGCCTTTTCGGTAGAGGTCGTTGACCACACCACCAGCCCCGCCGACCACGCCTGCACCGCCCGGTCCGCCCAGCGTGGCGATCGAGGAGGAGATGCAGCGCTCCTACCTCGATTACGCCATGAGCGTGATCGTCAGCCGCGCGCTGCCGGACGTGCGCGACGGGCTCAAGCCGGTCCAGCGCCGCATCATCTTCGCGATGAACGAAAGCGGCTACACCCACGACCGGCCGTACCGCAAGTCGGCGCGCATCGTCGGCGACGTCATGGGTAAGTATCATCCCCACGGCGATCAGGCGATCTACGACACCCTGGTGCGCATGGCCCAGGACTTCGTCATGCGCCTGCCGCTGATCGACGGCCAGGGCAACTTCGGCTCCATGGACGGCGATCGCCCGGCCGCCATGCGCTACACCGAGGCGCGGCTGGCCCGGGTCGCCCACACCTTGATCGAGGACATCGACAAGGACACCGTCGAGTTCCAGCCCAATTACGACGACTCCGCCCGGGAGCCGACGGTGCTTCCGGCCCGTTTCCCCAATCTGCTGGTCAACGGTGCCGGCGGTATCGCCGTCGGCATGGCCACCAACATACCGCCGCACAACCTCGGCGAAGTGATCGACGCCTGCTGTGCCCTGATCGATCGCCCCGACCTCACCATCGCCGAACTGATCGAGAACTACATCCCCGGGCCGGACTTCCCCACCGGCGGCTCGATCCTGGGCCGGCAGGGCATCCAACTCGCCTACCATACCGGGCGCGGCTCGGTGGTGATGCGGGGCCGCACCCGGTTCGAGGAGGTGCGCAAGGACCGCACCGCGGTCATCGTCGATGAGGTGCCGTACCAGGTCAACAAGGCCCGGATGATGGAGATCATCGCCGAAGCCGTTCGCGAAAAGCGGATCGAAGGCGTCTCCGACCTGCGTGACGAATCCGATCGGGACGGCGTCAGGGTGGTGGTCGAACTCAAGCGTGATGCCGAGCCCGAGGTGGTGCTGAACCAGCTCTATCGCTACACGCCGCTGCAAACCTCCTTCGGCATCAACATGCTGGCGCTCGATGGCGGACGCCCGCGGACGATGAATCTGAAGGAGGTGGTGCAAGCCTTCCTGGATTTCCGCGAGCAGGTGATCCGCCGCCGCACCGTGTTCGAGCTGGCCAAGGCCAGGGAGCGGGCGCACGTGCTGGTGGGGCTCGCGGTGGCGGTTGCCAACATCGATGAGGTGGTGGCGCTGATCCGCCGCTCCCGCGATGCCGCGGAAGCCCGCGCCGGCTTGACCGCCCGGGCGTGGCCGGCCGCCGACATCGCCCCGCTGGTGGCTCTGGTGGAAGATGCGGACGCCGGTGTTCGGGACGGCGTCTACCATTTGAGCGACGGTCAGGCCCGGGCCATCCTCGATCTCCGCCTGCACCGCCTGACCGGCCTGGAGCGGGACAAGATCGGCGACGATCTGCGCGCTCTCGGCGAGCAGATCAGAGGCTTCCTCGAAATCCTGTCATCCCGTCAGCGCCTGCTGGAAGTCCTGCGGGAGGAGCTGGTCGCGATCCGCGAACGCTTCGCCACCCCCCGGCGCACCCGCCTGGAGGACGTCGCCTACGAAGCCGATGTGGAAGACCTGATCCAGCGCGAGGACATGGTGGTGACGGTCAGCAACACCGGCTACATCAAGCGGGTGCCGCTCAGCACCTACCGCGCACAGCGCCGCGGAGGCCGCGGCCGCGCCGGCATGGCGACCCGGGAAGAGGACTTCGTCAGCCAGGTGTTCGTGGTCAACACCCACACCCCGGTGCTGTTCTTCTCCTCCGCGGGGATGGTCTACAAGCTCAAGGTCTACAAGCTGCCGGCGGGCACCCCCCAGGCCCGCGGCAAGGCGTTGATCAATCTGCTGCCGCTCGCAGCGGGGGTGACCATCTCCACCCTGATGCCCCTGCCGGAGGACGAGGGCACCTGGGGTGATCTGTTCGTGGTGTTCGCCACCGCCTCCGGCAAGGTCCGGCGCAACGCCCTCAGCGATTTCACCAACGTGATGGCCGGCGGCAAGATCGCCATGAAGCTGGACGAAGGTGACCGGCTGGTGCGGGTCCGCCCGTTCAGCGAGGGCGATGACATCCTTCTGTTCAGCCGCAACGGTCAGTGCATCCGCTTCCCGGTCCCGGAAGTGCGGGTGTTCGCCGGGCGCACTTCCACCGGCGTACGGGGTATCCGCCTGGCGGGCGGTGACACCGTGATCAACATGTGCGGCCTCCGCCACGTGAATTTCGACGTGGCCGCCCGGGACGAGTACCTGCAGGCGGTCAACGCCCGCCGCCGCCTCGCCGGCAGCGATTACACCGACCGGACCGAAGACCAGGAACGGGACTCCGCGCTGGCGGCGCGGCTGGATGAGCCGGCGTTCCAGGTCATGGCGGCGGAGGAGGAATTCGTGTTGACCGTCACCGATGACGGCTTCGGCAAGCGTACCTCATCGTACGAGTATCGCATCAGCGGCCGGGATGGCTCGGGCGTGGCTGCCATCGACCTGGAGCGGCCAGGCGGTCCCGCCGCCTCGGTGGTGGCGGCGTTTCCGGTTCTCGACAGCGACCAGATCGTGATGGTGACGAATGCCGGTCAGCTGATGCGCTGCCCGGTTGCCGGCATCAGTGTCATGAGCCGGCGCACCCGGGGCGTGCGCCTGTTTGCGACGGCGGAAGCGGAGCGGGTGGTTTCGGTCAGCCGTATCCGCGATGTGGAAGACAACGGCGGCGGTGATGCCGCCGAAGACGCCGAGGTTGCGGCCGAGGCAGCCGAAGACCCGAACGCAGAAGCACAAGACGACAGCGGAAAGCCCGCGGGACCAGAAACGTCACGTTAATCAAATCTCATCACGCCCATCTTGGGGAGGAGATCAAGAAACCATGCGCGAACCACGTGTCGGCGTCTATCCGGGGACGTTCGATCCGCTGACCAATGGTCACCTGGATATCATCGAACGCGCCACCCACGTTGTCGATCGGCTGATCATCGGTGTTGCTGCCAACCCTGGCAAGGACCCGCTGTTCCCGCTGGACGAACGGGTCGAGATGCTCAAGGAGCAGATCGCCCTGATGTCCCGCGGCAACGGCCGGTATGTCGAGGTCCGCGCCTTCGACAACCTGTTGATGAACTTCGTGACCGGGTGCGGCGCCACCATCATCCTGCGCGGGCTCAGGGCGGTCTCGGACTTCGAGTACGAGTTTCAGATGGCGGCCATGAACGCCCGGCTGAACGACGATATCGAGACGGTGTTCCTGATGGCCTCGGAGCGCCAGCAGTTCATCGCATCGCGCTTCGTCAAGGAGATCGCCCGGCTGGGCGGCGATATCAGCAGCTTCGTGCCGCGACAGGTGCACGACCGCACCCTGCAGCGCCTGGGCCTGAGGGTGCCGAAGCTCGCAACAGTCGGCACCTGACTCCCGAGGGCGGCTGCGCGGCGCCGGCCACTCAACCGATCCGCGGCTTGAGGCCCACCGCGGCGGCCAGCTGCTTGAAGCGACGGTCCACCGCGTCGCTTAAGAACACGGCGGCATCGTCGGGCAGGCACAGCACCAGGCGGTCCTTCTCGACCTTCAGCCGGGTCTGCGGCAGGAGCCCGGGTGCCCCGCCGGTCAGGGTATGAGCCAAGCGCAGCGCGAGCCCGACAATTACCGCACGACTGACCGCTGCGGCGTCCAGCAGCCGCGCGGTCGGGGCGGTCATCGGGTGTTCCGGGGCGCCGCCGTAGCGGGCGAACACGGCCAAGGCCAGCGCGGCCCGTTCGGGGTGACTCAAGCCGGGATACGGCACCCGCAGGACCCGATGGAAGGCGTGCTCGGCCCGATAGTCCGGGTGCTCGCTCCACCCGATGTCGCTGAGCAGGCACGCCGCCAGCCGCAGGCGGCGCTGGTCGGCGGTCTCGGCCGGGAACAGTGGTGCCATCCAGTCCAGCATCTCCTGGCCGCGCTGGGCGAAACGCCCGCTGCGCTCGGCTTGGCCCTCGCAGGCGCTGATCAGGGGATCCTGCCGCCGCAACCCCTCCGGCAGCAGCTCCAGCATCTGGCCCTCGCGCATCCCGAACCCCGAGAAAGCCACCCGGGCCGGACGCGCCCGCTCCAGGATGCCGGCCATCGCCGCGGCGGCAAACGGCAGCGTATCGATCCGGCGGTGGGTCAGTGACGACAGGGTCTGCAGGGTGTTGAGACTGAGCCCGGCAATCAGGTCGGCCAGACGCAAGGCATCGAAGAAGTCGATGGTGTAGTTGTCGAGGACGTGCAGGGGGTGGTGGGTCTGCTCGATGAAAATGCGGGCAAGCGCTCGCCACGAGCCACCGACCGCATAGAAGGTTCGGCCGGCGGTTGCTTCCAGCCAGGGCACGCCGGCCAGCGCCTCGTCCACCCGGCGTCGCGCTGCCGTGCGGTCACCACCGGAATCCTCGGCGAGGCGGAGATGCCCGACCGGCAGGGTCGCGAAGGCACCGATGGTCCCGGTCTCCAGGCTCACCAAGTCGAGGCTGCCGCCGCCGAGGTCGCCGAGCGCACCGTCGGCCCCCGGGACCCCGTTGAGGAGGCCCACCGCCGCCAGTCGCGCTTCCTCGGCACCGCTCAAGACGTGCACCGGACGGCCGGTGACGCGCTCGGCTTCAGCCACGAAGGCGCGCCCGTCGGCGGCATCCCGCACAGCCGCCGTGGCCAGGATCTCGAGGTGTCCCACCGCCATGGCCTCGGCCAGCCGGCCGAAGCGGGCGAGACTGCGCAGGGCCTCGGTGATGCCGCGGGGGCTGAGGCGTCCGCTCTTGCCGATACTTCGGCCGAGACCGCACTGTGCCTTCTCGTTGAAGATCGGCATGGGCAGCCGGTTCGGCGTCTCGTACACCACCAGCCGGACGGTGTTGGACCCGATGTCGACGACCCCAACCCGCCTGGCAGCCGCGGCAGCGGGGCTCGGGCCGGTGCGGATGCGTTCGTGATCGCCGACGGCCATTTGATTAAACCCCGCAGTCCGCGGCTTGCACCGGCTCATGGCCGTTCGCAGGCCGCGCCACATCCCCCGTGGCGGTGGCTGCCTCTTCGGCCGGGGTTATTGCCGTCATGGCGCCGGAGGTCAAGGCTCAGGTGGACTGCCGGGATCGGGCCAAACCCGGGGTGCAACCCACGCCCGCTTGCATTACATTCAGTCAAAATCGCAGGGAGCTGGGAAAGCCATGTTTCGAACCGCCGAATTGGGCCGAACCGTGTCGCGAGCGGATTACCACGAGCAGGTGCCGATCCTGCGGGCCGAGCTCCTGGAACTCCAGCAGCAACTGAGGGCAGACGCCCCTTTCCCCGTGATCGTGGTGTTCGGGGGCGTTGATGGTGCCGGCAAGAGCGAGACCATCAATCTTCTCCACGAGTGGATGGACCCGCGCTGGCTGACGACCCGGGCCTATGGCGAGCCGTCCGACGAGATGCGGGACCGGCCGGAGTACTGGCGGTTCTGGCGGGACCTGCCGCCGAAGGGGCGGATCGGTTTGTTCCTGAGTTGCTGGTATTCGCGGCCGACGCTGGATCGGGTCTATGAGCGGTCATCTGAGGCGGAACTGGATGAGGCGTTGGACCGGGTTTTCGCGTTCGAGAAGGAACTCGCCGACGATGGTGCTTTGATCATCAAGTTCTGGATGCATCTCGGCAAGAAGGCGCAGAAGGAGCGGCTCGAAGCGTTGCAGAAGGATCCGCTGACCCGCTGGCGGGTAACCAAGACCGATTGGGACCACTGGCACATGTATGACCGGTTCATCGCGGCGGCGGAGCGGCTGATCACCCGCACCAGCACCGGGCATGCGCCGTGGCATATCGTCGAAGGGTTCGACAAGCGCTATCGCGGCCTGACCGTCGGGATCACCCTGCGGAACGCCATCGTGCGCCATCTCGAAGAGATGCGGCTCAGGCGCGACCTGATCGCTGCGCGCGACGGCCGCCTTCACGACCTTAGTGCCGATGACCGGGAAACCGTGGAGCCGAGTCCAGCCGATCCCGTGCCCGGGGAAACCCGGATCGGCGGCACCGTGCTGCGGATGCCGCGCATCACCATTCTCAGTCAATTGGACAGCTCCCAGGCCGTCGACAGGAAGGACTACAAGCTCGCGCTGGAGAAATGCCAGGGGAAGGTGAACCGTCGCTGTCGCCGCGCCAAGGAATTGGGCGTGTCGACCATCCTGGTGTTCGAAGGCTGGGATGCCGCCGGCAAGGGCGGCGCCGTCCGCCGGGTTACCGCGGCCCTGGATGCGCGGGATTTCCAGATCATCCCGGTGGCCTCACCGACCGATGAGGAACAGGCGCACCACTACCTGTGGCGGTTCTGGCGGCACCTGTCCCGCGCTGGCCGGGTGACCATTTTCGATCGAAGCTGGTATGGCCGGGTGCTGGTGGAGCGGGTGGAAGGCTTCGCCAGCGAACAGGAATGGCGACGGGCCTATGCCGAGATCAACGATTTCGAGGATCAGTTGGTGCGCCACGGCATTGTGCTATGCAAATTCTGGCTGCACATCACCAAGGATGAGCAGCTCAAGCGGTTCAAGACGCGGGAGAAGGTGGCCTACAAGCGCTGGAAGCTCACCGAGGAGGACTGGCGCAACCGCGAGAAGTGGGACGACTACGAGGCCGCGGTGAACGACATGGTGGAACGGACCAGCACCTCGATCGCACCCTGGACGCTGGTCGAGGCCAACGACAAGCGGTTCGCCCGTATCAAGGTCCTGAAAACCATCCGCGATGCCGTCGAGGCGGGGATCGCCCGGACCGGTCATCCCTACGTTCCCGAAGGCAAGGCATCCAAACACACCTTGGAGAGCACGGCATGACATCGCCATCCGACCCGGAGAGTACGAACGGTGAGGTTGCAGAAGCTGCGGCGGAGGGGGCGGAGCACGCCGATCCATCCCGCGATCCAAGAGAGGGCGAGCAGGCCGTGGTCGACGTGGTGACTCCGTCACGGGAGTCGCTGCCGGCGGAGCTCCGGCCCGGGGGGCTGAAGCGGCGGGGCAGGACGCCGCGGACCGAGTTTCCGCCACCACCGGCCGCGGAGCAACCGGCAGCAGCCACTCCCGCCGGGGCTCCGGTCCTGCCGGAATGGGCGGAACGGGCTGAGCCTCCCGACCTCAGGTCGCCCGAGCTCTACCTCAACCGGGAGCTGACATGGCTCCAGTTCAATCTTCGTGTTCTGCACGAGGCCCAGGATCCGCGGACGCCGCTGCTGGAGCGGGTCAAGTTTCTGGCGATCGCTGCCAATAACATCGACGAATTTTTTATGAAGCGGATCGGCGGCCTGAAGCAGCAGGTCGGCGCGGGCCTGCAGAAGCTGACGGTCGACGGGCGCACACCGTCCCAGCAACTTCAAGAGATACGTATCGTTGTTCGTGACTTTATGGAGCGCCAGCGCCAGGTCTACCTTGAGCTCATCGAGGGGTTGGCCCAGCACGACATTGAGGTGGTCCGCTTCGATACCCTCTCCGAAGCGGATCGCGCCGTCGTGCGCCAGCACTTCCACGACAACGTCTTTCCGCTGCTGACCCCGCTCGCGATGGACCCGGCGCATCCGTTCCCGTTCATCTCCAACCTGTCGCTCAATCTGCTGGTGACACTCCGGTTCCCGGAGGAGGCGGAACTGACCACCGCACGGGTGAAGGTGCCGGTCGGTGCCGGGGTCAACCGGTTTGTCCGGGTCGGTACTGGCTTCCGCTTCGTCATGCTGGAGGACCTGATCGCCCACTTTCTCGAGGACCTGTTCCCCGGCATGCGGATCGAGACGGTGGAGGTGTTCCGGGTTACCCGCAACGCCAACACCGAACGCGATGTGGAGCAGGCGGATGACCTGTTGGCGATGATCGAGGCGGAACTGCGCGAACGCAAGTTTGCCCCGATCGTCCGCCTCGATGCGGAGGTGGGGATCGATGCCACCCATCGCGGCATGCTCGCGGCCGAACTCGGCCTCGACGAGGCCAACGATGTCTACGAGACCGACGTGATGATCGGCATGCGTGACCTGATGGAACTGGCGCAGCTCGATATCCCCGAATTGCACGACCCGCCGCACCAGGCGATCACCAACATCAAGCTCCAGGACCGTGACAACATCTTCCACATCCTGCGGGAGAACGGGCCGATCCTGCTGCACCACCCCTACGAGTCGTTTGCCACCTCGGTCACCCGCTTCGTTCGCGAGGCGGCGACCGATCCCAAGGTGCAGGCGATCAAGATGACCCTCTATCGCACCTCCGCCGATACCAACATCATCGATCACCTGATCGAGGCCGCCCGCAATGGCAAGCAGGTCGCGGTGGTGGTGGAGCTCAAGGCTCGCTTCGACGAGGCCGCCAATATCCGCTGGGCGGGGCGCATGGAGGAAGCCGGCATCCACGTCACGTATGGCGTGCTGGGGCTCAAGACCCACGCCAAGGCGATCCTGGTGGTGCGCCGCGACTACACCGGCCTCCGCCGCTATGCCCATATCGGCACCGGCAACTACCATGCCGGCACCGCCCGCCTGTACTGCGATGTCGGCATGCTTACCGCCGATCCGGAGGTGGGCAAGGACCTGACCGAGCTGTTCAACTACCTCACCACCGGCTGCCGGCCGATGCGCACCTATCGGAAGATCCTGGCGGCGCCGAACATGATGAAGCGGGCGCTGTTGGCCAAGATCGAGCGGGAGATCGCGCTTTACACGCCGGAACAACCCGGCCTGATCCGGTTCAAGGCCAACGCGCTGGAAGATCGCGACATTGTCGAAGCGCTGTACCGCGCTGCCCAGGCCGGGGTGGAGGTGGAACTGATCATCCGCGACACCTGCCGCCTGCGCCCGCGACTGCCGGGCCTGTCAGAGACGGTGACGGTGCTGAGCATCGTCGGCCGGTTCCTGGAGCACGCGCGCATCTACTACTTCCGCAATGGCGGCGAGGAGGAGTACTACATCGGCTCGGCCGACCTGATGACGCGCAACCTCGAAACTCGGGTCGAGATCCTGGTGCCGATCGAGGAGCCGGCGCTGCGCAAGGAACTCAACGCGGTGCTGGAGACCCAGATCAACGACCACCGCAGCGCCTGGGAGATGCAGCCGGACGGCACCTATATCCAACACCAGCCCGGGCCGGGCCGCCACTCCCTGTCCAGCCAGGAGACCCTGATCGCCGCTGCAGCCCTGCGTGCCGAGCGGGCCAAGCGGCTGCGCAAGGTCAAGCCCCGCGCCTTTGCGCGCCGCGCACCGAAGTAGAGGCGAGAGGGGTCGCCCCTTCATGACCGTCGTCACCCGGTTCGCACCGAGCCCGACCGGTGATCTCCATCTGGGCCATGCCTACTCAGCGATGTTCGCGCGCGAGCGGGCGCAAAGCCGTGGCGGCCGCTTCCTGGTCCGCATCGAGGACATCGATGGGGAGCGCTGCCGTGCCGGGTTCGAATCCCGAAACCTGGCGGATCTGGAGTGGCTCGGCCTCACCTCGGACGAGCCACCGATCCGTCAGTCCGCCCGCACCGAGGTCTATCGCGGCGCCCTCAACCGCTTGGAGCGCCTTGGCATCGTCTACCCGTGCTTGTGTACCCGCAAGCAGATCCGGGAGGAGATCGCGCGGGCCGGGGGTGCGCCCCAGGGCGCGATCGGCGACGGCACCGGCCGCTACCCCGGCACCTGCGGGCGTCTGGACCGAACCACCGGGAACGCGCGCCGGGCGGCCGGTGAGCCCCACGCCCTCCGGCTGGATGGTGAGGCGGCGCTGGCCCTCACCGGCCCGTTGCGCTGGGTCGACCTCCGGCACGGCGAACGCGCGGTCGATCTCTGCCGCCTTGGCGACGTGGTGATCGCCCGGAAGGAAATGCCCACCAGCTACCACCTCGCTGTGGTCATCGATGACGCCGCGCAGGCGGTGAGCGAAGTGACCCGAGGCGACGACCTGCTGGAGGTTACCCACCTGCATCGGCTGCTCCAGGCGCTCCTCGACCTGCCGGTGCCGGTTTGGCACCATCACCGCTTGTGTCGGGACCGGTCCGGCCGTCGTCTGGCGAAACGCGACGGCGACACCAGCATCCGGGCGCTGCGGCAGCAGGGGCTGACGCCGGCTGAGGTACTCGAACGCGCAGCGGCGGCGGCAGAGACGGGTTCCGACCGCCCGGGACAGTGTGCGGTCACGATGGCGGCTTGGGCGCCGGTGTCCGCACCTCCGCCGGATGCTCCGAGCCGGCCGGCAGGCTGACTCCGCTGTCGTCGCCGGTTGGCGCCGGCAGTGGCCGCCGATCCCGGAACTCGTCCACCACCGTGCGGTCCCAGAGTGGTACGCCTGACCGGTAGGCCGCCCGTCCGATCATATGTGCGGCGACCGGAGCGGTGATCAGCAAGAAGATGATGGCGGCAATCGCGCGGGATGCCTCGCTGAGCGTTCCGTATGAGACCGCAACGGCGAGCAGGATCAAGCCGGTCCCGAGCGTGCCCGCTTTGGTGGAGGCGTGCATGCGGATCATGATGTCTGGCAGTCGCAGCACGCCGAGACCGGCAATGAACGTGAAAGCGGCGCCGGCCAGCAGCAGGAGGCCGGTCAGGACATCAACGACCGGCTGATCGCCCAGCAAATCAATCATCCCGATCCTCGCTGATGCTGGTGCGCGCGTGGCTGCGCTCCACGTAGCGGGCAAACGCCACCGTGGCGAGGAAGCCCAGCAACGCCACCACGATGGCCACATCCAGGAACGCCGAATGTCCTGACAACACCGCGAATACACCCATGAAGGCAACGGCCAGATAGGTGATCAGGTCGAGGGCGACGATCCGGTCGGGCAGGCTCGGACCCACCACCAGGCGAATGAAGGCCAATATCATGGCAACCACGATCAGCGTGATCGCGACGCCAACCGACCAGGAACCGATAATGTGGGTGATGGTGTTCATTGGCTGGCGTCCAGAATTCGTCGCTCCATGGTATCCTTGATGCTCTGGCGCTCGGCATCCGGATCGTCGATGAACATCGAGTGCACAAACAGCACCCGGCGATCGGACGACACATCCAGGCTCAAGGTGCCCGGTGTCAGCGAGATCATGTTGGCGAGCAGGGTGATGGCGGCGTCGGACTTCACGTCCAGCGGCACCGCGACGATGCCGGGTCGGCTCGTGAGCTTGGGGCGGAGCACATCCCTCGCCACCCGGACGCTGGAGACCACCAGCGCGAACAGGAAGTAGATCACCAGGAAGGCAATCCGCGGCACCCGCCGGAAGTAGGTGGTGGGACCGTACAGTGGGCGCGTCAGCCATAGCGCGAGGTAGCCGATGGCGTAGCCGATCAACAGCATCTCCACGGTGAGGGAACCCCAGACGAGGGCCCAGCCCACGGCGAACAAGGCATTGAGCAGGAGCAGGTTCATGGGCGCGCTCCCAGCACGGCGTTGACATAGGCGTCCGGGTTAAGCAGTTGTTCCGCGGCAGCGGTCGCAAGCAGGATGAACGGTTCCGTCCAGAGCCCGATGATCACGGTGAGCGCCGCCATGCCGGCAATCGGCGCGGTGAGCAGGATGTAGTCCCGCCGGCTCAACGCCACCGCACCGGTGCCGGGCTCGATCGCGTCCGGGTGGGACTTCCAGAACGCCTCGTTCCAGATCTTGGTCATCGAATAGATGGTGAGCAGGCCCACCAGCAGCGCCGTCGCCACGATAAGGTAGGAACCGATCTCAAGCCCGGCCTGAACCAGCACCAGCTTGGCCCAAAACCCGGACAGCGGCGGGAGACCGGCCAGCGAGAACGCCGGCACGAGGAACAGCACGGCGACGAAGGGTTGCGACTTGTACAGTCCGCCGATCTTCTTCAGTTCGAACGAACCGGTCAGCCGGTTGGCGACTCCGCTTACCAGGAACAGGTTGGCCTTCACGATGATGTGGTGGACCACATAGAACACGGCCCCCATCACCCCGAGCGGCGTATAGAGGGCTAGGCCCATGATCATGTAGCCGATCTGGCTCACGATGTGGAACGACAGGATGCGCCGGAACTCGTTCTGCGCGGCCGCCCCGAGCACCCCGGTCAGCATGGTGATGCCGGCGATGATCAGCAGCAGGTTGTGGGTGTAGCCGACGTCCTGGGTGAAGATCAGGGTGAACACCCGGATCAGCGCATACACCCCGACCTTGGTCAACAGGGCCGAGAAGATCGCCGACACCGATACGGACGGCGTATGGTAAGCCGCCGGCAACCAGAAGAACAGGGGAAACAGCGCTGATTTGATGCCGAACGCAACGATGAACATCAGCGCCACGGCGGTCACCAGCCCCTGGTTTTCCACCTGCGGGATGGTCAGGTGCAGGTCCGCCATGTTGAGGGTGCCGGTCATGCCGTAAAGCAAGCCGACGGCTACCAGGAACAGGACCGTCGAAACCAGGTTCAGCGCCACATACTTGACCGCCCCGTCGATCTGCGCCTTGCGGCTGCCGAGAACCAGCAAGGCGAACGAGGAGATCAGCATCACCTCGAACCAGACGTAGAGATTGAACATGTCGCCGGTGGTGAAGGCGCCGCAAACCCCGCCCAGCAGCAAGTGGAACAGCGGGTGGAAGCCGACATGCTCTTCCGCCCGGTCGACCTCGGCGAGGGCATAGACGGCGACGGCCAAGCCGGTGATCCCGGTGATCGCCACCATGATCGCGCTCAGGAAATCGACCACCAGCGCGATGCCGAAGGGCGGCGGCCAGTCGCCCATGGCGCCGACCAGGATGCCGTGCTGGTACACCTGGTGGATCAGCAGCAGGCCCACCGCCAGCAGCACAGCCGCACCGGCGACGCTGATCCACCGCTTCACCGTGATCGATCCTCCCGCCAGGAAGGCGAGGATCGCGGTGACGAATGGAACCAGGATGGGGAGGGCGACGAGCCAAGCGGTCATGGCGCCCGATCCCGGGGCCCCGACAGGGCCCGCCACGCCCGGCTGGCCTTCTTCGCGAACTCGGTCTCCGGCTCGGCGATCCGCATCTCATCGGTGTCGACCGTGCCGAGCTCCTGATAGGCGCAATAGGCCAGCACCAGAGCGAACGCCAGCAGCCCGAAGCTGATCACGATGGCGGTCAGAATCAGCGCTTGAGGCAGCGCATTGGCAATGTCGGTGATGGGGACCAGCGCGCCCTCCGGGATCAGCGGGGGCGACCCCCAGGTCAGCCGTCCGGAGGTGAAGATGGCCAGGTTGGCGGCGTTGCTGAGAAGGATCAGACCGAACAGGAACTTCACCAGGTTGCGTCCCAGCATCAGGTAGATGCTCGCCGTAACCATGATCCCGACCACGACGGACAGCACCACCTCCATTACAGAACTTCCTCCTCCATGGTCAGGATCACGGTCAGGACCGCGCCAACCACCACCAGGTACACTCCGACGTCGAAGATCAGGGGCGACCCCACGTGCAGGTAGCCGCCGCGCGGCAGCGGGATGTCGGTCCAAACCCCGGTGAACAGCGGCGCCCCTTCGATCAGCGGGAGCAAGCCGCCGATGATGGCAAGGGCCAGCCCGACCATCACCAGGGTTCGGGGGTCGACCCGAAGGGCTCGCCGTACCGCCTGGGCGCCAAGGGCGATGGCATAGAGCGCGAACGCGGTAGAGGCGACCAGGCTGCCGACGAAGCCGCCACCCGGCTCATTGTGCCCGCGCAGCAGCAGGAACACCGAGAACACCAGCATCAAGCCGGTGAGGAACCGGGTCGCGGTGCTGAGGATCAGCGAATGCATGGACGAGGTCCTCTCCGCTTCATGGCTTGCCGTCGGCGACGCGTCGCCCGGCCTCCGCGTCCCAGGTCTGCCGGCGCCGCAGCCGGATCAGGGCATAGCAGGCGAACCCGGCGATTCCGACCACTGCGATCTCGCCGAAGGTATCCAGGGCACGGAAGTCAACCAGGATCACGTTGACGATGTTGCGGCCGTGGGCCTCCGGCACGCTGTGGGCCTCGAAGTAGTCGGTGAGGCGCCGGTCCAGCGGCATGCTGACCATCGCCAGCATGATCGCGGTCACCACCGCGCCGGTTGCAATCGCCACCACGGCATCCCGGATGCGGCCGATCCGCCCGGCGTGGGCACTGCCATGGAATCCGGGCAGGCGGAGCAGGATGATGGCGACGATCACCACCACCAGGATCTCCACCATGAGCTGGGTCATCGCCACGTCCGGCGCGCCGAAGATCATGAACACCAGGGCGATCGCCGTCCCGACGGTGCCGAGGGCGCAGATGGCGGCGAGGCGCGATTGGGTGAACACGGTGACCGCGGTGGCGGCCACGATCAGGCCGACGATCGGCCACATATAGGTCGGGACGGTCCCGAGCGTATCGGGCAGGGCGAGCGCATCCTTGGCGATCAGGGTGTAGCCGACCAGAATGGCGAAGGCCGCCATCACCGTGAGCAGGTAGCGGCGCATGATGCCGCTTTGCAGGATCTCGGTCTGAATGTCGGCAACGTGCACCACTCCGGCCATGGTCGCGTCATAGCCGCGATCGCCGGTCATGGGGATGCGGGTGAAGACACCGTCCACAGTGCGCATCGCCGCGTCATATCGCCAGTAAAGCATGAGGCCCAATGCCGTGGTGATCACGCTCAGCAGCAATGGCAGGTTGAAGCCGTGCCACAGCGAGAGGTACAGGTCTGAGGGCGCGGCGGACACCGCCTCGGCCGCGCGGATGACAAGCGTCCCATCCACCAGACCGGGGAACAGGCCGAAAAGCAGGCCCCCGGCTGCCAGCACGATCGGGCCGCTCCACATCATCCATGGCGCCTCGTGCGGTTTCCTGGGGGTCGGCTTGAGGGGGCCGAAAAACGGCCGCAACGCGACCGCCAGCGCCACCCCGATCATCAGGGCGTTGGCGGCGACCGCGGCGACCACCACGATCGGCGCGGCCGGCCCGATGGCGAGCGCCCCCTCGTACATCATCTCCTTGCCGATGAAGCCGAAGAACGGCGGGAAACCGGCCATGGAGAAGGCGGCCAGCAGGGCCGCGGCGGCGGCGATCGGCATGGCGCGGCGGAGGCCGCCGACCGCGTCGATCTGCCGGGTGCCGGTCTCGTGATCGATCATGCCGACCACCAGGAACAACGTCGCCTTGTAGAGAGAATGCACCAGGATGAAGGTCATGGCGGCGGCCAGGGCCACCTCGGTATCGGCGCCGAGGAACATGGTCAGGGTGCCGAGCGCCATCACCGTGGTGTAGGCCAGCTTGAGCTTGAGGTCGGTCTGCCGTACCGCGATGACGGAGGACAAGACCGCGGTGATCGCCCCCACCAGGATCAGCGACCACATCCAGGCTTCGGTGCCGCCGAGCCCGGGATGCATCCGGGCGAGCAGGTAGACGCCCCCCTTCACCATGGTCGCCGAATGCAGGTAGGCGCTGACCGGCGTCGGCGCCGCCATGGCGTTGGGCAGCCAGAAATGGAACGGGAACTGTGCCGACTTGGTGAACGCGCCGATCAGCACCAGGGCCAGGATCCAGCCGTACAGTGGATCGGCATGAATGGCATGGCCCTGCGCCAGCAGCACCGATAGTTCGTAGCTGTCCCCGGCCTGTGCCCAAAGAACGAGACCCGCCAGCATGGCGAGGCCGCCGGCGACGGTGACCAGCAGCGCCTGCAAGGCGTTCCGCCGTGCCGTCTGGTCCTCGTTGTTGAAACCGATCAGGAAGTAGGAGGTGATCGAGGTGAGTTCCCAGAACACGAACATCGTGATCAGGTTGTCCGCCACCACCAGTCCCAGCATCGAGACCATGAACGAGGCCAGATACAGGTAGAACCGCCCGATCTGGGGATGGCCGGCCAGATAGGACCCCGAATAAAGAAAGATGATGACCCCGATGCCGCTGATCAGCAGGGCGAACAGGAGGCTGAGGCCGTCGATCACGAACGACAGGCTGACGCCGATGGACGGTGCCCAGGGATAGACGATCCTTATCGTCTCGCCCGCGGACACCGCCGGAATGTAGGTCGCAAACAGGATCAGGAAGGCGAGGGGAAGCAGCGTCACCAGCCATGCCAACAGCGGCATGCGGGCGTCGTGGTCTAACCCCGCCATGACATCCCCCCATCGGTCTTTGGCAAGGCCTGGGCCATGGCTTCGTTACCCCCCTCCTCGCACACCTTCGACCCGTGCTGCACCCGCAAGGGCGGCGCGGGCTCAGCGGTTCGTGTGTTCCTGGATGAAGCTCTCCAGGTCTTCGGCGTCGATCCGGTATTCCTTCCCGAACTTGATGGCGCGAAGCTTGCGATCACGGATCCAGGCCCGGATCGTCGCCTCCTTCACCTTCAAGGCTTCGGCAACCTCATGCACCGTCAGCAGTGTCCTGCCGTGCATGGCTGCGGCTCCCCATCGACGCGAACGCCGGGAGTGTATTCAGCGAGCCGTCCGTTTCAATCGTTTTTTGACTCGTTGTGCCTGTTTGTGATGCTTAGTATTGATAATCGTTAAGGTAGCATATCCCTGGTGTGACACCCCATATAAGCGAAATAGCTAGGCGCATTACCCGAAATGCGTGAAAATGGCGATCGTGAGCAGCAGTGCGCCGAAGGCACCGACAATGATCGGCCAAGCCGTCATGCGCTTCTCCAACCTGCCGACGCTCACTTCCATGGCCCGCGCTCGCACAAGCAGAAAATGGGCCGCCACGTCCATACTGCGGTCGACCACACTCAGGCGGCGCAGCGGCGCCCGTCCTGCCGACACCAGACGTCGGATCACCGGCTCTTCCAAGGCCAGGATGTCGCCGGGCGGAACGCGGAACGGCAGCGCCACGGTCCGCCGGCGGCACATCCTCAGAACGATGACTGCCAACGCCGCCCCCACCGCCACCGGCCAAGTGGCGCTGATCAGCGCGGCGGGTGTCAGGGCGGCCGGAATGAGTTGGCCCGGCGCGGCCACGGGCAGCCAGGCGAGCAGCATCGCGGTGGCGATCGCGACGCTCCAGGGGAACCAGAGCCCGCCCCCGGCATGGTCGGCCGTCGGCGCGTGCCGAGCCACGGCGACCAGGAAGCGTGCCATGACCAGGGTCGTCCCGACTGCCGCGACCGCCAGCAACGGTTCGAGCCACGGCAGCCACGCCGGCGCGGCCACCTCCGCGGCCTGCTTCAGTGCCGTCTTGGCGGCGAGGCCGGTGGTGGGCGGCAGTCCGGCCAGGGCCAGCGCCGGCAGCGCCATCAGGACCAGCGCCCAGCGGCGGGCCGAGCCGCCGGCGTGATCGGCGACCCCGGTGCCGAGGAACAGGGCGCCCTTGGCGAACCCGTGATGCACGGCATACAGCACCGCTGCCAGGATCGCAGCCGAAGCCGCCTGCGGCAAAGCGGCCGGCGCCGCCAGCGCCAGGCCCACCGCCACCGTCATGAGCCCCATCTGGCTGATGCTGGAATAGGCGAGGATGACCTTCGGGCGGTCCTGCACGATCCCGACCGCAGCACCGAACAACGCGGCGGCGAGGCCCAGAATGATCCACGCCAGCCCCCATGCCGGCAGGCTCGCTTCCGCCAGCGGCAGGAACACCAGCCAGGCCAGCAGCCCGGCCTTGATCATGCTGCCGGACAGCACCGCGCTTGCCGGAGTCGGCGCCACCGGGTGGGCCAGCGGCAGCCACACGTGCAGCGGCAAGGCCCCGGCCTTGATGCCGAAGCCGAGGAACAGCAGTCCTGCGATCATGCCGCGCGACGGGTGTTCGGCGATCGCCGCCCGAACGTCCGCGAGGGCCAGGGACTCGGCCCCCGAAGCGCCAAGCCACAGGGCGGGAAGAATGAACGCCTCCCCGATGATCACCAGCGTGATGTAGACCCGCCCCGCGCGCCCGGCCTCGGCATTGCCGACGTGGCGGATCATGCCGTAAGCGGCGAGGTTCATCAGGATGAAGAACAGGTAGAAGGTGACGGCGTCGAACGCGACGATCAGCCCGACGTTGCCGGCCATGGTCAGGTTGAAGAACACGAACAGTGACCGGCTGCGGGGGTCGTGACGGTGGTAGGTGCGGGCGTAGACGGCGGCCAGCAGCCACAGCACCCCGGCAAGCAGCAGGATCGGCCGGCGTACGTCGTCGGTCCCGAGTTCCGCCCCCAGCAGCAGCCACGGCACCTCGATGCTGCGATCCGGCGCGATCAGGGCGATCACGATCGCCGGCACCGCGCCAACGGCTGCCGCCACGGCGCGATGGGCCGGAACCACTGCCGCAACCAGCGCCGCCAGCAGTGGCGCCGCCGGGACCAGCAGCAGAGCGAAGCTGGTCATGGCGCTGGCTCCGTCACCGGAAAGTAGCGGAGTGCCACGATCACCTCGGCCCAGGCGAGCGGGCTGATCGGCAGGGCGGCCACCGCGCCGGCGGCGAGGGCGAGGCTCGCGGTGATCACCGGCGGCACCAGCAGCCCCCAGTCGACCCAGCCCGGCATGGGTCGGGCTTGAGGTTCGGCGCCGGCGGCCGGCCGGCTGAACCAGGCGACGTAGAGCGGTGGCAGGAAATAGGCGGCGTTGAGCACGCTGCTGGCGATCAGGACCAACAAGACCCAGTCATCGCCGGTCTGCAACCCGCCCATGGCGAGGTACCACTTGCTGATGAAGCCGGCCACTGGCGGCAGGCCCATCATCCCCAGGGCGGCGATGGTGAACGCCGTCATCGTCACCGGCATCCGTCGGCCGATGCCGGCCAGTTCATGGACCTTGTGGATTCCGTGGGTTTCTGCCAGCCGGCCGGCGCAGAAGAACAGGGTGATCTTCATCAGGCCCTGGTGCACCAGATGGGCCAGCGCGCCCACCGTCGCGAGCGGTCCGCCGACCGCGATGCCGAGGGCGATGTAGGAGAGCTGGCTGACCGTCGAGTAGGCCAGCCGCTTCTTGATGTCGCTCTCGCGAAGGGCCCTCAGGGAGCCGTAGACGATGGTGACGGCGGCCACCACGGCGAGCACGCCGGTCATTTCCGGCGCTCGCGCCAAGTCGATGCCGTAGACGTCGTAGACCAGCCGGAACAGCCCGAACACCCCGGCCTTGACCACGGCGACCGCGTGCAGCAGGGCCGAGACCGGCGCCGGGGCCACCATCGCCGTGGGCAGCCAGCCGTGCACCGGCACCATCGCCGCCTTGACCGCGAGCCCGCCGGCCATCAGCCAGAAGATGGCGATCAGGACGCCCCGTGGCAGGTCCGTGCCGGCCAGTGCCGGCACCGGTCCGAATGACACCGTGCCGATCAGGCCGTGCAGCCAGACGGCACCGATGAACAGCAGCATACCGCCGCCGATGGTATAGATGAGGTAGGTGCGCCCCGCCCGCAGCGCCTCCTTGGTGCCGGTGTGCACCACCAACGGATAGGTCGCCAGCGTGAGGAATTCATAGAAGATCACGAAGGTGAGCAGGTTGCCGGCGAGCGCGATGCCGGTCGTGGCGGTCACGCACAGGCTGAAGTAGCCGAAGAAACGGCTGCGCTCGGGCGAGCCCTCCATGTAGGCAATGGCATAGACGGTCGTCACCAGCCAGAGCCCCGCCGACAGCAGCACGAACTGCAGCGCCAGTGGATCAGCGAACAGGACCAAGTCGAGGCCGGCGCCGAGCGGCAGGCGGAAGGTGAAAACGAATCCCTGGGCCACCCCCCACAGCAGCAGGATGCAGAGCCCCAATTTGAGCACCGTGCCGCTGAGGTTGAGAAACGAGCGCAAGACAAGCTGATCCTCGCGCAGGAAAAAGATGAAGATGCCGGTCAGGAAGGAGCTGAGCACCACGCTTACCGGAAGCCACGCTCCTCCGGTCATCGCCCCGGCTCCGGCTCCGGCGGGACCACCGCGGGCATGCCGATCTCCAGCAGCCGCAGCGGCATGGCGGATGCAAAGCCGAGCACCACTGACAGCAGCGCGAGGGCCAGGGCTGCCAGGATGGCGACCATCGGCACCGGCAGCAGGCCCGGTGGACGGGGCGGCCCGGTGCTGCCGGGTGGCTCGGCCGGTGATGTCACGTAGGCGAGCCGGACAACCCGGTAGACGTAGATGGCGGCGAGTATGCCGCCGGCGATCAGCACCGCCGCCCACCACCACTGGCCGGTATCCACCGCGGCGGTCACCAGCAGCCACTTGGCAAGAAAGCCTCCGCTTGGCGGCAGTCCCATCAGGGTGGCGCCGGCGAGGCCGAAGGCGAGCAGACTGAGGTGGTGGTGCCGGGCCGCTCGGGCGATCATGGAGAGCCGGTCATCGCCTTGGGAGGTCAGGATGTTGCCGGCGGCCAGAAACGCCGCCGCCTTCGCAGCGGCATGGGAGAGGGCGAGGTAGTGGGCGCCGCTCCAGGCGGCGGCATGTGCGCCTCCGGCCACCAGCGGGAACAGCAGGAACAGGTAGCCGACCTGGGCAACGGTGGAGTAGGCGATCAGCAGCTTGAGCCGCTCCTGGCGGATGGCACAGAGCGATCCCCAAACCACGCCGACGGCCCCGAGGATGCCGAGCACCGTCCAGGTTGCTCCGTCGAGCTGGACGAACGGACCGAACCAGAACCGCACCATGAGATAGAACCCGGCCTTCACCACCAGCGCTGACAGGATGGCGCTCACCCCCGCCGGCGCACTGGCATGGGCGGGCGGCAGCCAGACGTGCAGCGGCACCAGCGCCGCCTTGACGGCGAGGCCCACCGTCACCAGCCCGGCCGCCACCACCGGCGCCGCTCCGGAACCGATCCGCTCCGCCATCAGGGCGAGGTCGAGGGTGCCGGTATCGCCGTACAACAGGGCAACCCCGAGCACATAGGAGAGCGCACCGAAGGTGCCGAGGAGCAGGTAGCGCATGGAGGCGAACAGGGCCGTGGTCCCGTGGCCGAACGACACCAGGATCACCCCGGCCAAGGTGGCGAGCTCCAGGGTGACGTAGATGTTGAAGGCGTCGCCGGACACGAACATGGCGGCGAGCGCGCCCCAAACCAGGTACCACAGGCTCCAGAACAGGGATCGCCGCCGCGGCGACAGGGCCCGCATGTCGGGGTCCACCAGCATGTGCACGGTGATCACGGCGGCGATCAGCGCCAGCAGGGCCAGGAACGCCGCCGCCAGGCCATCCACGTGGAGGTCGATGCCGAGCGGCGCGCCCCAGCCACCGACCGGGTGGCGGTGTACGCCGAGCTCGAACACGGTCCAAACCACGCCGACGTTCGCCAGAAGGCTGCCGGGGATCGCCAGGACTGCAACGATCAGCGCAGTCCAGCGGCCTTGCCACAGCGAGGCCAGTGCCGCCAGCAACGGTACCGCGACGGCAATGGCAACCCAGGCCGTGCTGGCCACCACGCCGCCGCCCCCTCAGGTCTGCTCGGAAGCGTCTTCCGGCAACTCCGTCCGGCCGGTGCCGGCGCGGATGCGCCGGGCCAGGATCAAAGCGAATGCCGTGACGCTGACGGCGACCACGATCCCGGTGAGCACCATGGCATGCGGGACCGGGTCGGCGACGTCGCCGGGGGCGCGCCGGGCCACGGCGATCAGCACCAGGAAGCAGCCGCCGCCCATGATGTTGATGGCGAGCACCTTCCGCACCAGGTGCCGCTGCACCGCCAGCGAATACATCGAGACCGCGAACAGCGCCATGCCGGCCAGGATGAAGACGTCCGCCTGATCCATCGGGCTTCGGCTACCCCGCATCCGCCGGGCCGGCCGGCCGCAGGTAGAACAACGCCAGGCTCGCCGCGGTGGACAGGCAGATGCCGACCTCGATGGCGACGATCAGGGCGGTCTTGGCGACCGGCGGATACGCCAGCAGCATCCCTTCCACCGTGAAAAACAGAAGCGCCGCGGCCAAAAAGCCGGCGAAGCCGAGTGCCGCCGCGGCGCGCACCGGTGCGGTGTCGCGGAACCGTGGCGGCTCCCGGCCGGCCAGCGCCATCAGGATCAGCGCTGCGCCCAGCACTGCCCCGGCCTGGAAGGCGCCACCGGGCTGGGACGTGCCGGCCCACAGCATCCACAGCCCCACCAGCACCATCAGTGGCAGCAGCAGCCGGAGCAGCACACCATGGACCAGCGTCCGGGCCGCCGGCGGCACCGCTTCCACCTGGGTCTCGCGGCCGGCCAGGGCCAGCACGCCGATCGCGGCGACCAGCAGCACGCCCACTTCCAGGAAAGTGTCATAACCGCGAAAGTCCAGCAGCACCGCGGTCACCGGGTTGGTGGCGCCCGTCTGGGGGAGCCGATCCAGCGCAATCTCGGCAACCCCGGGATAGACCGCCGGGCGATCCAGAGCGGCCCAGGCGAGGCCCCCGAACACCGCCAGTGCCAGGCTCCCCATCAGGCCTCGGCGGAACCGCGAGATTTCCAGTGGTGCCGGCGTCACCGATCTCTCTCCCGCCCATCGTCGTCCCCGGGCCGTGCCAGCGCCGCCACCGCGTCCAGCAGCAGCACGCCGGTGAGGCCGGCCCCGATAGCCGCTTCCGCCAGAGCGATGTCCACCGCATCCAGCCGCGCCCATGCCAGCGCCATCATCAGCCCGAACGCGATGAACAGCACCACCGACACGAACAGCGATGCGGCGCTGAGTGCCCGCCACGCGACCCAGACCAGGCCGGCCGCCAGCAGCACGTCGAAGGCGAAGGCGGCGCTCACTTGGTACGCCTTTCGTCGCCGTTGCGGGCGAGGGCATGGCGGGCCACCAGGTTGCCGGCGCACGCACCGACGATCATCACGATGATCCAGATGAGCAACAGCTTGACCGCCGCGGCCAGGCTGTCGGCCTGCAGCGCAAGGCCGAGGCACAGCAGTCCGAGGCCGAGATTGTCGGCCTTGGTCACCGCGTGCACCCGGGTGAAAACATCGGGGAACCGCAGCAGGGCCACGGTGCCGCCGAGGAAGAAGAACCCGGCGGCGAGCAGCAGCGCCACGGAGAGGATGTCCGCCACGGTCATGGCTCGCGCTCCGATTGCCGCCCGGCAGCGAGGCGATCCCACACCCGGTCGACGAAGGCCAGCAGCGCGAGGGCGCCCAGCACCGCGAACAGCACGGCCGCATCGGTGAGGCCGGGTGTGGCGGCGGCCTCCGCCAGCAGCAGCAGGATCGCCACGCCCATGGTGCCGAAAAGCTGAGCTGCCACCATCCGGTCGGCCAGATCCGGCCCGCGGGCGACCCGCAGCAGGCCGAGCAGGATGTTGGCGACGAGGAAGGCGGCAAGCCCGTATAGGATCGCTGTCACGGCCTGTCCTCCTCGGTGGCGGAGGCTGCAGGGCCCGCAAACACCCGCTGGACCCGCTCCTCGACACCGGCGAGCATCCGCAGGACCGGCTGGCGTGCATCCAGAACATGCACGACCAGCCGCTGGCCCTCCACCCGGGCGGTCAGCGAGCCGGGCAGCAGACTGATGGTGAGCGCGAACCAGGCCACGGCCCGGCCCGGCGGCAGGCGCGTGGTATAGTCAATGAAGCCTGGGGCGATGGGCAGCCGCGGGTGGAGGGCACGCAGCACAACGTCGATGCCGCCCCGGATTGACTGCCAGGCGAAGAACGGAACGAAGCGGATGAGCCCGGTGATCGACAGCGGCGGCGCGGCCGGGGGCGCCGTCATCAATGAGACCAGAAGTGCGGCGCCAACCGCGATGGGCGCGACCCACCAGGCTGACACGAGGTCCCGGGCGAGCACCCACCAGACCGCCACGAACAGGGCGGATCGCCCGATCACCGCCGCCGCCCAGCGACGACGGTGCTGCGTCAGGCCGGCCGGAAAGCGATCAGGAAGGTGTGCCGTCATCGGGATCCCTGTACCGGCCGACGGAAGCCCTGGTCGCCGACCGTGACCGGGCGTTCCGATCGTTGTCCACCCGGCTTCCTAAGGTAGAGTCCGGATGTTCGCAACCCCGGCTCCGGTCGGAGTTCGCCTTGCGCGATGGCGTGGCTGGGACGGCCCTGGCGCGAACAGCGGATTCTGTGTGCAAGAGCGGTTATCGTGAAACCCTGCGATGCGATCATGCGTTCCCCTGGCGAAAGACGGATACGAACCAAGCCGGCGTCCGGAATGAGGAGTGACCCCCATGGCAGAGCTTGCTGGCAAGATCATCCTGATCACCGGTGCTACCGACGGCATTGGCAAAGGAACCGCGCAGGAACTCGCCGCTCTCGGCGCGACCCTGCTCCTCCACGGCCGTAGCGTGGAACGGGTGACCCGGACCTGCCATGAGATCGGCCGAAGTGTCACGGGTGCGCGTATCGATCCGTTCGTCGCGGATTTCTCCGGCTTGGCGGCGGTGCGCGAGCTGGCCGACGCCATCGCGCGGCGGACCGACCGCCTGGACGTGCTGATCAACAACGCCGGAATCGGGGCCGGCCCCCACGGCGCCCAGCGGCGGGAGGTGAGCGCCGACGGCTACGAGCTCCGGTTCGCCGTCAACCATCTGGCGCCGTTTCTGTTGACCCACCTGCTGTTGCCGGTGCTGGCCCAGGGGATGCCGGCACGGGTGGTCAACGTCGCTTCGGCGGCGCAGCGGCCGATCGATTTCGACAACCTGATGCTGGAGCAGGACTACAGCGGCTTCCGCGCCTATGCCCAAAGCAAGCTCGCCATGGTGATGGCGACATTCGAGTTCGCCAAGCGGCTGGAAAGCAAGGCGATCACCGTCAATGCCCTGCATCCCGGGTCGCTGCTGGACACCAAGATGGTGCGGGAAGGTTTCGGCGCGCCCCAGGGCCCGGTGTCCGAGGGCGTGGCTTCGGAGGTCTACCTTGCGACTGCGCCCGAGCTCGCCGACGTCACCGGCGCCTATTTCGACCAGACCCGGCCGGCCGACGCCGACCCGCAAGCCTATGACCAGGCGGCGCGGCGGCGGCTGTGGCGGCTCAGCGAACAGCTCACAGGGCTCACTTCTGCGTCTTCGTGACGGCGTTGTGACCGGTCTCCTACCCAAGTCTCACGCATAGCCGCTCTCCAGAAACGTGCGAACGCGCTCAAGAAAGGCCGCCGGCTGCTCCACATGGGGCCGATGGCCGGCCCCCGCGATCACCGCGAACTCCGCCTGGGGAAACAGGTGGAAGATCGCGTTTTGGTGGGCCGGGGCGATGTAGTCGGACTGCTCGCCGCGGATCATCAGGGTCCGGCCGTCATAGCGGCCGTCGGGCGACTCCGGAAACCCGGTCAGGTCGGCCATGGATGCGGCGATCGCCTCCAGGTTAAGCCGCCAGGCGAGCCCTTCCCTCCGGCGCACAAGGTTCTGCACCAGGAAGTGCCGGGTGGCCGCGTCGGGGATCGCCGGGCTCAGCCGGTCCGCCACTTCGGCCCGGCGCTGGAGGCCGGCGAGGTCCACCGCCTGCATGGCTCTCACATGCCCGATGAACGAGTGGCGATAGGTGACCGGGGCGATGTCGACCACGATCAGTGCCTGCACCCGCTCCGGTTCCCGCAGCGCCAGCAGCATCGCCGCCTTGCCGCCGACGCTGTGGCCGAGGATCACCGGGGCGGCCAATCCACGGTCCTCCACGAAAGCGGCCAAGTCCTCCGCCATCTCGGGGAGACTCATGGTCGGCGTCCAGGGGGATCGCCCGTGGTTGCGCAGGTCCACGGTCAGGGCGCGATAGCCGGCCTCGGCAAGCCGCTTGGCAATCGCCTGCCAGTTGCGCTCCGATCCGAACAACCCATGCACCATGACGATGGGTTGGCCGGCCCCGAACTCGCTGCACGCCAGCGGAACTGCCATGCTCATAGGACTCAATCCCCCGTCGCCGGCGCTTGCCGGGCTCATCAACCGTGGTGATATCGAAATCGTCCAGTAACCGCGATCATGCTTTGTGTCGCGCGGAGGCTTGCACCGTGGCCCCAGGCCGATCACATTTATCGTTGTAGGGATATGGAGATCGGGGCCGCCGGAAAGCAGTAGTCGTGCTGGCAGAAAAGGCCAGCGGGAACGGGGCGGAAGAACGTGGTGACGGGCGTTCGGCAAGAGACAAACTCGGACGACGCGTCCAGCCATGGTTGGCTCGATGCCGTCATGGACAGTGCGGTGTCGGCCGCGTGGAAGGACATCTATCGCCCGCAGGCGGGGGTGGTCCTGCATCCGGCGGCCCTCGGCCGCCTGCCCACCCGGCAAGACGTGGTCACGACCGCCCGGGTTCTGGCCTGTGCGGTGGCGGCCGGCAGCACCGACTATTTCGTCGCCTACGTCCGCAGCATCGTGACGGAACAGGCCGCCCGCGGTGCCCCGCCACTTGCCATGGCGGCGGTGATCGCGGCGCTCCGCCGCTACTATGCCGAAGCCTTGCCGCCGGCGCTGGCGGCGTTGGTGCTTTCGGTGCTGGACGCCGGCCTGGACGCCGTCTCGCGACCGGGCCCTGATTTGAGCGGACCTGTCGCAGCTCTGGTTGCAGAGGGGTCGGCGGAGCCTTTCACCGGGGTCGAGGCACTGGCAGATGCCCTGCTTGCCGGCGAAATCGACAAGGGCCGGCGGCTTCTCAGGGACGCCGTCGGTGCCGGCCGGCCGTGCGTCGAGGTGGCGACCGGCCTGCTCCAGCCCGCCCTTTACACGGTGGGGCACCGGTGGCAGCAGCGCCGGATCACCGTCGCCGAGGAACATGGGGCCACCGCGGTTGCGGCCGCCTTGCTGGCGGAGTTGTTCGCCGACGCACCACGGGCGGCACCCCTGGGGCGGACCGCGCTGATTGCCGGCGTGACCGGCAACCGGCACGCTCTCGGTCCCCACTTGGTGGCCGATGCGTTGGACGTGGCCGGCTGGGACGCTCGCTTCCTGGGTGGGGACGCATCGGTGGATGCGGTGGTCGCCGAGGTCGATCGCTGTCGACCCGATTTGCTCGGGCTGTCGGCGTCGATGCCGGATCAGGTGCCGGCGATGTATCGGATCATCCGGCAGGTGCGCCGGACATTCGGATCGGCTGGACCGAGAATCGTGATCGGTGGCTTGGCCACCAACCACATGCGCGCGCTATGGCGCTGGATCGGAGCCGACGGCTGGAGCCCGGACGCCACGACCGCGGTCGCCCTGGTGGGAGGATGATGACGGTGGGAGAGATGCCCAGGTTTCAGCCGCGGACTGCGTTCGGGGTTATTCCGGATTTCTGCAAGGACTTGCGCGCGGTGATGATGGCCTTGATCGGCCGCAGCGGGGTTCTCCGCGACGCCAATCGCGGCTTCATCGAGTTGTTGCCGGAGACCATGTCGGTGACCGACCTTCTCGACATCCGCGACCTGTTCGTCCTGCCCCGCTTCGATCAGTTGGCCGGCAAGCGGGCCGATCGTGCCAGCGGCGTCCTGTACCAAGGCATGATCAACCTCGGCGACGTGAGGAGCGAGGTGGTCTCCGTCCACGCCACCATCACCGAAATGGCCGACGATCTGCTGCTGGTCGCCGAACACGATGTCGGGCATCTCCGGCAGCTGAACGAGCGTCTCCGCAGCCTCAACGAAGAGTTGCTCAAACAGCAGCGCGAACTGAGCCGCCTCGGGCGCCAACTCGACGATCAGCGCACCCGCAGCGAGGCGGCGCTCCAGGATCGCGATGCCCTGCTCGAGCTGTTGTCCCACCGTTTCGGCAAGCCGAACTGAAGCCCGCTGCGCCGGCGGGCGCGACTCACACCAGGTTGATGGGCCGCCCGGCGGCAAACGCCTCGATCACGTCGATGAGCTGGTCGGCCAAGGTCTGCATGGCGTCCCGGCTGGCCCAGGCGACGTGCGGGGTCACGATCACGTCGGGCCGGTGGACGATGGCATGGAGCGGACTGTCGGGCCGGGGCGGCTCGTCCCGGGAGACGTCCAGTCCGGCGCCCGCGATCAGCCCGCGGTCCAGGGCGGCCACCAGGGCTTCCTCGTCGACGATACCGCCACGGGCGGTATTGATCAGCAGCGGCCGCCGTTCCATCGCCTCGAACTCCGCCATGCCGATCAGCCCGCGGGTCTCATCGGTCAGCGGGCAGTGCAGGCTCAGGATGTCGGAGGTGGCCAGCACCTCCGTCCAGGGCAACCGCCCGGCTTCAACCTGATCTGCCCCCTTGCGCGCTGCAAACCGGGGAATCATGCCAAACGCCTGCCCGATCGCCGCCACCCGCCGGCCGATGGCGCCGGCGCCGATGATGCCGAGCCGGGCGCCGTGCAGATCGAGAATCGGATAGTCGAAGAAGCAGAAAAGCTCGGCCTCCTGCCAGCGGCCTCGCCGGACCGCATCCCGGTAGCCCATCAGGTTGCGGCGGAGGGCCAGGATCATGGCGAAGGTGTGTTCCGGCACCGTGTGCACCGCATAGCCGCGGATGTTGGCGACGGCGACGCCCCGCGCCCGGCAGGCGGGAACATCGATCCGGTCGACCCCGGTTGCGGCCACCGCCACGAGCTTGAGGCGGTTGAGCCGGTCCAGGGCATCGGCCCGGATCGGCACCTTGTTGGTGATCACCACGTCGGCGTCGGCCGCAAGGGCCGCCACCTCCGCTGCTTCGCAGCGCGGATGGTCCTGCCAAGTGTGCGGGAAGGCGGGTGGGCGCAGCCGGACCTCCGGCGCCAGGGTATCGCGGTCGAGAAACACGATGTGCACGGGCAAGCCCCCTCGGTGATGGGTCCGGCGCCGACACTAACAGCGGGATACCCTGTGGCGCCACCGGGCGAACCCGGCCGGCAGCTCTGCCGGCAGCTCTGACTGGCGTGCCCGCGAACTCACTTGCCCGACCAGAGCGTTACAAGCCCCGACCAAGTCGGGGGAGTAGCCGGGTGGTGGCAAGGCGCTCCGGGCCGTCACGCATCCGCGCTCGACACGGCCGTGGCCGACGGCCGATGATGCCCCGCCATGGATCGCGCAAGCCCGATGATACGTGCCGCGACGCCCGCGGACGTCGCCAACCTGGTCCGGATCGAGGATCGGTCCTTTCGCACGGACCGGTTTTCGGCCAGAGCGTTCCGCTACCTCCTGTCCAAGGCCCACGCCGTCACCCTGGTGGATCAGGCGCATGACGGTCGGCTCCGCGGCTATGCCACCGTGCTGTTCAGCCGCGGCACCCCGCTCGCGCGGCTCTACTCCATCGCCGTCGACCCGGAGTTCCGCGGTCTCGGCCTCGGCCGCGCCCTGCTCGTGGCCGCGGAACAGGCGGCGCGGGACCGCGATGCCGCCTACATGCGCCTCGAAGTCCGCGCCGACGACCCGGACACCCAGGCGTTCTACGGCCGCCATGGCTTCCGCAAGATCGCCGTGCAAACCCAGTATTACGACGACTACGCCGATGCCGTGCGCATGGAGAAGTCGCTGGCGCCCAGGCCCGACCCTCGCCTGGCCCGGGTGCCGTTCTATGCCCAGAGCCTGGACTTCACCTGCGGTCCGGCGGCGATGCTGATGGCGATGCATGCCCTTGACCCGTCGGTCACGGTGGATCAAACCGCGGAACTCAGGCTGTGGCGGGAATCCACGACCGTATTCATGACCGCCGGGCATGGCGGATGCAGCCCGGAGGGGCTCGCGGTGGCGGCAGGCCGGCGCGGCTTCGAGGTGGAGGTGTTCTTGAGCGATACCGGTGTGATGTTCATCGACAGCGTTCGCAGCGAGGCCAAGAAGTCGGTGATCCGGCTGGTCCAGGAGGACTTTCGGGGCCAACTGGACGAGATGGGGATACCGGTGACGTTCCAGCCGCTGTCGCTGGAGGCGATGCGACAGAAGTTCGAGGAGGGCCGGATCCCGGTGGTGATGATCAGCTCCTACCGGCTGGATCGGGAGCGTCAGCCCCACTGGGTTGTGGTCACCGGTTTCGACGCCAAATACGTCTACCTCCATGATCCCAGTGTCGACGAGGAGCAGGACAGGCCGGTGACCGATTGCATGCAGATCCCGGTACCGCAACGGGAGTTCGCCAAGATGGCCCGCTACGGGCGGTCCCAGCAGAAGGCAGCGGTGGTGGTCGGCAAGGGGCGGCACTGATGCCGCTGCACGTCATCGTCGTCGATCGCGAGATCGATTTTCCCTGGCCGGCCCCGGGCCGGCGGATCATGCGCGCAGCCAACTACGTCCGGGAGGCGGCGCGGGAGCTGCCGGCATCCGCCCGGGTGATCAACCTGTGCCGCGATTCGAGCTACATGAGCCTCGGCTACTACTGCTCGCTGATGGCGGAAGCCCGCGGCCAAAAGGTGATCCCCTCCGTCGAAGTGATGCTGGACCTCCACTGGAAGCGACTCCTGCGCATCGCCTTGCCGGAGGTGCAGGAACTGGTGGCCAAGAGCTTCAAGGCCCCGCCGGAGCCGTTGCCGCACCTCGAGGTCGATATCTTCTTCGGCCTGCCGGACGATGCCCGACTTTCCGCGGTGGCGCGCCGCGTGTTCGAGCTGTTTCGCTGCCCGCTGCTCCGCCTCGACCTTCGCTATCGTGCCGGCTGGTCGGTCAAATCGATCCGGCCGCTGACCATCCGCGAACTGACGTCCGATCAGCAGCCGATGCTCAAGGACGCGCTGGACCGCTACACCCACGCCGCATGGCGGCCGCCGCAACGGGCATCCGGCCCGGGGCGGTACTCCATCGCCATCCTCCACGACCCGGAGGAGCACCTGCCCCCGTCGGACCCCCGAGCGCTCGACCGGTTCGCCCGGGCCGGGGAGAAGCTCGGCCTGGAGGTTCAGCTCATTACCCGCACCGACTACACCCGGCTCCTCGAGTTCGACGCCCTGTTCATCCGGGAAACCACCGCGCTCGACCACCACACCTATCGTTTCGCCAAGAAGGCGGAGGCCGAGGGCATGCCGGTGATCGATGATCCCCGCTCGATTCTCCGCTGTACCAACAAAATCTGCCTGGCCGAACTGCTGGAAAGCAATGACGTCCCGGCGCCCCGGACGCTGATCCTGGACCGCCGGCGTATCGGCCGGGCCGAGCGGGAATTCGGCTATCCCTTCGTGGTCAAGATACCCGACAGTGCCTTTTCCCGAGGCGTATTTCGCATCCATAACCGGACCGATCTCGAAAAGTTCGCCGATCGCGCCTTCAAGGAATCCGACCTGGTCGTCGCCCAGGAGTTCATCGAGACGGCATTCGATTGGCGGGTCGGGATCCTGGAAGGTCGGCCGCTCTACGTCTGCAAGTACTTCATGGCCCGCGGCCACTGGCAGATCATCAAGCACGAGAAGGATCGCCGCTATGTCTCCGGCGCCTACGCCGCCCTGGCGGTGGACCAGGCGCCGGCGCCGGTGGTGGATGCCGCCACCCGGGCGGCCCGGCTGATTGGCGACGGCCTTTACGGCGTCGACCTCAAGGAGACCGCCAACGGCGTCTATGTCATCGAGGTCAATGACAACCCCAGCATCGAAGCCGGCGTCGAGGATTCGATGATCAAGGATCGTCTCTACCTGTCGGTGATGGAAACGTTCATCCGCCGGCTTGACAAGCGCTCGCAGGCCGAGCCGCGGGAAGCCCGATCGCGGCGGAATGGCCAACGGGCCCCATCGGCGCATGATGTACTGGGAACCGATGACGTGTCCCGGTGACCCTTCGCGGTTCCGTTCGGTCGCCATGTATAGCGGTGGCGAGATCATCGGTGACGGGATCTACAAGCTTCCCGTCATCCGGGCCCTCCGCAGCGCCTTCCCTGCCGCCCGGATCACCTGGGTCTGCCCCGGCACCACGGTCTACAGCGACAGGCTCGCCCCCCTGGTGGCGGGGCTGCTCGACGAGGTGCGCGCGCAGGCCCCGGTGGGACGGCACCCGGGCGATCTGCTGCGCCGGGTGAGGACGGAGGACCGCTTCGAACTGGTGCTGGACACCCAGCACATCGTCTGGCGCACCCTCTGCGCCCGCCGCCTCGCCCGTGAGACGTTCGTTTCCGGGGCTTTCGGGTTCCGGCTGTCGGATGTTCGTCCGTCCGACGGCTATCGGCGACCCCGCCATATCGTTGCCCAGCTGATCGACCTGATTGGTCTCGCCACGGCTCATCGTCCGCCTCTGGACCGCAGACTCTGCCTGCCCGTCACTCATGCCGACAAGGCCCGGGCACTGCTCCCGGAGGGCTCCACATATGTCGGTTTCGCTCCCGGTGCCGGCGGGGCCAGCAAGCGCTGGCCGCTCGATCGGTTCATCGAGGTGGCGGCGCGGCAGGCGGCTCGCGGGCGGGTGCCGGTGTTCATCCTGGGGCCGGCGGAGGCCGGGGAACTGCCGGCAATCCGGACGGCCCTGCCGACGGCGGTGTTCCCGGAGCAGGAGGAAGCCGTCTGGGGGAGGGGGTTCGATCCGCTCCGCACCATGGCGATCGGGGGGAGGCTTACCGCAGCGGTGACGAACGACAGCGGCATCAGCCACATGCTGGCTGCGGTCGACACGCCCCTGGCAGTTCTGTATGGGCACACGAGCGCGGAGAAGTTCGGTCCCATCACGCCCCGGGCCTGCTTCCTGAAGGCCGCGGATTACGGGGATCGCCGCATGGAGTCGATCCCCGTCGACGCTGTGGACCATGCGCTGGAAGCGCTGGTGACGTCCGCGATGCCGTCAGGTGTCCCGGCGCCCCTGATCATTCAGTAGCGTGCGGTAGACGTCCAGGGTCTGGGCGGCAATGACCTCCTCGGAGAACTCGGTGACGGCCCGCTGCCGGGCGCTGGCGCCGAACCGGGCCCGCAACTCCGCTGAGTCCAGCAGCGTTTCAATGGCGTCGGCCAGCGCTTCGGGATCCCGCGGCGGCACCAGGATGCCGTCGACCCCGTCCCGCACCAGCTCCCGACAGCCCGGTACGTCGGTGGCGATCAGCGGCCGACCGGCGGCGCCGGCCTCCAGCAGGGCCTTGGGCAGCCCCTCCCGATACGACGGCAGGACCGCCACAGTGGATCCCGACCATATCGCCGGGATGTCCTCCTGCTTGCCCCACCACTCAACGATGCCCTCGCTGTGCCAGCCCTGGAGCGTCGCCGGGGCCAGCGACTGGGGGTTTTCCGGGTCGGTCGGGCCGACCAGCACGACACGGCAGGTCCGGTTGCGGGTGCGGAGCAGTCGTGCCGCCGCCGCCAGTTCGTTGAGCCCCTTGTCGGCCAGCATCCGCCCGACATAGGTCACGATCGGGGTTCCTTCCGGCTCCGGCGTCGGCCGGAAGCGGTCGATGTCGACGCCGGAACCCCGGATCAGGTGGGTCCGACCCGGCACCGCCACGCCACGGGCTTCGAGAAAGGCGAGATCGTCGCGGTTTTGCACGATGAGATGGGCACCGTTCCGGCGGGACAGCGGGCGAAACAGCACCAGCACGGCCGAGCGGAGCACCCGGTTGGACAAGGAGTCCCCGGCAAACAGGAAGCCCATGCCGGTCAGCCCGTTGACCACCCGGGGAACGCCGGCAATCCGGGCCGATGCCCCGCCGAGCAGGCACATCTTCAGGTTCACGTGATGCACCAGGTCCGGCCGCTCCTGCCGATATACGCTGGCTATGTGGCGTATCGTGCGGATGGCATCGGCGGGATGGCGGCTGCCCCGCCGCAAAACCAGTGGCACCGGCCGGAAGCCCTCGCCGTGGATCCTGGCTTCGTGGTCGGCCAGGCGGGTCAGCACCACCACCTCCCACCCCTGATCCCGGGCGATGCGGGCCACGGGCAGGCGGTGGGACCAGAAGTACCAGTCCTCCGAGACCAGGAACAGGACCTTGGGCCGTCGGTTCCGCATCAGCGGCGGGAGGCTCGGGCGTCCGCCGCGGCCACGGCCAGCAACAGGGCCAGCAGCGAGATGTGGGCGGCCTGCCACCAGGTCGCCCACATGGAAAAGTTCAGTAGTCCCGACGCCCAGTAGCCGGCGGTGACGCAGCCCGCGGCCAGCACCGCGGGATCGCCGGTCCGCATGAAGCGTGTTGCCAGTCCGGTGATCAGGAGGGCAACGAACAGATACAGGGGGACAGCCCCAACCACCCCGGTCTCCCCCACCGCCTGGAGCACCCAGTTGTGAGGATGCGACGGCAAGACCCCGCCCAGGCCCGGGATCTCCGCGTCGGCACCCTCGATCAGGTTGATGGCGTTGATGCCGTGGCCGAACAGGGGCGCATCCGGGACCTGCCGCACCGTGAAGTCCCAGATCGCCTGGCGATGCAGGTCCATCATCCAGACAGGCACATAGGGCTCGAATTGCGCCTCGGGGAAGGTTCGTTCGTGCGCCAGCAAATACCAGGAAACGCCACCCGCAGCGACAAGGATGGCCGCCACCATCGCCGCCGTAATCGCGCGCCGGCGAAGCCTCAAGGCCATGGCTGCGCTGAGGAACACCAGCACCCCGGCCAGGCCCGCCACGGGCGCCCGGGCACCCGTGGCAAGGATCATGACCACGGTAGCCCCCACGGCAATGATCGCCGTCGCCATCCACTGCCGGCCCAATCGGAACCCGGCCCAGAGCAAGGCCGGCACCATCAGGGCCGCGGCATTGGCGAACTTTCTCAGTGCCAGCCCTGCATCCCGTTCCATCCAGCCCTGGAGCCGCACCAGGGCGATGATCTCCGGCGCAATGAACAAGGCGGCAAGGGCAATGCCCACCGCGATCAGGGCCGCCACAACGAGGGCCTTGGCCAGGCGTTCGTGCAGGTGCGGGCGGTGCAGCAGGATCGCCCAGACCACCACGCCGGCCGCGACCACCGCCACCGTGGACGACCAAGCGTCCACGGAGCGCTGCGTATCGACCGAAAAAGCGATCGACGGCAGCCAGGCCACGATGGCCAGCAGCAGCAGCACCCCCGGGACTGCGGTGACGACCCGCCGCACGTCCGCCCACCACGTGCGCACCGGCGTTGTGACCATCGCAAGCCCGCCGCCGAGGCCGAAGCTGAACGCGATGGCCAGCGGCCCGGCCACCAGGCTCGGCACCGCGGCGCCGATCAAGATCGCGATGGCGCGCTCCGCCCCGGTCACCCGCGACCCGAGGGCTGCCGTCGCCCGGGAGATGGCCTCGCGACCGTGGCGATCCGTCATGAGGCGTGCTTTCGGCGACGACAATCGGGTTACCGACGAGGGGCTATCGATCAAAGGCTTGACGCTTCAAGCACACGATGGTGGTGCAGTCAAACCAGGCGTGATTTTTTCTCGTTCAGACCATGGCGACGGTGTTCAGGAGGTTGGCCTCCCGTCGCCGGCGGGTCGGGTAGGCGTCGCCGAAGTTCCTGAGCTCGCGGACCGCCTCGGCCCAGTCCTGGGCCGTGACCGCCCGCCAGAATCGTGGGGTCCGCGCCGGCAGGTTGGCGCCGTACTGAAAGGCAACCGACGCGATCACCGTTTGCGCCGGGTGCGGCAGTCGGGCGAAAGTCAGGCGTCCGGGACTGCTGCTGACGGCGGCGTCATAGCGGGTCTCCAGCGCGTCAACGATCGGCTGCTTGACTGCCTCATCCAGAGCTTCCGCCTCCGCCGCGGTGAGGGTGAGTGGTTGCTGGCGCAGCATCGCCTCCGCGGCGGCGGTCTTCAGGTCGGCATAGGGGCGGAGCTTCGCCTTCAGGCTCTCGGGGATGTTGAGGGCATCGATCTCCGCCCGGCTCCGCTGCCCGAGGTCACAGCCGGTTGCCACCGTGACTCCACTCTGACTGAACGCCGCCGCGGGGACATAGCCGGTCAGACGCCGCCCGCCCTCCAGTTGGCTGATGAACGACCAATCGATACCCATCCGCACCTCCCGTCTGCCTTGGCCAGGGTTCTTGTGCCCTACCGCCACCGCTTCTTCAGGTCATCAATCTCCTGCATCGCCACCACCACCTTCTCGGCCGCGCGGAGCGCACGTTCCGAACGCTTCCGGTCCAGGTCGAGGGTCAGTCCACAGGCCGGGCAGGCGAAGCTGTCTTGGATCAGCAACTCCCGGACATCGATGTCGATCCGGGCCCCGCAAGCAGGGCAGGGCAGACCCGGCGCGGTCTGTGGCGCCATCGAGTTCGCCTTGTCCGTCATGTCGCGTTCTCCTCGGGGTCGCGGTCATCGTCCCGCTTTTCTGAATCCGGATCGGAACCGTTGGTCGCCTCCGACCCCTGGTCATCCTCTCCCTCCGACTCATCCCGATCCGGTGCCGGTTTGTCCTGATCCGGTGCCTGCGCCTCCGGTGGCAGTTCCTCGCGGCTGATCTGCTGGGTCAGCATGTTGAGAAGCTGGGCGATGCCTTCCGGCATGTCACCTTGGCGCATGGTGATATGCACCTTCATGTTGCCCTCGGCCCGGAGTGACGCGCTGCCGTCGCGGGGCACGGCCGCACCGTCCCGGCCCAGGGTCGCGGAGAACATGAGGCGCTGTGGCGGCTCCTCGGCCGCGCCATCCCGCCCGCGCTCCGTCGGTGTGGCGCCGAGCAGCATCCCCGCCCCGGTCGGCTCGCCTGGCGATACCGCGCGTCGCCGGCGCGGCCGCCGCCGCAGCGGAATGACGCCTGCGGGAGGTCCTTGGGGCCGCCGCGGGCGCGGCTTTTCCGGCGCCGACTCGCCCGGAGGTGGAGCGCCCATCAACATCGGTCCGTCCCGCGTCACCGGGCCGAGCCCCGGCGCGGTCTCCTGGTCCGGCAGCGCCTGGCCCACGCCGTCCTCGATGAAGCCGCCGACCACCCGGACGCTGAAATCGAAATCCGCTTCCTTGATCTGGAGCAGCGGCAGCGGCACCAGTGACAGGAGCGGCACCCGGATGACGTAGGGGACCGACTTCGCACCCTGCTGCCGGCGCACCACGAACGACACGGTGCGCATCTTGCCGAAGCGGCGGGGAAAGCCGGCCTCGTCCGAGACCTCGGCGTCCTCGCCCTCCGGCGGCTCGAACCCGAAGTGCTGGATCAGGTCGATCACCCGCCGTGCCGACTGGTAATCGGCCTCCAGCAGTGCGGTGACCGGGGCCGCGATCAGCTCGCCCAGGTCGAACAGCTTGATGATCGTGCGCTTGGGATCGTCGTTGTTGGCGCCGTTGGGCATGCTGGTTCCTACCCGTCGTCAGGATCGTCGATGGTGGCGGAGAAGGCGGCAGCCTCCCCCTCCTCGACGACGAACTGGAGCCGCGCCGACGACACCACCCGCTCCGGCAACTCCGCCAGGGCAGCCGAATCAACGATCACCGCGAGGTCGCCGTCCCGGCCGCTTTCGGCGGCGGCGGTCACGGCCGGCTGCAGCCGGTTGAGGCTATCGCGAACCATATTCTCGATTGCGGCCCGGGCTTTGTCGAAGGTGATCTTGTGGGCGGCGGCGAACGACCGAACGGGCCCGCGGTTGAACAGGACGGCGTCGATGGCGCTGAGGGTCCGGCTGGTCGCCGCGTCCAGGTCGAGCGCGCCGCTCTCCGCGGCGGCATGCACGGGCGGTCGCAGCGAGTCAGCGACGGCGGACTCGAGCTCCCGGGCGACTGCAGCGTCCCGCAAATCCCGCTGCGCCGCCCGGTAGGCGCGTCCCCACCGCGCGAGCACCGACACGCCCTTCTCCAACTCCCGCTGCACCGCCTGGACCGCGGCATCGGCGACATCTTGTGCCGTCGCCTCCAGCCGGCGCTCCAGATCGGCACCGGCGCGATCGGCGACACCGAGTGCGAACTTGAGCTCGAACACCACCTCGAGCCCATGCACCGACGGCGGTCCCATCCGGGCCAGCGTGTCGGTGTCCAGATACGTCTGCGCGAGTTCGCCGGCATGGCGGTCGGCCTGCTCCTTCGCTGCCAGCGTCCGCGACAGCAGCGCGCCGAGAACGCGCGTCAGCTCAGCCATTCATTCTCCGCCCCCGATCCCGACAGGGCCCGGCCGCTGCTGGTCGCCTCCAGCCGCCCCTCAGGCAACTGTAACGACCACCGTACCGGTGACCTCCGTCGTGTCCACCGTGGTCTTGCCGGTGATGGTCACCGGACCCTTGGGGCTGTCGTCCTTGCGGGTGGCCTTGACGGTGGCAAGCCCGTTCGAGGTCTGCGGCGAGGTGTTGTCCAGCGTCAGCGCGTCCGCCGGCACCTGGGTGAGCTCAATGGCCTTCTGGTCCGTGACCAGGGTGCCGTCGCTGGCCACCACGGACAGCGTCAGGTTGGCGTCCGGATTCTGCTCATCGACCGTCCCCCGGTTGGCGCTGATGCCGAGCAGGGCGGAAGGCTGGCTCAGGCTGATGCTGCCTTCCAGCATGTTGAGCACCTTGGCCAAGCCCGCCGGCATCGCATCCGACGACGCCTTAACGTCCACGTCCATGGTATATTCGACGGAATAAGAGGAGTTCTGGGTGGCCTTGGAGTCCTTCTTGCTGGAGTATTTCCCCTCGAACTCGACCTTGATGAACCAGAATTTGGCGCCGCCCTTGAGGCTTCCCGCTGCCTCGGACGATTGTTCGAGTGTCTCCGACGTGGAGTTCTCCGCCGAAATGTTGGCCTTGAAATTGATGCCGATGGAATCCACCCGGATGTAGGGCACCGGCACGATGGTCAGCAGCGGCACCTCAAGCTCGACGATCTGGCCATTACTCTTGTAGCGGAAGGTGACGGTGAGGGCTTCCTCCACCCCGGTGACCGGGTTGCGTCCGAAACCCACCGATTTGATGAAGTCGACCGTGGTCAGCGCCGACTTGGCCTGCGCCTCGACGCAGGCGTCCAGCGGCCCGCCGATCAGCGCGCCGAACGGGATATTGGCCAGCGCGTTGGTCGCCACCTTGGATGGCGTGTCGTCTATCTTCGGCATCCGGTTCTCCCTGCGGGCTGTTCAAGAACAGAGACCCAATACTTGTCGACATCGATAGTGCGCCCGGCTCCCTCCGGGCGCAACAATAATCATCCGCATCGCCGTGCAGCCCCCGACCGGGGGTCTGCCTTGGCCAGGACCAACGTCCGCCAGGCATCGTCATCTATGGTCATGCGCCGGCGAAGACCGCGGGTACGATGCGCGGCTTCCACGGCCGCAGCATCACCGGCGAGGAATCCGGACAGGATCGCCAAACCGCCAGGGGCGAGTGCCGTCGCCAGCTCTCGCGCCATGGCGCGCAGGGGCCTGGCCAGGATGTTGGCCGCGATGACGGCGTATGGTGCGCTCCGGCGGACGGCCGGCGCGGTGTAGCCGTCGGTCCGGACGACCCGAACCAAAGGGTGGACGCCGTTCAGGACCGCGTTGGTGCGCGTCACCCGAACCGCTTCCCCGTCATTGTCCACCGCCACCACGGGGACACGCCACAGCTTGGCCATGGCGATGGCGAGAATGCCGGAGCCGCACCCCATGTCCAGCACCGGGCCGGGCGGCCGGCGCCGCAACCGGCCGAGGGCCAGGAGACACCCCGCGGTGGAAGGATGCCGGCCGGAACCGAACGCTGTCGCCGCATCGACGCAAAGCCCGATCATCCCCGGCGGGACCGGGGTCGGATCGTGCGAGCCATGGAGATGGAAGCGCCCGACCCGGAAAGCTGCGTGGTCCTGCCACGCCGCTGCGAGCCAGTCCCGTTCGACCACCGGCATCACCGTGATCACCGGGACGGCAATCCCGGCTGCTGCCGAGGCCACGGCGATGGCGACGTCCAGGTCGGCCGCAGGTGGGGCTTCGGCGGCAATCGCCTCCACCTGCCATGGCCCGGCATTGTCGCCAAACCATGAGACACTATCGCCGAACCGCTCCAGCGCGGCGCCGATGGCCATGACCGCCGCTGCCGGCACGGGCTCGACGACGATCCGCCACATGCCCGACAGCGATCTCGCTCAGCCGATCAGGAAATGGGCATGGGCGGCGGCCACCGGGCGCTCCGGGTCAGCCTGCCAGGCTTCGGCTCGGACATTGGCAATCCGGCGGCCCTGCTTGATCACCCGGCCGCGGGCGAACGTGTCCGCGGCGAGGCACGGGCGGAGGTAATCCACCGAAAGGTTGACGATCTTCGGCACCACCGTGATCTCGGTCTGCTCGATCAGGTGCAGGATCGCGGCTTGCTCCAGCAAGGCGCCGATCACGCCGCCATGGATGGCGCGGATCAGGTTGTTGCCGATATTGCCTTCGCGGAAACGGAGCACGGTGACGAGGCCGCGATCATCGGTGATCGCTTCCAGCCCCACCGCCCGGGCGTAGGGGATCAGGTCGTTGATGGCGGCGATGTTGCCTGCGCGCTTGAGGGCTTCGATGGCTTCGGTCACGGCCCCATTCCCTCGCCGGCGGGCTCGGCCCTCACCTGGGCGGCCTCGGCGGTGAAGCCGGTGGCCCCCAGCATGAAGGTGCCGGCGCAGGTGGCCACCGGATCGCGGAAGGTTTCCTGGTAGGCGAGACCGCGGACGAAGGCGATGCTGTCGGTGACCTTGTAGCACTCCGCCGATCCCATGATGGCGACGTGAGGGGTGGCCGGGTGCAGATAATCAATGCGAAGATCGAGGGTGGCGAGGGCTGTGCGTTGCGGGATCGAAGCCATCACCACCAGCCCGCACAGGGTGTCCAGCAGCGCGGTGATCACCCCGCCATGCACCACCCCGGTGGTCGGGTTGCCGACCAGGGCGGGATCATACGGCACGGTCATGAATCCCTGGCCGTAGCGGAGTTCCACCACCTTCATGCCGAGCGCCCGGCAATGGGGGATGCGCTCGAACACCTCGACGATGCGGGGGATGTCGGGAGGCTGCTTGAGGGGGCTCACGGCAAAGGACCAGACAGAGGTGGTCGACGGATCTCCGACTATAGGACATACTGCGTCCATCCCCACGGTATTTTGTGAAACGCGTTGTCCAGTCGCTGCAGAAGCCTTGGCACCAAGATCGCAATGGGAGGAAAGACATGGGCGAGTTGATCCGGCTGACCGCAGAAGACAGCCACGCGCTGGATGCCTACCGGGCGCCCGCATTGGGGACGCGCCGGGGCGGCGTGGTGGTGATCCAGGAGGTGTTCGGCGTCAACCCCCACATCCGGGCGGTGTGCGACGGCTATGCCGCCGCCGGCTACGAAGCCATCGCGCCTTCCCTGTTCGACCGGGCGCGGTCCGGCGTGGTGCTGAACTATGATGAGGCCGGCATCGCTGAGGGGCGGGAACTGGCCGCTGCCGTCGGTTGGGACGGACCGGTCAAGGACGTCTGGGCCGCCGCCAACGCGCTCGACCCCGCCGGCCGGGTGGGCCTGGTGGGCTACTGCTGGGGCGGGTCCTGGACCTGGGTGGCAGCCTGCCGGCTCAAGGTCGGCGCCGCCGCCTGCTATTACGGCCGCCACATCGTGGAGTTCCTGGACGAGCGCCCCACTTGCCCGGTGATCCTGCACTTCGGCGCCGAGGATCACCTGATCCCGCTGGAGAACGTGGAGAGGATCCGCGCCGCTTTTCCGGACATCCCCGTCCACCTCTATGCCGGTGCCGGCCACGGCTTCAACTGCACCGCCCGCGCCGAATACCGTCCCGACGCCGCCGCCATCGCCTTCCAGCGCACCCTCGACCTTTTCACCAAGCACCTGAGCTGACATCAACGCGAATGAGCCCCTCGGTTGCCTGCCGGGAAGGGACTCCCCAGATCTGGAAGTGCAACCACGACCGAAGCCGCGGGCGGCGGACCAGCGCACCTGCGGGGTCGAAGACATGGCCCCTCCATAAGCAGTCGCGCCGCCACCGGCATCGGGCGAAGCAGAGGAGGAATCGCCATGATCCAGCGTTCTTTGCGTGCAAGAGCGGCCATCCTGCCCACCGCGGCTGCGCTGATGGTGGGGCTGACCGCCGGTGTGGCCGCGGCGGCCGACCTGCCCTATCGCGGTGACGGGCACATCATGCTCACCCCTGATCAGTTGCAGTGGACGGACATCGCGTCCATGGCGGCACCCGCCGAGATTGCGGTGATCGAAGGCGATCTCACCAAGGCCGAGCCCTTCACCTTCCGCCTGAGGCTGCCGGCCGGGTATCGCATCGAGCCCCACATTCATCCGGAGTACGAGCGGTTGACGGTGCTGTCAGGTACCTTGCATTTCGCCCATGGGGAGACGTTCGACCGCGATCAGGCCCACGAACTGCCGGCCGGCAGCGTCGCCATCATGGCGCCGGGGGAGCCGATGTTCGGCTTTACCGAGGTGGATACCGTGATTCAGTTGCACGGTACCGGCCCCTGGGGCATCAACTACGTCGATCCCGCCGACGATCCCAGAAGCTGAGGTCGACGCCGGGACCGGAACCGGCTCCGAGGACGAGGCCGGCGACGGTTCAACGCGGGCGAGCGCGCTGCCCCTGCAAGGTGCCGCGCCGCCCTTCGCCGGCGGGCGATGGGCGACCAAGATCCCCGATGCATTTCGGTTAGGGATCTCTGCGCCTTCGTACGGGGCGTCCGACCTTGGATATCTGAAACGCTCCATTTGTCGAAGGTCATGGCGGAGCCTGGACGGGCTGGCCGGCCCTCCCCTCGACTATCGTTCTGACACTGCCGCTGTCACCTTCCAGAGCACGCTTGACCTGTTCACCGAGCTCGTCTCCTCAGGCTAAGGCTGGACTTCAGGCCGGCCGAAGAGTCGGACATCATCCGAAAACAACTGCAGCAAAGGTTTAAATGAAATTGGTCTATTGTACCCAGGCCCTTCTGAGATGCTCCTTGGTCCCAAATGCGCAAGGCTCGTTTGCCGGATCTGTAAAAAAATCTGACTCAGGTGTAAAGAAAACCGACACATTGGAATCTATCCGAGCCTTTTCATAAGTGATTGATTTTGCGACGATATCGATGCAGGGGTTGGGGCGCGAGGGGCAAGCTGCCCAAGCCGTGTGTAAAGTAGACTTTACACAGCTCGAGACTCGGGCATGGACCATTTCATTCAATATATTGAAATCAAATGATTTTCGTCGCTGGCACGGGCTTTGCTAAGCGTGATTGGGCCGATCATGGCAGCCGATTGTGTGCTGGTCGATTACTGGGTGAGCGAAGCTGTTATGGAGCGGACCACCGACCATCAATCGTGACTCAGCGTTTGGAGGATACTCAATGAAGATCAAGCAGATCGCTCAAATAGCTCTCGTCAGCGTGGTTCCGCTCGCAGCAGCCACGGATGCTTCTGCCGCAACCATCATCGCGGATACCGTCATCGAATTTTTTGACTCAGGAGCGGGCTCGTTCACTGGCACTCGCCCGTATGGCGGTACTTTTGATGGGTCCATCGGGACGTTCCCGGTAGAAGTCCCGCTGAGCTACGCCACTGATGGAGATATCACAACCTTCGTCTCCCTGCCAACCGGCTCGTTCATCATCCTTGGCTTCAGTACCGGGTTCGTATTCGATGGTCCTGGCCTCGATATTTTCGTCGCTGAGGTCGGAGGTAATGACGAGCTTGCCGACATATTTGTGTCATCTGACTTCGGACTGACATTTACGTTCCTTGGACAAGCAACAACTGCGACAGTATCTGGGTTCGATCTTGCGGACATAGGCTTTACCGGCCAGGTAAACGCCATCAAGATCGTCGGCCTGGACAATTTTGGTGGGTCTCCCGGCTTCGATCTGGCGTTCGTGCAGGGCCTGGAGGGCAGCGTCATTATAACCGAGCCTGTTCCAGAACCTGGAACCTTGACTGTCCTTAGCCTTGGTCTCTTCGGAATCGCTGCGATGCTCCGTCGACGGAGGGCGTGACTTTAGAAGAATTGATACTGTTTCAGCCTGTTTGGCTGGTTTGATGGACGTTGTTTAACGAGCCGGCCAGTGTTTAGAGCCTTCGCAGCGTATGCTTCGGCCGGTTCGGGAAGGGGGCGGGCGGTAGGGGCCAGGGGACGCGGGTAGCCTGTTGCTGCTCTCCGGCACCTACCGCTGCTGCCGTCCCAAGTCTGCAGCCTGTATGGCCTTAGAGCGGCACATTTGTGCGCCGACTTTCACGCCAGTGATGGGCATCGTTCCGGGACGGACTGGCCGGGTGCGGCGTCCTCGGCAGCCATGTCGCGCCGGGTCACGGGACTTGCAGAGGGCCCAAGCACCGCCGATATCGGTGCACCGGCCGCGCCTGCCGTGAGAGCCGACCGGCCTCTGCCCGTCTCCGGTCGGATTCATTTTCCATGCGCACCCTCCGTGTGTTCTCCGCCGACCCGTCGATCGATTTCGTCGGCAAGCGCTTTGTCGCCTACGTCCTGTCGCTGCTGATCCTGGCGGCGGGCGCCGTCTCCCTCGGGTTCCAGGGCCTCAACCTCGGCATTGATTTCGAGGGCGGCGTGCTGATGGAGGTGCGGAGCACGCCGGCCGTGGATGTGGCGACGGTGCGGTCCCGCATAGCGCCCCTCGACCTCGGCGAGGTCAGCATCCAGAACCTGGACGCGGCGGGCGACGTGCTGATCCGCATCGAACGGCCCAGGGGCGGGGAGGCCGCCTACAGCGCCACCGTCGCCAAGGTGCGCGAGGCCCTCGGAAGCGGCTTCGAGGTGCGCCGGGTCGATGTGGTGGGGCCCAGCGTCGGGCGGGAGTTCTTCATCGCCGGCCTGATCGCCACCCTGGCGGCGGTTGCGGCGATCTCCGTCTACGTGGTGTTCCGTTTCGAATGGCAGTTCGGGGTGGCCGCGCTGGTCGCCACCTTCCATGACGTGATCGCCACGGTGGGCCTGCTGTCGATCCTGCGCCTGGATTTCGACCTCACCGCGGTGGCGGCGCTGCTCACCCTGGCCGGCTACTCCATCAACGACACCATCGTCGTATTCGACCGCATCCGGGAAACGCTCAGGCGCTACAAGCGGATGCCGATGGCGGAGGTGGTCAACGTCAGTGTCAACAACACCTTGCGGCGGACCATCCTGACCAGCGGCACCACCCTGGCGGCGCTGCTGCCGCTGGCGCTGCTGGGCGGGCATGCGCTGACCACGTTCTCGGTGACGCTGATCTTCGGCATCCTCATCGGCACTTTTTCGTCCGTGTACGTGGCCGGTGCCCTGTTGCTGCACCTGCCGGCGGTGCGAGCGGAGGCCACCACCGGCGAGGCCGGCATCACCGATGAGGCCCCGTCACCGCCGGTCGGCGGTCCGAACCCGCCGCTGCAAGCGGGGTGAGGGCGACCACGCAGCAACACAGCCGCTCGGCGCCGCCGCGTGTCCGACCGCTCAGGCCGCGAGCCTGAGGCGGAGTTGCTGCCAGACGTCCTGGATGGCGACCAACAGGTGATCCATCGCCGCGTCGTCGTGCAGCGGTGTCGGGGTGAAGCGAAGCCGTTCGGAGCCCCGCGGCACGGTGGGGTAGTTGATCGGCTGCACGTAGATGGCGTGGTCGCGCATCAGCAGGTCGCTCGCCTGCTTGCACAGCACCGGATCGCCCACCAGGACCGGAACGATGTGGGATTGCGACGGCAGCACCGGCAGGCCGGCCTCGGCAAAGCGCCGCTTGAGGGTTGCCGCCCGTTCCTGGTGGCGGACCCGCACCTCGTGATGGACCTTGAGGTGGCGGACGCTTGCCAGTGCCCCCGCGGCCACCGCCGGCGGCATGGCCGAGGAGAAGATGAAGCCGGTGCCGTAGGACCGCACGAAGTCGCACATCGCCGCCGAACCCGCGACATAGCCGCCGACCACGCCGAAGGCTTTGGCGAGAGTGCCCTGGATGACGGTCAGGCGGTGCATCACGCCGTCCCGCTCGGCGACGCCGCCGCCCCGCTCGCCGTACAGGCCGACCGCATGCACCTCGTCCAGAAAGGTCATGGCATTGTAGCGGTCGGCGAGGTCGCAGAAGGCGCCGATGGGGGCGATGTCGCCGCCCATGGAATAGACCGACTCGAAGGCGATCAGCTTCGGCCGTTCCAGCGGCTCGGCCGCCAGGATCTGGTTCAGATGGTCCACATCGTTGTGCCGAAACACCCGTTTCTCGGCGCGGGAGTGGATGATCCCCTCGATCATCGAGTTGTGGTTGTCGGCATCGGACAGCACCAGGATGTCGGGAATGTACCGGCAGATGGTGTTGAGCGCGGTCATGTTGGCGATCCAGCCGGACCCGAACAGCAGCGCCGCCTCGGTCCCGTGCAGGTCGGACAGTTCCCGCTCCAGCAGCACGTGATAGTGGTTGGTGCCGGAGATGTTGCGGGTCCCGCCGGCACCGGCGCCGCATTCGTCGATGGCCCGGTGCATCGCGGCCAGCACCGCCGGATGCTGTCCCATGCCGAGGTAATCATTGGAGCACCAGACGGTGATCTCCCGCGGGCCGTGAGGGCCATGGAAGAACGCCTTGGGGAAGCGGCCGGCCCGGCGTTCCAGGTCGGCAAAGATGCGGTAGCGACCTTCCCGCTTCAGCGCGGCAATGCGGTCGGCAAAGAAGCTCTCGTAATTCATCCTTGTCCTTGTCGTCCGGGTCTTCGTCGCAAACCCTCACCTAAGATAGGGCGTGACCGGCCCTGTTGCCTGTTGGCGCTGCGGCAAAGTGCCGCCCGCGCGGCGCATTGCAGTCATCTGACTGTAGCCTTCCGGTCGGGCTCAGGCCAGCGAATTGGGGAGGTTGCGCGGCGATCCGGCTATTGTCGGTCGTACCCGTCGGCTGGTGCCGGCGGGCGCACCGGGCGGGCCCGCAGCCGGCCGGCCGGTGCAAGGGTTGATTTTGTCGCAGCCGGCCGTTACTTGAGGCTCCGCCGACCCCATCGTCTAGAGGCCTAGGACGTCACCCTTTCAAGGTGAAAACACGGGTTCGAATCCCGTTGGGGTCGCCAAGCCGGGAGCGCTTGCGATCCGGGGGCGGCTCCGGGCGCCAGCGGGCACGATCGGAGCCTTCCGGGTCGTGTCGTCAGGCCACCCGCTCGCCACGCAGCCACACCCCGCGGATCACGGGGATCATGCCCGGTCGGGCGTTGACCCGGACAAGGTCGGCGGCAGACCCGGCGACAATCGCGCCGCGATCGTGGAAGCCGAGCCGTGCCGCCGGTTCGGCGGTGGCGGCATGGACCGCCCGGGGAAGGTCGAGGCCGACCTCGTGATGGAGCTGGAACACCGCCTGCAGCAGGCTCGCCGGTACGTAGTCAGATGACACGATGTCCAGCAGGCCGCGCTCGGCGCACGTCCGTGCCGAGACGTTGCCGCAATGGGAACGGCCGAGGACGATGTTCGGGGCCCCCATCAGGATCGCCATCCCGTGGCGGCGGGCGGCCTTCGCGGCGGCCAGGGTGGTCGGGAACTCGGCCAGCACCATCCCGGCGTCGGCAGCTTCCGCGACATGCTCGGCGGTGGCGTCGTCGTGACTGGCGAGGGGGATGTTGCGGGCTCGGCAGTCGGCGGCGATCCGCCGGCGATGGCTTTCGGCGAATGCTTGCCGGGCGGCCTGCTGGCACCGGATGAGTCGGTCCATCGCCGCGTTATCGAGGCGGTACGGGCTTCGGTAGCGCGCCCGGTAGTGCTCGATGTCTGCGAACTGCCGCTGTCCCGGGGTATGGTCCATGACCGAGACCAGCCGCACCAGCGGCTCGTCGGCACATGAGGCGAACAGGGCCGGCATCTCCCGGCAACTGACCTCGCAGCGGATGTGCAGGTAATGGTCAGCCAGCAGCCGGCCGCCGCGCCTGGCATTGCGGACGGCGCGGACCAGGCTGCGGAACTGGTGAGACCGACCGTCATCCCAGACCACGTCTCCGGCGGAGATGGCATCGCACACGGTGGTGACGCCGCAAGCGAGGAGTTGTCGGTCATGCGCCACCAGTGCCGCGTCGACCGGCCACTGTACGCCGGGACGGGGCTGGGCATGCCTTTCCAGGTTGTCGGTGTGCAGTTCCACCATCCCCGGGATCAGGTAGTCACCCTCCACGTCGATCCCGCGCCGGGATCCGATCCCGAGAGGGTCGACAGCCACGATCCTGCCGCGGCGGATCAGGACCGAACCGCTGATCACCTCATCCGGGGTGACGATCCGCGCATTGCTGAGAACGACATCGGGCTCCGGCGCTCGCGTCCGAGCATCGTGCCGTTCAATCAGGGACAGTTCACCGTCCATGACAAGTTCCCCCGTACCGCTCGGCGAGCCGGCGGAGCCGGTCTTGCCAAAACCATCATACGCGCCGGTACGGCGCCCGACTGTGACCGCGCGCACGAACCCGCCGCAAGCGACGCCAATCCCATCGCACCCGGCGGCTACCGTCTTGCGGCGAAGAACCGTTGCATCAGGCCGGCTGCCGCCGTTTCCGACAGTCCGCCCACCACCTCGGGGCGGTGATGGCAGGTCTCCCGGGCGAACACCCGGGCGCCGTGCTCGACTCCGCCCATCTTCACGTCGTAGGCGCCGAAGCACAGGCGGCGGATGCGCGCGAACGACATGGCGGCGGCACACATGGCGCACGGCTCCAGGGTTACATAGAGATCGCATGCGGTGAGGTGCCGGCTGCCCAGCCTGCGGGCGGCGGCGCGCAGCGCCAGCATTTCTGCATGGGCGGTGGGGTCGCGAAGCTCTTCCACGCGGTTGCCGGCGGAGGCCACAACGGTTTCAGTCATGCTGTCGACGACGACACAGCCGACCGGCACCTCGCCCCGGGCGAGGGCCCGTTCGGCCTCGGCCAGGGCCATCTCCATGAACGCTGGTGCCATGACGTTGCCGACCGGGTCGGGTGAGGGTGTCAGTGCGTACTACTCCGTTGCCGGGCTGCCAGCGTCGGCCTAAATTCCGCCCATGTCGAGACCGGTGATCGGGATCACCGTGGATAGCGAGCCCGCGGGTGGCTATTCGCGGTTCCCCTGGGTGGCGCTCCGCGAGAATTACGGGACGGCCGTGCTGCGCGCCGGCGGCGTGCCGGTGCTGCTGCCGCCCGCCCGGGAGTCGGTGCCGGACTATCTGAGGCTGATCGATGGGCTGATCGTGTCGGGCGGCGATTTCGATCTCGACCCCGCCCTGTTCGGTGCGGTCAGCCGGCATCCAACGGTGCGCACCAAGGATGCGCGCACGGCGTTCGAGGTTGCGCTGACCCGGGCCGCCCTGGCCGACGACGTGCCGGTGCTTGGCATCTGTGGCGGCCAGCAGCTTCTGCACGTGGTGTTGGGGGGCACGCTGATCCAACATATTCCCGATGAAGTGCCGAACGCCCTGGCCCACGAGCAGCCCAACCCCCGGGACGAAGCCGGCCATACCGTGCTGGTGCGCGAAGGAACCCGGCTTCGCGCCATCGTCGGGCGGCCGGAGCTTCCGGTGAACAGCGCCCACCATCAGGCCGCCAGGGATGTTCCCTCGGGCGTCGTGGTCAACGCGATTGCGCCCGACGGGGTGATCGAAGGGATCGAGGTGCCCGGCCGGCGGTTCTGCCTGGGCCTGCAGTGGCACCCGGAATTCGCGATCTCGGAGGGGGACGAGCGGGTGTTCGCGGCCTTCGTTGACGCCGCCGCCAGACCGTGACGGTCCTTGCCGATTCGGCCGGCGGTGCCCGCATCGCCAAGGTGATCGCCCGCGCCGGATTGTGCTCGCGGCGGGAGGCGGAGCGCTGGATCGCCGAAGGCCGGGTTGCCGTCAACGGCCGGGTGCTTGCCTCGCCCGCGGTCACCGTCGGCGAGGCCGATGTGGTCACCGTGGACGGCCGGCCGCTGCCGGACCGACCCAAGGTGCGCCTCTGGCGCTACCACAAGCCACCGGGACTGCTGACCACGCACAGCGATCCGGCCGGGCGGCCGACAGTGTTTGAGCGCCTGCCGCCGGAGTTGGGGCGGCTGATCTCCGTCGGCCGCCTGGACCTCACCTCGGAAGGGCTGCTGCTGCTGACCAATGCCGGTGCGCTGGCCCGGCATTTGGAACTGCCGTCCACCGGCTGGACTCGCCGGTATCGGGCGCGGGTCTACGGGATCGTCGACGAAGCCGGGCTGGCCGCACTGGCGCACGGGATCGCCGTGGACGGCATCCGCTACGGGGCGGTGCAGGCCCGCATCGACAGCCAGCGCGGCGATAACGCCTGGCTCACCGTGAGCCTCGGCGAAGGCAAGAACCGGGAGGTGCGCCGGGTGCTGGAGCATCTCGGCCTCCGTGTCAACCGTCTCATCCGGGTCGGCTATGGGCCGTTCCAGCTGGGCGGCCTCGCCCGTGGCGAGGTCAAGGAGGTGCCCGCAAGGGTCCTCCGTGACCAGCTTGGCGGCAAGCTGGCGTTCTGAGGCGGGGCGTTCCAGCGGTGCGCATCATCGGCGGTCGCCATCGCGGCCGGACCTTGCGCCTGCCTGCCGGCGTGTCGCTTCGGCCGACCGCCGACCGGGTGCGCCAAGCGGTGTTCAACGTGCTCGAGCACGGGGTGGACTGGCCCGGCGTCGCTGGCGCCAGCGTGCTCGACCTGTTTGCCGGCACCGGCGCCTACGGCATCGAGGCGCTGTCCCGGGGCGCCGGCCATGCCACCTTCGTCGACAGCCACCCGGCGGCGGTGGCCGGCATCCGCGCAACCCTGGTGACTTTGGGAGACATGGACCGGGCGAGGGTGCATCGGTTGGATGCGGCTCGTCTGCCGGAACGACCGGCGGGGGCGATCCCGCCGGCGACCCTCGCCTTCCTCGACCCACCTTACCGGTCCGGTCTGGCACTGCCGGCCCTCAACAGCCTGCTTCCCCGCGGCTGGGTGGTGCCGGGCGCGATCGCAGTGGTGGAGACCGCCACCGGCGAACCGTTCAGCCTGCCCGGGAACGCGGTGACCGTGGATGAGCGGACCTACGGTGCCGCCCGGGTGGCGTTCCTGCGTCTGGAATAGCCGGCCGGAGGGCTCAGCGCCGGCCGAACAGGCGTTCGATGTCGACCCGCTTGAGCTCCACGTAGGTGGGGCGGCCGTGGCTGCACTGTCCCGACCGTGGGGTCGATTCCATGGCCCGGAGCAGCGCGTTCATCTCCTCGATGCCGAGCCGCCGGCCGGCGCGGACGCTGCCGTGGCAGGCCATGGTGGCGCAGACCGCGCCGAGCCGATCATTCAGCGACAGCGCCGCGCCGTGTTCGGCAAGCTCGTCGGCGAGGTCCTCCACGAGGCCGCGGATGTCGGCATCCCCGAGCAGCGCCGGCACCTCCCGCACCACCACGGCACCGCTGCCGAACGGCTCGATCAGCAGCCCGAGGTCGGCGAGGGCATCGGCGTTGTCGACAAGGTGCTGAACCCGCCTGGCATCCAACTCGACCACCTCGGGGATCAGTAGCCCTTGGCGGCGCACGCCGCCTTCGGCCAGGGCGGCTTTCAGCCGCTCCTGGGTCAGGCGTTCATGGGCGGCGTGCTGGTCGACGATGACGAGGCCGTCCGCGGTCTCGGCCACGATATAGGTGCCGTGCAGTTGCGCCCGGGCAGAGCCGAGTGGATGGGTGAGACTGTCGTCCGGAGATGGGTCAGCGTCCGGTTCCGACCCTGTTGTCACCAAGGGGGACTGGAACGCGACGGCGGCATCGGCCAGCCCCCGCGGTGCTCCGGCCGCGGACGGCCGGGGCCAGGCGAACGCCCGTTGCGCGGCGGGTGCGTCCCCCGAGCCGGCGGGCCGGGCTGTCGGCTGGACCCGGCTCAGGGCGTCATCGGCGATGGTGGTGGCGGTGCGGTGCCCGGCCCCGGCGAGGGCGGCGCGCAGGGCGCCCACGATCAGGCCGCGCACCAGGCCGGCGTCCCGGAACCTGACCTCCGCCTTGGCGGGGTGGACGTTGACGTCCACCGTCTCGGGCGGCACCTCGAGGAACAGGGCGACCAGGGGATGCCGGCCATGGCCCAGCACGTCCTGATAGGCCGCCCGCACCGCGCCGTGGAGCAGCCGGTCCCGCACCGGCCGGCCGTTCACCGTCAGGAACTGCATGCCGGCATTGGCCCGGCTGAGGGTGGGCAGGGCGATGTGGCCGGTCAGCCGGAGGCCGTCGCGCTCGGCGTCCACCGGCACCGCGTTGTCGGCGAATGTGCGTCCCATCACCGCGGCGAGGCGGCGCAGGCGGGAGGCGAACAGGTCACCCGGGATGGCCGGCAGATCGAGCAGGGTGCGGGTCCCGTCGCCGAGGGTGAAGCCCACCTGCGGCATCGCCATGGCGAGACGCTGCACCGCGTCCATTGCGTGGGCCAGCTCGGTTGCCGGCTGCTTGAGGAACTTCAGGCGGGCCGGGGTGGCGAAGAACAGGTCCCGCACCTCCACCCGGGTCCCCGGCGGCTGGGCCGTGGGCTCGGGCGGCGAGGTCCGTCCGCCATCCACCGTGATCTTCCAGGCCTGATCGGCGGCGGCCGGCCGGCTGGCGATGCTGAGCCGGGCGACCGCACCGATCGACGGCAGAGCCTCGCCCCGGAAGCCGAGGCTGGCGATGGCCGACAGGTCGTCCGTCGGCAGCTTGGAAGTGGCGTGCCGTTCGACCGCCAGCACCAGGTCGGCCGGAGTCATCCCGATGCCGTCGTCGGTCACCGCGATCAGGCTGCGGCCGCCATCGCGGACGATGACGTCCACCCGCCCGGCGCCCGCATCCAGGCTGTTCTCCACCAGCTCCTTGACCGCCGCCGCCGGCCGCTCCAGCACCTCGCCGGCGGCGATCCGGTTGACGACGGTCTCGGGCAGCCGGCGGATCATCGTCATGGCTTGGGGCGGAGCTTCTTGTAGGTGTTGATCAGCCCGTTGGTGGAGGCGTCGTGGCCGGTGACCGGAGCATCGGTCTTCAGTTCCGGCAGGATCACCTGGGCAAGCTGCTTGCCCAGCTCCACCCCCCACTGGTCGAACGAGTTCACCCCCCAGATCACCCCCTGAACGAAAATCTTGTGCTCGTAGAGGGCGATCAGCATGCCGAGGGTTTCCGGGTCGAACCGGCGCACCAGGATGGAATTGGTTGGCCGGTTGCCGTCGAACACCTTGTGCGGCAGCAGGGCCCTGAGAGCTTCGCCGCCCAGGCCCTGGTTTTCCAGTTCCGAGCGGGCTTCCGCTTCGGTCTTGCCGCGCATCAGGGCCTCGGCCTGAGCGAAGAAGTTGGACAGCAGCATGGGATGATGGTCGCTGAGGGGATTGAAGCTCTCGGCCGCGGCGATGAAGTCGCAGGGCACCAGCCGGGTGCTCTGGTGGATGAGCTGATAGAATGAATGCTGGCCGTTGGTGCCGGGCTCGCCGAAGAGCACCGGTCCGGTCTTGTAGTCGACCCGAACGCCGTCGCGGCGGACATACTTGCCGTTGGATTCCATGTCCGCCTGCTGCAGGTAGGCGGGAAGGCGGTGCAGGTACTGGTCGTAGGGCAGGACGGCGTACGTCTCGGCGCCCAGGAAATCGGTGTTCCACACCCCGATCAAGGCCATGATCACCGGCAGGTTGCGCTCCAGCGGCGCCGTGCGGAAATGATCATCCATGGCCCGGCCGCCGGCCAGGAGCGCCTCGAACCGTTCCATGCCGATGGCGACGGCAATCGGCAGGCCGATTGCCGACCACAGCGAGAACCGGCCCCCCACCCAGTCCCAGAACTCGAACATGTTGGCGGGATCGATGCCGAACGCCTGAACCTTCTCGGTGTTGGTGGAGAGCGCGACGAAATGGCGGGCGACCGCGTCGGCGCCGAGGGCGTCCACCAGCCATTTTCGGGCCGAGTGGGCGTTGGCCAGGGTTTCCTGGGTGGTGAAGGTCTTGGACGCGACGATGAACAAGGTGGTCTCGGGGGTCAACGGGCGGAGGGTCTCGGCGATGTGGGTACCGTCGACGTTGGAGACGAAATGCAGGTCGATGTCCGGGTGTTTGAACGGCTTGAGCGCCTCGGTCACCATCACCGGCCCCAGGTCGGAGCCGCCGATGCCGATGTTGACCACGTCGGTGATGCGCTTGCCGGTGGCCCCCTGCCACTGCCCGGAGCGCACCGCCTCCGAGAACGTCCGCATGTGCTGGAGCACCCGGGTGACATCGGGCATCACGTTGTGGCCGTCGACGGCGATCTGGCGTTCCGGCAGGCTCCGCAGGGCGACGTGGAGCACCGCCCGGCCCTCGGTGGCGTTGATCTTCTCGCCGGCGAACATCCGCTCCCGCCAGCCCTCGACGTCAGCGGCCCGGGCGAGGGCGACCAGCAGCTCCAAGGTGTCGGCGGTCACCCGGTTCTTGGAGTAGTCCAGCAGCAGGTCGCCGAAGCGCAGCGACAACCGGTCGAACCGGCCGGGGTCCTCATCGAACAGGTCGCGCATGTGCAGGTTGCCGATCGCCGCATGGTGCTGTTCGAGGGCTCTCCAGGCGGCCGAATTGCGGATGGACGACATGCGTGCTGTTCCCCTTCCCCTGTCGCGGTGCCCCGCGGTTTGCGTCAGGGGAGGGAGATTAGCAAAGCGGTCCTCAGGGGACCACCGTCAGGGAAGGGGCGCGACGGCACGCCAGTCCCGGCCGCCGGCCGGGAAGCGGTGGGGCGGCGGCTACTCCACCGTGATGATGATGCGGTCCCCGGTGGTGAGCCGGGTCATCCCGGCCAGCGTGGCGGCATCGGCGCGACCGCGAACCCAGGCGGCGTCGCCGGCCAGGCAGCAGACCACCAGGTCTTCCTCCCGGAGGCCGCTCACGTGGGTTGCCGCCATCACGATGTTCAGGTCGCCGTCCGGATCCAGCAACAGGTCGGCCTCTTCCGGGCGGCGATCGGTGGCGTTGGTCCGGTCGATGGTGATCTTCATGGGGTGAACCTCCGTTCTGGGGGAGCGGTGCCGGTCAGGTGTTGTCGTTGCTGGGCTTGGGCAGGGGTGAGCGGAGCGCCGGCGCCGGCCGGGCCCGGGTGAGGCCGGCCAGTTTGGCCTGCAGTTCCACCGCCCGGGTGGCGACGTGATACTGATGATCTTCGCAGGCTTGGCGAAAGATCGACTCGAGCTTGGCGAGCAGGATCTCGATGCTCTGGCACTGGGCCTGGGCCGTCTCCCGCTGCAGTTCGGCGATGCGTTCCGAGATGCGCGGATTGCGCAGCAGGCGGTAGCCGGTCGCCCGCAAGGATCGGGAGGTGTAGCCGGCGGCGCGGGCGGCTGCCACCGCGTTGGCGGTCTCCACGAATTGCCGGCAGAACCGTTCCTGACGGGAGTCGATCCGGGCCATCAGCACTTCCTCATCCCATCTGTTGTAGGACGAGATGCCTACAAAGGTTTGCACAGTCAAGGGTTGTACCTGTGTCTGCGTCCACCGGCCGGCGGATCGCCGCAACGGCGAGACTGGAGCTTGGCCCCCGCTCACACTAGTTTCTGAAGGGACCTTCCGAGGTCCACTGCAGGTCGGTTTTCGCCGGCCCTGACCATCCTGCTGCCGCCGAAGGAGTTGTCGCCGTGCCCACGATCGAGGTCTACACCACGCCCTTCTGCCCCTACTGCCATCGTGCCAAGACCCTGCTCCAGTCCAAGGGCGTCGCGTTCACCGAGATCGACGTGATGATGACACCCGGCAAGCGGGCGGAGATGCGGGAGCGGGCGGCGGGGCGGAATACCGTACCGCAGGTGTTCATCAACGGGCGCCACATCGGTGGCTCAGACGAGCTTGCCGAACTGGACAAGGCCGGCGGCCTCGATCCGCTCCTGGCCGACCAGGCCTAGGCTGCTGCGATGGGCCGGCCGTTCGTTGCCGCCTGCGTCCAGCTCACCGCCGCTCGGGACATTGCCCTCAATCTGCCGGAGCTGGCCAGCCGGATCCGGGCGGCACGGGCGGCTGGTGCCGACCTGATCCTGTTGCCGGAGAACGCGGCGATGCTGGAACCGGTGCCGGCGCTGGTCCGGCAGAAGGCGCAGCCGGAATCGGACCATCCGGCGCTGGCGGCGCTGCGAGAGCTGGCGCGGGAGACCGGCGCCTGGATCCTGATCGGCTCCCTGGCCGTCCGGCTGCAAGGCGGCAACGACGGCGGCACGGTCGCCAATCGGTGCCTGCTCGTGGATGCCGCCGGCGAGGTGGTGGCCCGCTATGACAAGATCCACCTGTTCGATGTCGACCTGAACGCCGCCGAGGTCTACCGGGAATCGGCCACCATCGCCGCCGGCGACCGGGCCGTCATCGCCGACACCCCCTGGGCCCGGCTGGGGCTCAGTGTCTGTTACGACCTGCGGTTCCCCGGCCTGTACCGGGCCCTGGCGCAGGCCGGGGCCGATGTCCTGGTGGTGCCGGCGGCGTTCACCCGCACCACCGGGCGGGCGCATTGGCACGTGCTGCTGCGCGCCCGCGCCATCGAGACCGGCTGCTACGTGCTGGCGCCGGCGCAGTGCGGCATCCATGCGGAAGGCCGCGAGACCTATGGCCACAGCCTGATCGTCGATCCCTGGGGCACGGTCCTGGCCGACGGCGGCGAAGCGCCGGGCATCATCGCGGCCGGCATTGATCCAGAGGCGGTGGCGGATGCACGGCGGCGGATCCCCTCCCTCACCCACGACCGACCGTTCCTGCCGCCGGGGCCGCGGGAGTCACCCGCCGGCGCCTGAGCGGCGGGGTGGATTTGCCGGGTTCGGGTTACGCGGCGGGTAGCGGCATCGGCGGAACCATCGGTTCGCCTTCCGGCCCGATTTCGGCCCGCACCGCACAGATGCGCTGCTTGATGCCCGGGCAGTCCGGATCGTCGATCAGCCCGTGCTCGTAAGCGATCACGATGAGCGCTCCCTTCACCAGGTCCAGCAGTTCCCCGGACTTCAGCAGGTGGTCGGGATTGCGCGGCCGGCCCAGGGCTTCGTGGCCGCGGGCGAAGGTGTCGTAGAGCAGGACCCCTCCCGACTCCAGCGCCGCCACCAGGGCCGGGAACAGCGGCCGATGCAGGTAGTTGACCCCGATCACCGCGGCGAACCGGCGGCCCGGAAGGGGCCACGGACTGCCGTCCTCCAGGTCCGCCCGCACGATCTCCGCTCCCGTCCGGGTTGCCAGGTCCGCGACCGCCTCGGTGTCGCGATCCACGAAGGTGACGGCGTGACCGCGGGCAAGCAGGGCGCGACCGTTGCGGCCGTTGCCGCAGGCGAGGTCGAGAACCGCGCCGCCCGGCGTCACCAGGGGCAGGAACCGCATCACCCACGGCGACGGCCGCGCAAAGCCCAGGTAGGCCTTGTCCCGGGCCGGCGAATCGATCGTGGCGGTCATGACTGCGTTTCTGCCCGAGTTGCCTTGGCCCGGCGCCGGCGTCGGTGAGCCGATCCGGCCGATCCGGTCCAGGATGCTGACCGTGCTGGCATACCTTCGCTCAGCGCCCGCCATGGCGCAAGCCGGGACCCGCTGGGGAGGGCATTTGCGCTACCGCTGCCGTGCGGCGGTGGTGTCGCAGACCCCTCGGCAACATCTGCACTCGCGCGAGCCGCGGGGCTTCGGAAGTGGCGGTTTGAGCTTTGCAGGGATGGCGGCATCAGCCCAAGCTCGGCACGCCGCCGGCCGTGACGATTACGTGCGGCACCCGGGCACCTCGGTCTCATCTTCGGTGCCCCAGGTGTTCAGCCACGCTGCGGTTTGCTCCAGGGGCAGGTGCAGGCCGGTTTCCCGGTACTCCCGCCATGACTTGAGGGCTTCCTGCCGGAAGCTCTCGCGCGCTTCCTCACGCTCGACATCTTGGCGGATCGCCTCGCGCATCATCCAGTGGGCCGACCGCTGCCGGGTTTCCGCCAGCCGGTCGAGGCGGCGTGTCAGTTCGGCGTCGGGTTTGACCGACGTCGCCATCGCGCTTCCCGCGTTATCCAAAGGTAGTACCTTGTACCGCAGTAGCGGCTGCCGCTGCCCGTCTCCAGCTCGCCGCATCCCTTGCAACACGTCCGTCCGTCTCATCGCCGCTCCCTCCTGCCGGAGCGGTTCTAAACCGGACAGATCGTGTGTTACCTACACCGCTGCGCTTGGAATTTGCCGACGCGGGCGGAAGCGTCTAGACTTCGCGACCGGAGGCGCCGGCCGGGGTGCGGCAGTCGCGCCGTCCCAGGTCTGTGCAGGAGGGGAGAGACTGATGAAATCGACGCTCATACTGGTCCGCCACGGGGAGAGCGAGTGGAACCTGGCGAACCGGTTTACCGGCTGGATCGATGTCGACCTGTCGGAGAAGGGGACCGAGGAAGCCCGGCGCGGCGGCCGCCAATTGGCGGAGGAAGGCTTTCAGATCGACATCGCCTTCACCTCGGTGCTGAAGCGGGCGATTCGCACGCTGTGGATCGTTCTTGACGAGATGGACCAGATGTGGGTGCCGGTGATCCGGGCCTGGCAGCTCAACGAGCGGCACTATGGCGCACTTCAGGGCCTCAACAAGTCGGAGACCGCCCGCAAGTACGGGGAGGAGCAGGTCAAGATCTGGCGGCGCAGCTTCGCCACCCCGCCGCCGCCGCTGGATATCAACGACCCGACCCATCCGCGGTTTCAGCGCCGTTACGCGCATCTCGATCCGGTGATCCTGCCGTCCACCGAATCCCTGTCGATCACCCTGGAGCGGGTGATGCCCTACTGGGCCAACATCATCGTGCCCGAGCTCAGGACCGGCAAGACCGTGCTGATCGCCGCCCACGGCAACAGCCTCCGTGCGTTGGTCAAGCATCTCAACGGCATCTCGGATGACGACATTGTCGGCCTCAACATTCCCACCGGGTTGCCGCGGGTGTACGAACTGGATACCGACCTCAACATCCTGAGCGACCGCTACCTTGCCGATGAGGAAACCATCAAGGCGGCAGCGGCGGCGGTGGCGGCACAAGGCAAGGCTTGATCCGGCGGCGAAGCGTTCCCGAGGGGCGTTGCATCGCCCCCTCGACCACCATCGTGCCCGACCGTGAGGGGCCGGCGTGACCGCGTTGGTCCGCGGGATGGTTGTCGGCCTGACACTGGCGGCGGCAGCGCTTGCCGCTGCCGTGCCCGGTCGAGCCCAGGAGAGGGCCGACCTTGATGCCGCCCGCTCCACCCTTGACGAGACGGAGCAGGCACTGGGGGCTGCCAGGTCCGAGGAAAGGGCCTTGGCCGCCCGGCTCGCCGCGCTGGCCGACCGGGTGGAGGCGCTGCGGGCGGGATCCGAGGATGCAGCCCGGCAGGTCGCCGCCAAGGAGGCTGCGGTCGCCGCCCTGGAACGGCAGGCGGCGGACCTGGAGGTCCGCGTCGGGGTTCTCCAGCAATCGCTGGCATCGCGGCACGCCGATACCGGCCGGTTGCTGATGACGCTGCAACGGATCGCCCGGATGCCGCCGGCCGTGATGACTCTGGGAACCGACCGTCCGTTGGACGTGGTTCGTGCGGCAACGCTGGCGCAGGCCCTGTTGCAGCGCCTTGAGGCCGAGTCCGACCAGATGCGGACGGAACTTCAGGAGATTGCCGATGCGCGCGCCGCGGTCAGGTCGCATCGGCAGGTGATCCAGGCGGCCCTCGCCGACGTGAAGCGGGAAACCGAACGGCTCGACCGCCTGAGAAGGGAGGCCGCCGCCGCCGGGGCGGAACTGGGCGAGGCGATGGCGGCGGCAAGCGGCCGGGCGCGGGCCCTGGGCGACGAGGCAGCCACGCTGACCGATCGGGTCCGCCGGCTGGAGCAGGCGGCGCGTCAGGCGGCCTGGGCACGCGCCTATTTCCGCGCGCCCTCGGTCCGCCCGGAACCGCCGGCGGCAGCCGCCCCGGAAACAACGACGGCGCGGGCGCCGGTGCCGGCGGTGCCCCCGCCGGCAACCGGCCCGGTCTTCCCGACCGACGGCCGGGTGACCGTTGCCTTCGGGGAGCGTGACGGGGCCGTGACCACCAGTCGCGGCGTCACCTTCGCGACCGCACCGCGCTCCCGGATCGTGGCACCGGAAGCGGGTCTGGTGGCCTTCGCCGGACCGTTCCGCGGCTATGGGCTGCTCTTGATCCTGGAGCATGCGAATGGATATCATACCTTGCTTGCGGGCCTGGACCGGGTCGACGTCGGCATCGGCGATTCTGTCGCAGCCGGTCAGGATGTAGGTCGCATGGGACAACCGGAACGCGGCACCCCATCTCTTTACTTCGAACTCCGGGAACGGGGGCGGCCCATCAATCCCCTGCCGTGGCTGAAGGCAGGGCAGCGAAAGGCAAGCGGATGACGGTTCGCAAGGTTTTCCTGGCTGCTATCGCAGCCCTGTTCATCGCGGCTTCCGCCCCGACGGCGCATGCCGCCGACACCGCTACCGACGGCGAGACGTATCGTCTGCTCAATCTGTTCGGCGACGTGTTCGAGCGGGTGCGCGCCGCCTACGTCGATGAGACCACGGACAAGGAACTGATCGAGGCGGCGATCAGCGGCATGCTGACGTCCCTGGATCCCCACTCCGGCTATCTCGGCGCCGACAGTTTCAGGGAGATGCAGGTCCAGACGCGGGGTGCGTTTGGTGGCCTCGGCATCGAGGTGACCATGGAAAACGGTCTGGTGAAGGTCGTCTCGCCCATCGATGACACCCCCGCCGATCGTGCCGGTCTGGAGCCGGGCGACCTGATCACGCATCTCGACGGCGAGGCGGTGCTCGGCATGACCCTGGGCGACGCCGTGGAGAAGATGCGCGGGCGTGTCGGCAGCGAGATCGTGCTCACCGTGCGCCGCGATGGACGGGAACCGTTCGATGTGGCCATCGTTCGCGATACCATCCGGATCACGTCGGTCCGCTCCCGCCTGGAGGGGCAGGTCGGCTACGTTCGGATCAGTTCCTTCAACGAGCAGACCGAGGACGCGCTGAAGGCGGCCATCCGGGACCTCAAGGCGTCGGCCGGCAGCCGCGGGCTGCAGGGCATTGTGCTCGACCTCCGCAACAACCCGGGCGGCTTGCTGTCCCAGGCGGTGGCGGTCGCCGATGCGTTTCTCGACCGCGGCGAGATCGTTTCCACCGGATCGCGCCGGCCGGACGACAGCCAGCGCTTCAACGCGCGCGCCGGCGACATCGCCGATGGGGTGCCGATGGTGGTGCTGATCAATGCCGGGTCCGCCTCGGCGTCCGAAATCGTGGCGGGGGCGCTGCAGGATCACCGCCGTGCTTTGGTTCTCGGCACCAAGTCGTTCGGCAAAGGCTCGGTGCAGACGATCATTCCGCTCACCGGCTACGGTGCGATCCGCCTGACCACCGCCCGGTATTACACGCCCGGCGGGCGCTCGATCCAGGCCAAGGGGATCGAACCCGACATCCTGGTGGAGCCGGCCCGCATCGAAGCGGTGGCCCAGGCGGAGCGCACCCGCGAACAGAACCTGCGCGGGGCGCTGGACCTGCGCGGCCACGGGGCCGAGCCGCCGCATGCGGTCCCCGGCGATGCCGACAACGGGGATGCCAGCGCGGAGCCTGAAGTGCAGGATTACCAGTTGCTGCGCGCCATCGACCTGATCCGGGGCATCGCCCTCTACACCGAGAAGGCGCCACCCGTCGCCGCCATGCGTTGAGGCGCGGTCGAAGCGTCAACCGCCCCTTCGGGCTCATCCAGGGATGCCGGTGCCCCGGTCACAGCCGTCCCCCGCCAACCCGGGGAAACCTCTTCCGGGGAACGAGGTGCCGCGACCTCGCAGCCCGAGGGAGGAGGCAGAAGATCTGTTCGGCGGCAGCGACAACCCCGTCGAAGGCAGCGAGGCGGGGTCCCCGGGCGCCTTCTCTTGGCTCGCTGCCGTGGTGGCGACGGCGATGGTGGCGGCGATCGTAGGGGCTGGCGTCTGGCTCCTGCCGCCGCTGTGGCGGGACGCCGCGGCGCCGCCGATGGTGGTCCTGGAGCTTCCCCCGCCTGGTTCCGGTCCAGACCGGTCGATCACGCAGGCGGATCCGCCCCCCCATCTCCTTGCTGCGCAGCGTCCCCGGTTGGAGACCGCGCCGGCCATCATGGATCGCGGCGGGGGCGTAACCGTGGCGGCCGTGGCGCGGCTGCCGGCGCCAGCCGATCCGACGCTGGCGGCCTTGGTCCGGCAGGCCCCTTCCCTGGACCCGGCGTTGAGCGAACCGGGGCCGGACGGTCCGCTGCCACGCATCGCCGATGATGGACGAACGCCGCTCGAGGTTTATGCCAGGGCGTCGGCCGCCGGCGATCAGCGGCCGCGCATCGCATTGGTGATCGCCGATATCGGGTTGAGCGTGACGGCGTCCGAAGCGGCGATCCGGCTGCTTCCGCCGGAGGTGACACTGGCGATCGATCCCTATGCCGATGTTGCTGCCGACTGGGCGAAAGCGGCGAGGGCGGGCGGTCGTGAGATCCTGTTGGCACTGCCGGCGCGGTCGCAGGACTTCCCGTTCCGGGATCCCGGGCCGGAGGCGCTGGCCGCAAGCACCGCCGTAGCCGAGGACCGCGACCGGCTTCATCGCCTGATGGCGCGGTTCGGTGGCTTCATCGGGGTGTTCAGCGCCTACGGCGACCGCCTGGAGCAAAGGGAGGATGTCCTCAGGCCGGTTGCCGAGGAACTCAGCCGGCGTGGCCTGATGTACGTGGGCGGTGGCGTGTCCCGCGACAGCGCACTGCCGGCTCTGGCGGTGGACATGGGGCTGCCGTTCGCCGTCGGTGACCTCTGGATCGATGAGGTGCCGAGCGCCGCTGTGGTCGATCACGCGCTCGGCCGGTTGGAAGCCATTGCCCGCGAGCGCGGTGTCGCGGTAGGGATGGGGCGGCCGCTGCCCTTGACCGTCGGCACGGTCGCGCGTTGGGCCCGGGATCTGGAGGAACGGGGGGTGATACTGGTGCCGATCAGCGGTGTGGCCGGGCGACAGATCGTCCCATGACTCTCGGGAATCCCACGGATTTGCCCTACCGCAAGGGGGTGGGGGCGCTGTTGTTTGATCGCCGCGGGCGGGTCCTGGTGGCTCAGCGTGTGGATACGCCCGGTGCCTGGCAGCTTCCCCAGGGCGGAATCGATGAAGGCGAAGACCCTGAGGAGGCGGTTCGTCGCGAAGTGAAGGAGGAACTGGGGACCGATCGGTTCGAGATCGTCGCCGAAACCCCCGGCTGGCTCCGCTACGATCTGCCCGAAGCCCTGCAGGGGCGGATTTGGGGCGGCCGATACCGGGGCCAGGAACAACGGTGGTATGCCCTCAGGTTCACCGGCGCCGACGCCGACATCAACCTCGCGGCGAGCGGGCACCCGGAGTTTGATGCCTGGCGGTGGGCCGCCGTCGACGAATTGCCAGCGCTCGCCGTGTGGTTCAAGCGTCCGCTATACGAGGACCTGGTATCCCAGTTTCGCCACCTTGGCACCGCCGCCTCCACCGATCTCGGGTGACCGATCGGTGGTCAACGATCGATCCGGGGCTGACCGATGGTGACGGCACTGCAGATCGTTGCCGGCTTCCTGCTGCTGCTCGGCGGTGCCGAACTCCTGGTCCGCGGCTCGGTGACCGTCGCCCGCAGGCTTGGCGTTTCCACCATTCTGATCGGGATGACGGTGGTCGCGTTCGGAACTTCGGCGCCGGAGCTGGTGGTAAGCCTGGAGGCGGCGCTGGCCGAAAGCCCGGACATCGCGGTCGGCAACATCGTTGGCAGCAACGTCGCCAACGTCTTCCTCATCCTCGGGCTGACCGGCCTGCTCCGGCCGATCGAGCCGCGCCCGAGCCCGATGGTCTACGACACCGGCGTCCTTATTGCGGGGACTCTCCTGTTTGCGCTGATCCTGCTGTCGGGCGACATCACGTCGGAGGCCGGCCTGCTGCTGCTGTTCGCGTTCGCTGCCTTCATGGTGGTCGCCTTCTGGCGGGAGACCCGGGGACCGGGGGACGCAGCGGTCGACAGTCGCCGCCAGGAAGCGGAAGACATGGGCCGCCTGCCGGGGGGACTTTGGGGTGCCTGGGCGGCGGTGGTCTTCGGGCTCGCCGGCTTGCTGGTGGGATCGGCGTTTCTGGTGGAGGGCGGGACCACCGCGGCCCGGACGCTCGGCGTTCCGGAAGCGGTGATCGGGCTCACCCTGATCGCCATCGGAACGTCGCTGCCGGAATTGGCGGCTTCGGTGGTGGCGGGGCTCCGCGGCCACACCGACGTCGCCGTCGGCAATGTGCTCGGCAGCAACCTGTTCAACATGCTGCTGGTGGGGGGGGCGGTCGCGGTGGTGGTGCCGTTGCCGGTGGCTTCGCAGATCGTGAGCTTCGATCTGTGGATCATGCTGCTCGCCACTTTGGTGTTCTTGCCGTTTCTTCTGGGGGGCCGGCTCGGCCGCAAGACCGGAACGGCGTTCCTGCTGCTGTACGTTGCCTATGTCACGGTTCAGTACAGCGGCGGCCTTGGGATCATCCCCTGGGCGCCGGCGGGGATGCCGTGACAGAATCACCCGACCTTGATTCCCCGCCGCGAAGGCGGCATCGTCAGCGCATGACGCCATCCGATCCCGATTGCGAACGCAAGACCGCTCTGGTGACCGGGGCGGGCCGGCGGATCGGCCGGGCGATCGCTCTCGCCCTGGCCGGCGACGGCTGGAAGGTCGCCGTTCACTACAACCGGTCGGATGCCGAGGCTCGCGCTGTTGTCGAGGAAATCGCCGAAGCCGGCGGTCGCAGCGTGCCGGTGCGGGGCGATCTCGGCGTCGACGCCGACGTGGCTGCCCTGATCGACCGGGCCGCGGCGGAAATTGGTCCGCTCACCTGCCTTATCAACAACGCATCGGTGTTCGAGCGGGACGAGGTGATGACCACCACCCGTGCCGGCTGGGATCGCCACATGCAGGTCAACCTGTGGGCGCCCTTCATGCTGACCCAGGCGCTGGTGTCCCAGCTTCCCGACGAAGCGGGCGGAAACGTGATCAATATCCTGGATCAGCGGGTGTGGAACCTGACGCCGCATTTCACCTCCTACACGGTCAGCAAGGCGGCGTTGTGGACCCTGACCCGGACCATGGCGCTGGCGCTGGCACCGCGGGTTCGGGTCAATGCCGTCGGCCCCGGCCCGACGTTGCCGAGTCCGCGCCAGACTGAGGCCCAGTTCGCCCGCCAGTGGTCGGGATTGCCGCTGGCGCGGCCGGCCAGCCCCGAGGAGATCGCCGACGCGGTGCGGTTCCTGCTTGACGCTCCCTCGCTGACCGGCCAGATGATCGCGGTGGACAGCGGCCAGCACCTGGGCTGGGGTTCGGCCGTCGCGGCTGCCACGACCGAAGAGTAGCCCCGGCACCCCGGTTGGTCCCGGCATGCCGTCCGCCCGCGAAACCACCTGCCAAGGCCTGCCGATGACCGCCGAGATCGCGCCCGTGATCCATCCGCTCAGAATTGCCGATGCCCGGAATCGGCTGCGGCACGTGTTCGTGCGCGACCTGGTGCTCAGCTGTTCCATCGGCGTGCATCGGCACGAGCGTCACGCCCCGCAGCGCGTTCGCATCAACCTCGACCTCGCGGTGCGCGACGAGGGCGCGGACCTGCGGGACGACCTGGGCAATGTCGTGTGCTACGAGCGCATCAGCGATGGCGTTCGGGACATCGTCTCCCAGGGCCATATCAAGCTGGTGGAAACCTTGGCGGAGTCGATCGCCCGCATGTGCCTGGACGATGCCCGGGTGCGGTCGGTGCGCGTCCGCGTCGAGAAGCTGGACGTCTTTCCCGATGCCGCCAGTGTCGGGGTGGAGATCGAGCGGTTCCCCCCATCGGTGTGAAGCGTGGCGTGAGGAGGTCGCGGCGTGGCCCGGGCCCGCCGACCTTCGGCCCCGATAGTTGTGCACAGGTTGCTCGCAGGTCGTTGTGCCGTTGCGAGAACGCCGCCCCCGGTGGTGTGCCTTCGACGGGAGGTTCGAGAACCGCGGTCGGGGCATGAATCAGAGGGACGGAACGGGCGTATCTGGCCGGAGCCGGCCCGTCGCCGACGTCCGGCCCGGGCGTCCGGCAGCGGGGGCGGCCGCCGCCGCCCTCAAGCTATCCACAGTGTTGTCCCAAAGGGCGGGCGGAACGTCCTCGGCCGGAGGACATGCCGTCGGGCCCGAACCCTCAGGTCGCGTTGACCCCTGCCATCGCCCGCGCCACATTCCTTGCCATGAGTTCGGAGTCGCCGGCACATCTTCCGGCTGTGACAGAGACAGGCCCGCTCGCTGCAGGAGTGGCGGTTGTCGCCGCCTACGTCCGTGGACTGCCCGACACGCCGGGGGTCTACCGGATGGCCAGCGCCAGCGGTGATGTGCTCTATGTCGGCAAGGCGCGCAACCTGAAGAAGCGGGTCGCGACCTACGTCCAGGCCCACCGCCTGGGCATGCGGCTGAAGCGCATGGTGGCGGAGACGGTGACGATGGAGTTCGTCACCACCCACACCGAAGCAGAGGCGCTCCTGCTCGAAGCGAACCTGATCAAGCGGCTGAAGCCCCGCTACAATATTCTTCTGCGCGACGACAAGTCGTTTCCGCTGATACTGGTCACCGGTGATCATCCTTTTCCCCGCGTCGTCAAGCACCGCGGCGCGCGGTCGCGCCCCGGCGATTATTACGGGCCGTTTGCATCGGCTTGGTCCGTGAACCAGACCATCAATGTCCTGCAGCGGGCATTCCTGCTCCGGAACTGTTCCGACGCGGTGTTCGCTGCACGGACCAGGCCATGCCTTCTGTACCAGATCAAGCGGTGCTCGGCGCCTTGCGTCGGGCGGATCGGCGACGCTGCGTATCGCGAGCTGGTGGAACAGGCCCGGCTGTTTCTCAAGGGCGAGAGCCAAGTGATCCAGCAGGAGCTGGCTCGGCGCATGGACGCCGCCAGCCGGGACCTCGCCTACGAGGAAGCGGCGACCTATCGCGATCGCATCCGGGCACTGACAGCGGTGCAGGCGCATCAGGGGATCAACCTGGCTGGCTTGGGCGAGGCCGACGTGGTCGCCGCGCACACCGCCGGCGGCCAGACCTGCATCCAGGTGTTTTTCTTCCGGGCCGGGCAGAACTACGGCAATCGGCCCTATTTTCCCAACCACGGAGCGGAGGAGGGCGCGGAAGCGGTGCTCGCCGCCTTTCTGGGGCAGTTCTACGCCGATCACCCGCCGCCGCCGCTGGTGCTGCTGAGCCATCGGTTGCCGCAGCAAGCGCTGGTCGCGGAAGCGCTGTCGGTGACGGCCGGTCACCGGGTGCAGGTGGTGTTTCCACAGCGCGGGGAAAAGCTCGGCTTGGTGACACAGGCGATCGCCAACGCCCGTGATGCGCTGTCCCGGCGGATGGCGGAAAGCGCCTCCCAGCGGCGGCTGCTGGAAGCCCTCGGCGTGACCCTAGGCCTGGAAGCAGCGCCGCAGCGGATCGAGGTGTACGACAACAGCCATGTGTCCGGCACAGAGGCGCTGGGCGCCATGATCGTGGCCGGACCCGATGGCCTGGTGCCGAGTGCCTACCGCAAGTGGACCATTCGCGGCACGGAAGACGGTTTTGTGCCCGGGGATGACTACGCCATGATGCGCGAGGTGCTGACCCGTCGGTTCTCTCGCGCCCTCAAGGAGAATCCGGAGCGCATCGAGGGCTGGCCGGATCTGGTCCTGATTGACGGTGGTTCGGGACAGCTCGGCGTCGCCCTGAAGGTGTTTGCCGACCTGGGTATCGACGGTCTGCCTGTGGCGGCCATCGCCAAGGGGCCGGACCGCAACGCCGGTCGCGAGCGCATCTTCCGGCCGGACCACCCGCCGCTTCTGTTGGAATCGGGCGACCCGGTGCTGTACTTCTTGCAGCGGTTGCGTGACGAGGCGCATCGCTTTGTCATCGGCGGACATCGTCTCAAGCGCTCAAAACGGCTGGCCACATCGCCTCTGGACGAGATCCCCGGCATCGGCAGCCGGCGAAAGAAGGCGTTGCTGCACCATTTCGGATCCGTCCGGGCGATCGCCCAGGCCGGCCGCAGCGATCTCGAAGGTGTGGAAGGCATCAACCGGTCGCTCGCCAATAAGATCTATGACTGGTTCCATTCCGGAGGGTAGAATGATGTGGTCGCTCTCCGCAGCCCCGATCGGACGCGTGATGTCGGGCAACCTTCCCAATCTGCTGACGGTTTCGCGGGTGCTGGCGACGCCTGTCGTCTGCGTGCTGCTGATGCTCCAAACCCCGTGGGGGAGTTGGCTCGCGCTGCTGGTGTTCGTGCTCGCCGGGATCACCGATTTCCTTGATGGCTACCTCGCACGTGCCTGGTCGCAGCAGTCGAGCTTCGGGCGCTTTCTCGACCCCATCGCCGACAAGCTGCTGGTCGCCTCCGTGCTGCTGGTGTTGGTCGGCATCGATCGGTTGCAAGGCGTGCACATCCTGCCGGCGGCCGTGATCCTGTGGCGCGAGATCCTGGTCTCCGGCCTGCGGGAGCATCTGGCGCAGCTCAATGTCGGCGTGCCCGTGACCCGCTTGGCCAAATGGAAGACCACCCTGCAGATGGTTGCTATCGGCTTCCTCGTCGTCGGCGAGTACGGTCCGGCGTTGGGGCCGCTCACCACGCCGGTGATCGGCCTCTATGGACTGTGGGCGGCGGCGCTGCTGACCTTCATCACCGGGTACGACTACCTGCGCGCCGGAATGGGCCACATGGGGGAGGAGCCGACCGCGGCACCGCACAACGGCCCGGATCGGCCGGAGGCCGTGCGGCGGCTGGAGCGGGCGGATCCCGCCCGCGACGTCGGCTAGGATCGCGGTGGTCGGGGGACATGCACATCCTTTACTTCGCGTCTTTGCGGGAGAAGGCGGGCCTCGCCTCCGAGGAGGTGGCGCCGCCGGCCGAGGTGGCCGATGTCGACGCCCTGGTGGCTTGGTTGCGGGACCGTGGCGGCAAACCCGCCGAGGCGCTTGCCGACCTCCGGTTTGTCCGGGTGGCGGTGAATCAGGAGCACGTGAGCCTTCGGCACCCGGTCCGCGCCGGTGACGAAGTGGCGTTCTTTCCGCCGGTGACCGGAGGGACCAACGGGTGATCCGGGTGCAGCGGGAGGATTTCTCCGTCGGTGCCGAGATCGATCGGCTGTGCGCCGGCGGATCCGCCGTCGGCGGTGTTGCCGTGTTCATCGGACTGGTGCGCGATGTCAACGACGACCGGGCGGTGCAGGCGATGATCCTGGAGCACTACCCCGGCATGACCGAGCGGGAGCTCGATCGGCTCGAACAGGAAGCAAGGCGTCGCTGGCCGCTTCAGGAGGTCCTGATCATCCACCGCTTCGGCCGCCTGGTGCCGTCAGACCGGATCGTCCTGGTTGCGGCGACGTCGGCGCATCGGGATGCCGCGTTCGACGCGTGCCGGTTTCTGATCGACTGGTTGAAGACCCGGGCGCCGTTCTGGAAGCAGGAAGAAACCGGACAGGGGCGGCAGTGGGTTGTTGCCCGGGAGTCCGATGCCGATGCCGCCGCCCGGTGGTCGCCGATCGCGCCGGGTGGTGCCGGGGCGGATTCCCGTCCGTCCGTCGCGCAGGCCCCACGGCGTTAGGCGGCCGATGCCTCAGTCCTCCCTCGGTGGCAACGGTGCCCGTTTCGACGCGCTGTTCCTGGATTTCGACGGCGTCATCCTGGAATCCGCCGACATCAAGACACGTGCCTTCACCGAAATGTACCGGCCGTACGGCGATGACGTCCTGGCAGCGGCGCTGGCCCACCACAAGGCCCATGGCGGCATCTCCCGCCGCCAGAAGATCCGCCATTGCCATGCCACCCTGCTCGGCAGGACCCTGACCGTCGAGGAACTGGATCGCTTGGCACTGCACTTCTCCCATCTGGTGGAGGACGCGGTGGTGGGGGCGGCGTGGGTGCCCGGGGCGGAGGCGCTGCTGGCTTCACTCCGGGACCGGCTGCCGATGTTCGTGGTGTCGGGTACGCCGGAGGTGGAGTTGCGGCGGATCGTCGCCCGCCGCGGCATCGCCGATTGGTTCCACGAGGTACGGGGGTCGCCGCCCGAGAAGCCGCCGATCATTCGGGAGCTGCTGGCCGACCACGGCCTGGCGGCCGACCGCGTTCTGTTCGTGGGTGACAGCATGACCGACCATGACGCCGCGGCGGCCACCGGCCTCGCCTTCGTCGGTCGGGTCCGCGCCGGCGAGGCGTCCTTCTTCCCGGCGGGCACGACCGTCATCTCGGACCTCACCCAACTGGAGTTGTGACCCGGCGGCGCGCGATGCCGCCGCCCACCTGCCGAAGGGAACACGCGTCCATGGGGTCGGAGGACAAGCGGGTCGACAAGGCCTACCGCAGCGAGGCATTCATTGGCGGCCGGGACGCCCGGCAGATCCGCATTCTTGCCGAATATCTCTTCCCGGAATCCCGCTTCGATGCGCTCCGCATCTCCGACACCATCGTGTTCTGGGGATCGGCGCGGCTGCTGCCCCGGGACGTGGCGGTGGAGATGCTGGAGGACGTTCGCGCCAACGGCGGCGACCTGCAGGGGGCCGAGCGCCTCGTGTCGATGTCGCGCTACTACGAGGACTGCCGTGAGCTGGCCCGCCGGCTGACGGAGTGGTCGAAAGGGCTGGAGGAGAAGCGCCGGCGCTTCGTGATCTGCACCGGCGGCGGTCCCGGCATCATGGAGGCGGCCAATCGCGGCGCCTCGGAAGCGCGCGGGATCAACATCGGCTTGACCATCTCGCTGCCCCATGAGCAGCGCGGCAACCCCTACATCACCCGCCAACTCGAATTCGAGTTTCACTACTTCTTCATGCGCAAGTTTTGGTTCGTCTATCTCGCCAAGGCTCTGATTGCCTTTCCCGGCGGCTTCGGGACCCTGGACGAATTCTTCGAAGTTGTGACCCTGGTCCAGACCGGCAAGATCCGAAAGCGCCTGCCGATCGTCCTGTTCGGCACCGACTTCTGGGACGCGGTCTTGAATCTGGAGGCTCTCGTCCGGTTCGGCACGATCGACCGCAAGGATCTGGACCTGTTCCACAAGACCGATTCGGTGGACGAGGCCTTCGACATCATCGTCCGTGAGTTGACCCACGAGGCGCTGGCCCAGCCGGGCGGCCGGTGGTAGCGGTCGCCGGAGCAGGCTGCCGGGGCCGCCCGGACGGGGCTGCGGCAATCAGGCCGCCGGCACCGCCTGCCGCGCCGCCCGGGTGGTCAACCGGGTGTAGTCCTCGATCAGGGTCCTGGTGATCTCGCCGGGGGTGTAGCGATGATCGTCGATGCTGCCGACCGGGGTCACCTCGGCGGCCGTGCCGGTCAGGAATACCTCGGTGGCGTTGGCCAGTTCGTTCGGCGTGATCGGCCGCTCGACCACCTCGATGCCGCGTTCGCGGGCCAGCGCGATCACCGTCTGCCGGGTAATGCCGTTGAGGAAGCAGTCGGGAACAGGGGTATGCAGGCGCCCGTCCCCGAACACCAGAAAGATGTTGGCGCCGGTCGATTCCGCGACCCTGCCGCGCCAGTCGAGCATCAGGGCGTCGTCATACCCCTGATCCTCGACCGCATGCTTGGACAGGGTGCAGATCATGTACAGGCCGGCCGCCTTGGCATGCACCGGCGCGGTGTCCGGTGCCGGCCGTCGCCAGGGCGCGGTCTTGAGGCGGATGCCGTGCAGGCGTGCCTCCGGCGCGAAGTAGGAGGGCCAGGGCCAAGTGGCGATGGCCAGGTTGATCCGGGTGGCCTGGGCCGAGACCCCCATCATCTCGCTGCCGCGCCAAGCGATCGGGCGCACGTAGCCATCGACGATGCCATTGGCCTTGCACACCGCCTCGGTGGCGCGGTCGAGGTCATCAACCGAGCAAGGCAGCGTGAAACCCAGCAGCCGTGCCGAGTCGGCCAGCCGCTGGGAGTGCTCGGTCAGCTTGAAGATGCTGCCGCCATAGACGCGCTCCCCCTCGAACACCGAGGAGGCGTAATGCAGCGCGTGGGTCAGCACGTGGACACTGGCATCCCGCCACGGCACCAAGTCGCCGTTGAACCAGATCAGGCCATCGCGATCATCGAACGGTTGCGTCGCCATCAAGACAACCTTTCCCGTAAGCTTGCGGCAAGCGGCGAAGCGGACCCGGCCGCCGTCTCAACCATTGCAGTTGGTAGCATCCGCGGGCATTATATGTCAAGGATGCTGACGTAATTGCCTGTGCCGGTGCATCCGGCACTCGTGGTTCGATGCCCACGGATGAGCCCATCCGTGGGCTGAATCGGACCACCAGATCAAACAGGTTCGTGGTTCGACCGATCTGACGCTTGGCATCGCAGCGTCAGGTTCGATCCGCGAGAGCCGAGGAAGCCATGGTCGAGGCCGCGCAGGTCACCGGCATCGGGGATCGAGGGCACGAGGTTGGGCCGCCGGAATTGCGGCGAGCGATCGAGTTGCTGTTTTTTGCGTATCGGGACTTCACCGGCGAGGCGGATCAGTTGCTGGAACGTTACGGCTTCGGGCGGGCCCATCACCGGGTGATCTACTTCGTCGGCCGCCATCCCGGTGTTTCGGTCAGTGGGCTGCTTGACATTCTGAAGATAACCAAGCAGGGACTGTCGCCGGTGCTGAGCCAGCTGGTCCGGGACGGCTTCGTGATCGCGCGCCCCGATCGCGCCGACCGCCGCCGCCGCCGGCTGTTTCTCACCGAGGAAGCGCAAGCGCTCGAACGGGTGCTGACGGCGCGGCAGTCCGCCCGGCTGGCGGCCGCCTTCGCCGAGGCGGGGCCGGATGCGGCCTCGGGCTTCACCCAGGTGCTGGAGGCGATCATCGCTCCAGAGGTCCGTCATCGCGTGGCCCTGGCTTTTCCTGATCCGATGGAAGGATCGCCGCGTCCATGAGCCAGGATTTGCCGCACGTTCTGGTCGTCGACGACGATGACCGGTTGCGCGCGCTGCTGGCCCGCTATCTCGGCGACCATGGTTTCGTGGTGGCCACGGCAGCCTCGGCGGCGGAAGCCCGCAGCCGGCTCGGCACCCTCGCGTTCGACGCCATGATCCTCGACCTGATGATGCCGGGGGAGCACGGATTGGATCTCGCCGCCTCGGTCCGCAAGCAGAGCGGGCTGCCGATCCTGATGCTGACCGCCATGGCCGAGGCGGAGGATCGCATCAACGGCCTGGAGCACGGCGCCGACGACTACCTGGTGAAGCCGTTCGAGCCGCGGGAACTGCTTTTGCGTATGCAGAATCTGATCCGTCGTGGGGTGCCCCGGCCGGACCCGGCGGCAGCCGTGCTTCTCGGCGACCTCGCATTCGACGTGGAGCGCGGCGAACTCAAGCGTGGTGATGCCGTCATCCGTCTGACCTCGGTGGAAGCCGCCCTGCTTCAGGTGCTGGCGCGCCAGCCGGGGGTGGCGTTCAGCCGCGAGGACCTGATCGAGCTGACCGGAGCGGCCGGCGGCGACCGGGCCGTGGATGTCCAGGTCACCCGGCTCCGCCGCAAGATCGAGGCGGATCCCCGCGAGCCGCGCTATCTCCAGACGGTTCGCGGCAAGGGCTACGTGCTCAAGCCGGACTGACCCCGATGATCAAGCAGTTGCTGCCGCGAACCCTGTTCGGCCGATCGTTGCTGATCATCGTCACGCCGCTGATCGTGCTGCAGCTCGTCTCAGCCTATGTGTTCTATGAAAGCCACTGGGACACCGTGAGCTGGCGGATGGCCCGCGACCTCGCCGGCGATATGGGGGTGATCGTGGACAGCTTCCGGGACCTCCCGGAACCGGCGCAGCAGCAGTGGCTGCTGCGCCAAGCCCGTCAGCGCATGGGCATCGACGTCAGTCTGGCCGAGCACGCCATCCTCACCCGGCAGGGGCCCAGCGTCGGCCGGGGGGTGGAGCAGACCCTGGCCAATGCGCTGCGGGAACACATCGACAGGCCGTTCCGGGTCGATATCCGGCAGATCCCGTCGCATGTCGTGGTTGACGTGCAGATGCCCGAAGGCGTCGTCACCATGGTGGTCAGCAGCAAGCGGCTGTTCAGCTCCACCACTTATGTTTTCGTGCTATGGATGCTCGGCACCTCGATGATCCTGCTCGGGGTCGCCAGCATCTTCATGCGCAACCAGGTGCGCCCGGTGCTGCGGCTCGCCCGCGCCGCCGAGGCCTTCGGCAAGGGGCGCGACATGCCCCGCTTCAAGCCGCAAGGGGCGGCGGAGGTGCGCCAGGCCGCCGCCGCCTTCATCGCCATGCGTCAGCGCATCCTCCGCCAGATCCAGCAGCGCACCGCCCTGCTGTCCGGCGTCTCCCACGACCTGCGCACGCCGCTCACCCGGATGAAGCTGCAGCTTGAGATGATGCCGGCGGACGACGGCATCGAGGCCTTGAAGGGCGACCTCACGGAAATGGAGCGGATGCTGGACGCCTACCTGGCATTCGCCCGGGGCGAGGGCTCGGAGCGGCCGGTCCCTGCCGACATCGGCGGCATCCTCGGCGACGTGGTGGAGAAGGCCCGGCGCAACGGTGCCAGTATCGCGCTGGAGGCGCCATCAGGGCTGGAGGCGACGGTCCGCCCTCTGGCGTTCCGGCGCGCCGTCACCAACCTGGTGGAGAACGCGACCCGGTATGCCAGGCACGTCAGCGTGCTGGCGGAGCGGCGACGCGACGTCGTCGAGGTGCTGGTGGACGATGACGGTCCCGGCATCGCGGAGGCGGAGCGGGAGGAAGTGTTCCGCCCGTTCTACCGCATCGAAGGCTCGCGAAACCCGCTGACCGGCGGGGTGGGGCTGGGCCTCACCATCGCCCGGGACGTGATCCGCGGCCACGGCGGTGATGTGACCCTGAGTGACTCACCGCTGGGCGGTCTCCGGGCGCGGCTCTGGCTGCCGCTCTAGCCCTGGCCGTGACCGCCGTGGGCGGAGAGGAACCGCGCCATGTGGAAGTGCAACTGCGCCGGCGGATAGCGGAAGCCGCCGCCGACCGGGCAGGCGTTTCGGGCCCGGCAGCCCCCGCTACGACAGGCGGCGCCCGCCGGTGACTGAACGTGGTCCACGCAGGCGGCGACGTCGGTGCGGTTGCGGCCGATGGCGTCCACCGGGCAGGTGGTGAGGCACGCCCGCTCCCGGCACGTCGCGCATGGGCTCGCCTGCCCGACGGGAACCGGCAGCGGCAGGTGCCCGGGAAACAGGAGCGCGGCCCGGAAGGCGTGCCACAAGCCGGCCTCGGCATCGATCAGCGGGCCGATCGGGCTCTCCCCCAGCGCCAGAGCCCGCCGCGCCCACTGCTGGAACGGATGATACGGCGGGCCCTCGAACGGATAGAGCGGCCGGGCGCCGAACCGGGCCGCGACCGGCGCCACCACCACCCGGGTCCAGTCGTCCAGCGGGTGCGCTGCGGTGGCCCGGGCGGCGGCGTCGGTGGCCGCCGCGAAGGCCTGCCACATGGCGCCACCGACGTTGCCGATCAGCACCAGGGTGGCCGCGTCGGCCCCCTCCGCTGCCGGCAGCCGGTCGGCGGGCGAAAGGCGAAAGCCGCCCCGGGTGGTAAGGCCGCTGCCGGCGAATGCCTCGTCCAGTTGGTGAAGGATCATGAATTCAAGGGTGCTCCGGCCGCGACCGGCCCGTCAACCCCCACCCGACTGCGTCGAGTGCGCTGCCGTGGTCCCGCCGGTCAAGGGCACGTCGCCGCTGCCGCGGGGATGGCCTCCGGCCCTCCTTGACCGCCACTGCGCTCGGCAGCCTGCCAAATCTGCAGGTCGGGACGAAGGGGTGGTTCGCGGTCGAACCAAGGGATGGAGCCAAGCCACTCAACCCACGGTCACGCCGCTACCCACACTGGATAGCGGGGAAGCACCGCTAAACTAAGACATCTGTACACCGTCATCGCGCGGTGTCGGCCTCGTCATCGCGAGCGCAGCGAAGCGATCCATACGACAACTGATGTGACCTGGCAATGGATTGCTTCGCCTGCGGCTCGCAATGACAAGTCCGTAATGGTCATCGCGAGCGCAGCGACGCGATCACAAAGGTCGTCTCATGAAGGAACCCGCGGTTTACATCATGGCCAACCGGCGCAACGGCACCCTTTACACCGGCGTCACATCGAACCTCGTGCAGCGCGTGTGGCATCATCGCGAGGGCACAGTGCGCGGTTTCACGGCACGTTACCGCTGCAAGATGCTGGTCTGGTTCGATTGCCATACGACCATGGAGAGTGCCATCCTCCGCGAGAAGCAGATCAAGGGCGGCTCTCGGGCCAAGAAACTCGCTCTGATTGCAGCGATGAACCCGGAATGGCGCGACATCTATGGTGACATCATGTAATCGGACAGCCCATGAATTGCTTCGCCTGCGGCTCGCAATGACTCATCAGGGGGTGTGACCGCCAGCGGTTTTCGTCGTCATCGCGAGCGGAGCGACGCGATCCAGGCTCTACGCTCACCCTCAGTCGGCGAGTCGCTCCACATGGTCCGCAAGGTCCCACAGGTCGCGCACCGTGGCGGTGCCGGGCGGGAACGGGTCGGGCTGCCCGTCCCGCACCCGGCCGACGAAGTGTACCCCGTTGGCCGCGGCGGCGTCGTGGTCGGCGCGGCCGTCGCCCACCATCAGGATGGAGCCGGGGTCGATCCAATGGGAACTGATGATGTCGTGGATCAATGTGGTCTTGTCCGGCGGCGAGCCCAGGATGCCGGCAAACACCCCGGTGATGCCGCGGCGGTCGATGATCCGCTCCAGCTCTTCCTGAGGGGTGGCGGAGACGATGGCGAGGGTCAATGCGTCGCCGTGGTCCCGCAGGAACGATTCCGCACCCGGAACCCAGGGGGCGGCCACCACCTTGTCCTCCACCATCGCGCCGAACAGGTCGGAAAGCCGCTTGACCTCGGCGTCCCCGGGAGCTTCCCCCAACAGCGTGGTATGGCAGCTGCGGATCCGCTCCAGCCGGGAGGTGCCGGCGCCGGAGAGGTAGCGGGCCGCTGCTGCATCCTGGATCGCCTCCCCGTACGGGGCGTAGAGGGCGCGGAAGGCGGCCACCTTGAGGTCCATGGTTTCCACCAGGGTGCCATCGAAATCGAACAGGACGGTCGAGATCGTCACCGGAACCCCATGGTTTCTGAGCCGACGACACCGTCGGCTTCCTCTCCGGCCACCGTTATGGTGGCGCCGCTTGACAAAGGCAACCGGCCGGTGTGGGTTGGCGCCGCGTCTGCTTCGGCCGGTCAGGTGAAAGACAACCATGCATCCTTATCGAACTCATACGTGCGGGGCCCTGCGCCTCGACCACGTCGGCGCCACCGTCCGCCTGTCCGGCTGGGTCCATCGCAAGCGCGACCACGGCAACCTGCTGTTCGTCGACCTGCGCGACCATTTCGGCCTCACCCAGTGCGTGATCGATGCGGCGAGCCCGCTGTTCGAGGCGGTGACCGACGTGCGCCCGGAAAGCGTGATCACGGTGACCGGGCTGGTGGTGCGACGGACCCCGGACACGGTCAATCCCGCTCTCGCCACCGGCGAGATCGAGGTGCGGATGGCCGAGGTTGTTGTCGACTCGCCGGCCGACGTCCTGCCCATGCAGGTGGCTGGCGACTTGGAGTATGGCGAGGAGACTCGGCTGCGGTACCGGTTCCTGGACCTGCGCCGCGACCGCCTGCATCGCAACATCGTGCTGCGGTCGGCGGTGATCGCCTCGCTCCGGCGGCGGATGACCGAGGCCGGCTTCATGGAGTTCCAGACCCCCATCCTGACCGCGAGTTCCCCGGAGGGGGCCCGGGACTACCTGGTGCCGAGCCGGCAGCACCCCGGCAGGTTCTACGCCCTGCCGCAAGCGCCGCAGCAGTTCAAGCAGCTTCTGATGGCGTCGGGTTTCGACCGCTACTTCCAGATCGCGCCGTGCTTCCGTGATGAGGATGCCCGCGCCGACCGCTCGCCGGGGGAGTTCTACCAGCTCGACTTCGAGATGGCGTTCGCCACTCAGGACGATGTGTTCGATGCCATCGAGCCGGTGCTGGCCGGGGTGTTCGAGGAGTTCGGCAACGGCAAGGCAGTGACCCCGGTGCCGTTTCCCCGCATTCCCTATGACGACGCGATGCTGAAGTATGGTTCGGACAAGCCGGACCTCCGCAACCCGCTGGTGATGGCCGACGTGACCGAGGTGTTCCGTGGTGGCAGCTTCGCGCTGTTCGCCCGCAACATCGACAAGGGTGCTGTGGTGCGGGCGATTCCGGCACCCAAGGCGGCAGCGATGCCGCGGAGTTTCTTCGACAAGCTCAACGACTGGGCGCGTGCCGAAGGCGCGGGCGGCCTCGCCTACGTGGTGTTTGCCGACGGCGAAGCGAAGGGCCCCATCGGCAAGAACCTTGAAGCCGGCGGCCTCGACGCGATCCGGACGGCCACCGGCACTGGCGACGGCGATGCGGTGTTCTTCGTCTGTGCGAGGAAGGCGGAGGCCGAGAAGTTCGCCGGTCGTGCCCGGGAGCGGTTGTGCGACGAGTTGGGCCTGCGCGAGGCGGACACGTTCCGGTTCCTGTGGGTGGTGGACTACCCGGCCTACGAACGCAACCCGGAGACCGGGCGGATCGAATTCAGCCACAATCCGTTCTCCATGCCGCAAGGCGGGATGGAGGCGCTGGAGACGATGGATCCGCTGGAGATCAAGGCATTCCAGTATGACATCGTGTGCAACGGGGTGGAACTGTCGTCCGGTGCCATCCGCAACCACCGTCCCGACATCATGCTGAAGGCCTTTGCCATCGCCGGCTACGACGAGGCGGAGACCCGGCAGCGGTTCGGCGGCCTGTTCAATGCCTTTCGCTACGGCGCACCCCCTCACGGCGGCTGCGCGCCCGGCATCGACCGGATCGTGATGATGCTGGCGGACGAGCCCAACATCCGGGAGGTCATCGCCTTCCCGATGAACCAGCAGGCCCAGGACCTGATGATGGGGGCCCCGGCCGAGGTGGAGCCGGCCCGGCTGAGGGAGCTGCGCCTCAGGGTCGAGCTGCCTCGGGAGAAGAAGCCGACCGCACTGGCCGACGGCGCCGAGTGACGCGGCGGAGCCGGACCGGAGCGGAACCGTGGGCAAGCGCAACGACGCGGGGGATTCAGCCGCCGCGACAGAGTCGGGAGGTCAGCCGCAACCGCCGTTGTGGGAAGTGGTGCCACTGGACCGGTTCGCCCGTCCCAGCGGACCGGCTGGCGAGACGGTACGCAAAGGTCTGAGGAGGGGCTTCTGGCAACGCCTGCGAGGCGCTGATGAGGCCAGGGCGGCTGCCGGCGTGGCCAGCGTCGAAGAGGCGCCGGCTATTGCCGCTCCGGTGGTGGACCGGGCGGTGCCGCCGCCGGACTGGTCCGGGCCGGCAACGGCTCTGGAACTCGCCCTCGCCGACTGGCCGGATCCGGAAGCTGCGGCATCGGTGCGGCTGGTCGTTGGACCACCCCATGGCGGCACCGGAGAGATGCTTCGGCACGTCGCCTGGGCCCGGGGCTGGCGCGTGGTCGAGGCACCGCCGCCGGAAGCGATCCCGGCGGGGGCAGCGGGCTGGTTGGATCAACTCACCGATGGAGATGCCGGGCCGGTGGTGCTGCCGGCACTGGAGCATTGCTACCTTCGCCATCCCCTGGGCCTTGGCCTGATCCGGCGGTTGGCGGACCGCTATGCGGCGCCGGCGGTTCCCACCCTGATCGGTTGCGACAGCTGGGCCTTCGCCTACTTCGGCAAGGCGCTCGGCCTGCCACGATGGCTTCCATCGCCCTGGACCCTGCAGGCGCTCGACCACGAACGGACCGAGCGATGGCTCGCCGAGATGGCCGATCCGGCCCTGCGATTCCATCAGATCGATCGCGGCGACCTGGTGCTGCCGCCGCCGCTGGCCGCCGTCACCGCCGCCTCCCGTGGCCATGGTGAGGGCGACGACGAAGGTCATGAGGATGGAGACCAGGAAAGCGAGCCCGTTACCGGATTCTGCCGTTTTCTGGCCGCCTATGCCCGCGGCAATCCGGGCGTCATCCGCGCTGTCTGGCGCCGCTGCCTGGAAGTCGGTGCCACCCAGGAGGTGGATCAGGCCATGCTGGATCGACTGGGCACACCGGCCGACGGGACCGACCGGGTCTGGCTCAGCCCGTGGCACAAGATGCCGTTGCCGACGCTGACCGCGGATCCGCCGGACCTGGATCAGTACTTCCTGCACAGCCTTCTGGTGCACGGGGGCCTGCCGGAAGACATCCTGCCGACGGTCCTGCCGACCCCTGGAACCGACCTGGGGCGCAGCCTCAGGCGCCTCATGGCCGACAACATCGTCGCCGACTACGACGGCCGGTGGCAGGTGACGGCAACCGCCTATCCATCGGTCCGGAAGGTGATGGCGCGCCAGGGCCTGCTGCTGGACGCCTTTTAGCACGTTGCACAAGGATGGGGCGGGACCCGCATATGGACGACGCCGAACAGACATTGGTCAGGATCTTCAACGAGCTGGGTTGGCGGGAAGCGGCCGAGATCGCCGCCATCGTGATCGTTGCCTGGGCACTGACCACGGCAGTGCAGCGGGGCCTGCCGTGGCTCACCGAGCGGTTCCACCGGGCGAAGCGGCACCGCATCCTGCCGTTCGTGCCGGTGCTGAAGATGGTCATTCTGGTCGGGGCGCTGGCGATCACTCTCTCCATCGTCATCCGGCCGACGGTGGAGAACATGGTGACGATCCTGGGTGCCTCCGCCATCGCCATCGGCTTCGCCTTCCGGGACTACCTGTCCGGGGTGGTGGCCGGGGTGGTCGCGGTCTTCGAGCGACCGCACCGGCCCGGCGACTGGGTGAGGATCGGCGACGCCTACGGCGAGGTGACGAAGGAGGGGCTACGCGGGCTGGAGATGGTGACGCCGGACGACACCCGGGTGTTGATCCCCCATTCCAAGCTGTGGGACACCGCCATCTACAACGCCAATGCCGGCTCCCGCGAACTGATGTGCGTCGTGCGGTTCTTCGTCGATCCCCGCCACGACGCCGCGGCGGTGCGCTCGGCGCTATATGATGCCGCTCTCACCAGCCCGTATGTGCAGCTCGAATTGCCGATTACGGTGGTGTTGTGGGAGGAGCCGTGGGGCACCCACTACCGGGTCAAGGCCTATCCCGTGGACGCGCGCCAGCAATTCCAGTTCATCAGCGACGTGACCGTGCGGGGCAAGGCGGCCCTGGCGGCGCTTGGGGTCGCGCCGGCGGTCCCCTCCGTGAGCGTGGCTACCGCCGAGCCGTTACCGTGATGCGGCAGAGGCGCCGGGGGCCGTGGCGCTGATGTCGCCAGGGCAGGGGACGCCGGTACCGCCGAGGCCGCAGTAGCCGAACGGGTTCTTGGCGAGGTACTGCTGGTGGTAGGCTTCGGCGTAGTAGAACGCGCCGACGTCATCGCGAATCTCGGTGGTGACGGTGCCGAGACCGGCCGCGATCAGTGCCGCCTGATAGGCGTCGCGCGAGGCCATCGCGGCAGCTCTCTGTTCCGGCGACGCGGCGTAGATGGCCGAGCGGTACTGGGTGCCGACGTCGTTGCCCTGGCGCATGCCTTGGGTCGGATCGTGGCTTTCCCAGAACAGCTTGAGCAGTTCCTGGAACGAGATCTGCTGCGGGTCGAACACCACCAGCACCACCTCGGCATGCCCGGTCAGCCCCGAGCACACCTCTTCATAGGTCGGGTTGGGAGTGTGACCGCCGGCGTAGCCCACTGCGGTGGTAAACACCCCGGGCGTCTGCCAGAACACCCGCTCCGCCCCCCAGAAACAGCCGAGGCCGAAGGTGACGGTTTCGGTGCCGGCGGGAAACGGCGGTTTGAGCGGCCGGCCGGACACGGCGTGAGTGTCCGGAACCTGGACCGGTTGGGTGCGCCCAGGCAAGGCCTCATCGGCCGAGGGGATAGTCAGCTTGCGTCCCGTCTGCAACCACATGCGCCGCTCTCTCGCCGTCGAACACTTCACCGCCTAATGTGGGGAAGCGCCGATCGCTTGAGAAGGGAGCGGGGTGTCGGCGGAATGCGGGCAGCCGGGCGCAGCCGCGCCGACAGGCCGTTACCGCTTGGCCAGCACCCTGATCAGGCGGACGAGCGCCAGGAGCGCGCTGGTCTTGTCCGGGGGCGCGGCCTTGGCCAGCTCGGCCAGGTCGGCAGCGATATAATGCAGTCCGGCGTAGAACAGACCTTGCTCGTCCGGCCCGGACCGATCCGAGGCGCGGGCGGGGACTTGGGGCGTGCACTGTGACAGCGCATAGCTCTCCAGGCGCGTGACGGTGCTACGGTCGGTCATGGTTCTTCCAATCCTTCCCCTTGGGACGGGGGCCGACCCAGGCGTCGGCCCCACCAGTGCGGTCGCATTCTGCCTGCACAGCGGCTGAGACCCGCAGCCTGTCACGATCTCCTTCGTGCCGGACGGTTCCCCCACCGCCCCATAAAACATACGATACCCATATGGGGCAATTGACGCAACCCTTGTGATGCAACTTATGGACCCGGTGAGTGAATTGTTTCGCTCCGGGCTTCCTGACGAAGGTCTCATGTTGGCACTTGGCAAGGGGTTCGGAAACCCGCTAGAAGCCGTTGTCAAACGTTCATTCTGTCCGCGAGGAGGCTGTCCGTGCGCCAATTTGTTCTTGGTTTGATCTTCAGTGTTGCTGCCGCATCGGCCGCCGGCGCCGATGCCCCGGCGGACACTCTGGCCAAAGTCCGGGATACCGGACAACTGGTGATCGGGTTTCGCGAGGACGCCCGCCCGTTCTCCTACCGTGACGAGGCCGGCAACCCGGCCGGTTACAGCGTCGACCTGTGCCGGCGCATCGCCGCCGCGGTCAAGGACGCGTTGGGCATGGACGCCATCGACGTGGTGTTCGAGCCGGTGGCGGTCGGCAGCCGGATCGACATGGTGAGCTCCGGCGCTGTCGACATCGAGTGCGGATCCACGACCCACACCCTGGAACGCCGGGAGCAGGTCGATTTCACCCTGCTGACGTTCATTACCGGCGCCGAGATGCTGACCCGGGTAGAATCCGAGATCGGCGACCTCGGCGATCTGGTCGGCCGGAACGTCGGCGTTCTGGAGGCGACCACCACCGAGCAGGGGCTCCGCGCCGCGCTCCGCGCCCAGATGATCGACGCGACGGTTGAGACCTTCGGCCGCCACGAGGAGGGGCTTGCCGCCCTGGAGGACGGGGCGATCGACGCCTACTTCGCCGATCGCATCCTGCTGCTGGGGCTCGCCGGCGAGGCCCGGGATGCCGAGGCGCTGCAGCTTTCCGGGCAGTTCTACTCGTATGAGCCCTATGCCTTCATGCTGCGCCAGGGGGATCACGGTTTTCGCCGGGTCGCCGACGGCGCGCTGGCCGCTTTGTTCCGGTCTGGGCAGATCTGGTCGGTCTATGACGCCCATTTCGGCAACGCCGAGCCCAGCGAGCTCCTGGTTGCCCTGTTCATCGTGCAGAGCCTGCCGAAGCGGTAATCCGGTCGTCGGGCGGGTTGCCGGCGCCGTGCCCGCCGGACCGAACCCGGCCGGAGGTTCCGATCTCGCCCGATTTGCCTATGTTAATGAGGCGCAGCCGCGCTCGGTGGATGCTGTCAGTTGCCTTGGCTTCGACGGGCACTCGAAAGGTTAACACCATGGCGGCAGATGATCTGGCCGACGGCATCGTCGATGCTGCCATCGCCGAAGCCGAGGTGGTGGGATGGGATAACGTGCGACTCCGCCGGGTTGCCGCTGCCCTCGGCATCGACATGGCCGTGCTGGGACGACGGTTTCGCGACCTGGATGCGGTCGCCGACGCTTGGTTCGACCGGGCGCGCTTGGCGATGCTGGCGGCGGTGGACGAAGACCTTGCAGCACGGCCGGCACGAGACCGGCTGTACCGGCTGTTCTGCTGCTGGCTCGACGCGCTGGCGCCCCATCGTCGGGTCACGGTGGATATGTTGAAGCACAAGATGTGGCCGTTCCATCCCCACCACTGGGTGCCGATGATCTTCAACCTGTCACGGACGATCCTGTGGGTCCGGGATGGCGCCGGCCTTGATGCCAAGCCGCCGCGCCGGGAGATCGAGGAGGTGGCGCTGACTTGGCTGTTCCTCGCCACCCTGGCGGTGTGGTCCACCGACGACACCCCCGGGCAGCAGCGCACCAAGCGCTTCCTGGAGCGAAGGCTGGCCGACGCCGATCATCTTGTGACGCTGGTGTGCGGCCGCGGGCGGGCGCCGGCGGCAGCGGGCGCCGGCGATCCCACCACACCCGTGGCACCGCCGGCCGAGGCATGACTTGACCGGGGCGACCTGCTATAGAGGCGCTCCGACCTCACTCAACACAGGTGCGATCCGGTCATGAAAAATCTCGGCCAGATGATGAAGCAGGCTCAGCAGCTCCAGGCCAAGATGCAGGAGATGCAGGAAGAGCTGGTCAACATCGAAGTGTCCGGCTCTGCCGGCGGCGGCATGGTGGAGGTCACCCTGAACGGCAAGGCCGAGGCCAGGCGCATCCGCATCGATCCGTCGCTGGTGGACCCGGCCGAGACGGAAGTTCTCGAGGATCTCCTGGTCGCGGCCTTCAACGATGCCAAGGCAAAGGTGGAAGCCCGCATCGCCGAGCGGATGGCCGAGATCACCGGCGGCCTCAAGCTGCCGCCCGGCATGCAGTTCCCGATGTAGGCGGGCCGGCGTGGGCCGGGTGCAGGTGACGTGACCATCGCCCGGCAGCGTGACCGACCGCGGGAAGCCCGCGCCGACATCCGCCACCGGAGCCGCCCATGACCGGAGAGATCCTTTTCGTCTTCGGCCTTCTGGCCGCGGCCATCGTGCTGTTCGCCAGCGACCGCGTTCGCCTCGACGTCGTTGCGGTGATGGTGGTGCTGGCGCTTGCCATCAGTGGCATCCTGAGCGGCCGCGAGGCGGTGGCCGGCTTCGGCGAGCCCATCGTGCTGATCATCGGCGGTCTGTTCGTGGTGGGGGAGGGGCTGTTCCGGACCGGGGTCGCCTACGCCGTCGGGCAGTGGATGATGGGTTTGGCCGGCTCCGACTGGAACAAGCTCCTGGTTCTGGTGATGCTGGTGGTGGCGGCGCTTTCGGCATTCGTCACCTCCACCGGGGCAGTCGCCATCTTCATCCCCATCGCTTTTGCCCTTGCCGCCAAGGCCGGCCATGCGCCGTCCCGGCTTCTGATCCCCATCGCGTTTGCCTCGCTGATCGGCGGCATGCTGACCCTGATCGGCACTCCGCCGAACATCGTCGTGACCACGGCACTCAGCCGCGAAGGCCTGGAGCCGTTCCACTTCTTCAGCTTCACCCCGATCGGTGCGCTCGTGCTGGTGGTGGGTGTCGCCTACATGCTGCTGATCGGTCAGCGGCTGCTGCCGGAAGACCGCACCGGCGGGGTCCCTTCGCCAGCGGACCAGCGCACCATGCGGGATTTCGCCGAGGCCTACGGCCTGATCGGCAAGGTGCATCGCTTTCGGATCAAGCGGGACTCGCCGCTGGCCGGCAAGACCATCGCGGACGTCCGCCTTCGGACCCGCTACGGGGTCACCGTGGCCGCCATCGAACGCCAATCACGGCTGGTGGACGTGGTCAAGCCGGCCTTGGTGAACACCGATATCGAGGTCCGGGACATCCTCTACGTGACCGGTGACGCCGCCGCCGCGGAAGCTTTCGCTGAGAGCGAGCGCCTGGAGCCGCTGCCGCTGGAGGAACGGGCGATCCGACTGGTGCAACGGGAACTCGGCTTCGCCGAGGTGTTGCTGACACCGGAGTCGGAGGTCGCGGGCCACAGCGTGCGGCACGCCCGGTTTCGCGAACGACATGGCCTCTCGGTCCTCGGGGTGCGTCGCAAGGGCAGGGCGATCGGCCCGGTGCTCGCGGACACGCGTCTGGAGTTCGGCGATTCGTTGCTGGTGGCGGGTTCCTGGCACGACATCCGGACGCTGCAGGGGCAGGCCAAGGAGTTCCTGGTGCTGGATGTGCCGGCCGAGATCAAGGAGGTGGCACCAAACCGCCGACGCGCGCCCTATGCCATCCTGGTGACCCTCGGCATGCTGCTCCTCCTCACCTTCGAGGTGGTGGATAACGTGACCGGGATACTGCTGGCGGCGGTGGCGATGGTGCTGTCCCGGTGTGTTTCCATGGAAGAAGCGTACAAGGCGATCAACTGGCAGTCCCTGGTGCTGATCGCCGGAATGTTGCCGATGGCGACCGCCCTGGAAAAGACCGGCGGGATGGAATTGATCATCGACGGCCTGGTGGCGGCGGTGGGCTCCTACGGGCCGATGGCGCTTTTGGCGGGGCTGTTCGTGATCACCTCGGTGTTCAGCCAGTTCGTCTCCAACACCGCGACCACGGTGCTGGTGGCGCCGATCGCGATCGGAGCGGCACAGACCATGGGCGTGTCGCCCCATGCGGTGCTGATGGCGGTGGCGATCGCCGCCTCGACCGCGTTCGCGACCCCGGTGGCCTCCCCCGTCAACACCCTGGTGCTGGGGCCCGGCAACTACCGCTTCAACGATTTCGTCAAGGTCGGGGTGCCGTTGCAGGTCCTGGCGCTGATCGTCGCCATGCTGGCGGTGCCGGTGTTCTTCCCGCTGTAGCGGATGGGTCCGCCAGCACTCAGGTCCCGGACCCAGTGACTTGCCCGGCCCGAGTTCGCCGGCCAGATGGAGATGAGCGGCAAGGATAAAGGAGAGCAGGCCATGAGGGCATCTGCGGATCGTGTTCAGGGAAACCTCAGAGTGCTCGCTTTGGTGGCCCTCGCCATCTGGGTTGGCGCGTGCGCGGGGCCGGAGCGGCGGGCACCGCTGGGTGGGGCCTTGCCGCCGACCCCGGAGGCACGTCTGGCCGTGCTGAAACAAGACCTGGGCGCACTGCGTCGGGTGGACGGCACCATGACAATGGGAGATGCCGACATCCGTTACAGCGCGTATTTTGACGCTCGGGCTTTACGGTACGTGAACGAGCGCATTGCCATGGGTGACTACGGCTCCGCCGTGGCCGAATACTATCTGGAGAATGGGCAACTCCGTTACCATCGGCAGGAGGCCCGCCTTACGGCGATGGAGCCCGGCGCGGCTCCCGGCACCGTCCGGCAGGTGGAATTCGAGCTCTGGTTCGATGCCGAAGGTAACCTCGCGGGCTGGGAGCGTACGGTGGACGGCCGACTGACCCGGGTTCCGGAAACCGAGATTCAAGGCGCCCTGCGCCATTGGGAGGTGCT
>REES01000093.1 GCA_007694935.1 Rhodospirillales bacterium
TGTTGGGATGGAAGGTGTAGGGGTACTGGGTGACGCCGATCACCAGTTCGTCCCGGGCGGCCGCGGGCTGGGGCACGAGACCGGCCACGGCCAGCACGACGGCCAGGGAGAGCAACCAGCGGCGGATCGGGACGGAAGGCACGGCGGGAGGGTAGCACACGAAGGCGGCTGATCCATCCGGCGCAATCCTGTCGGTGACGCCCCGCTGGGTGGCGGCGTTACCGGCCGATACGAGCTACCGGATTGCCCGCGCCGGCGACCATGCCCAAGCACCTTGCAATATCGGTCGGCTGGCCGGCGGCAATAGTGTCACGTCCAACCAAATCCGACTCAGTTACCTTTAACGAGAATGGTAAAGTCTGACCACTGTTCAATTCGAAACGCCCGAATATCGCGCACAGACTTGGGAAACCACGAGCAGCTCCGCAACGCTTGGATCGCGAGGAACAGATTGGCCATGTCCTCGTTGTCAGTGACGTACAAGGACCCCTGAACGCGACGGAAACCGTGCTCCGCTAAAATTGCGCCGATGTCCGTATAAGCCTGTGTCACACCTTTCGGATGATGCTGCTCCGTGTCGGCTACCACCAGATCGAACGCTACAGCATACATCAGCGCGCGTCCGGATCGTCCGACAGGCGACTCAGGCGGTATTCGGCCTTTTCCCCCGTTTCAACCAGGGTTACTTCCACCAGCCAGTCCCCGTCACCCAGCTCCCGCAGCACTCGGCCGACCTCGTACTTCGGTCCAAACGGACCAAACGACTTGATCCTGCCGACCGGCACCGCCGGTGGTGCCAAATCTGTCTGCATGATGATGATCCTTCTGTACAACCAATCTTAAAATTAGGGGATAGCAACGAACCGGACAACCGGGATGGTATCGCCGAGACAGAACGGGCTTGGCGTGGGCTTCGTGGACAGGCGGGACGAGCACAGCCGTGACGGCAAGGGCGGATACGTGCAGCCCTGATGAAGCGCGGCGGAAGACCCATCCCGTTCGCTCCGGCGCCGAGACTCTCCCCCTTGTCACCGGCGGGCTTGACCCGCGGGTCCACGGCCTGGGGTGCGCAGGTGCCGTGGATTGCCGGACCAGGCGCCCGGCGATGACTGAAGCGGGGCGCGCCGGCCGAGCGTGTTCTCCCACGTCCTCGGCCTGATCAATCCGGCGATTTGTCGTCGCCGGTCGAGGACTCCCCCGCCGGTTCATCGATCAGCCCGGCGAAGATCTGGAGCACCCGGGCGGCGAGATCACCCATGTGCGCGGCCAGATCGTCCAGCCCGTCGCCGGCAATGCCGCGGAGCGCCCGCCGCAGCGATTGAGGTGCGTCCTCGGCGCCTTGCGCGCTGACCGGAGCCGCGAGGGTCAGGCGGACCCGCCCCTGCACCGCCTGCCACAGCGCCAGCGCCTCCAACAGGGTCGACGCCGTCGCCCGGTCGATCACCCCGGCATCCCTGCACCGCGCCAATGCCTCGGCGGTGTTGGTGGCGAGGATGTCCGGATGCCGGTGGGCGTGGCGGAGCTGCAGATACTGGGCGATGAATTCCACGTCCACCAGGCCGCCGCGAAGATGCTTCACCTCCCAGATCGATTCGGTGTGGTGCTCCGCATCCATGCGCCGGCGCATGTCGGCAACGTCGCGCACCAGGGCGTCGGGATCCCGCGACTGGGTCAAAACCCCTTGGATCACCTGGGTGATGCCGGCCTCCAGGGACGGCGGGCCGGCCACCACCCGTGCCCGGGTCAGGGCCATCCGCTCCCAGGTCCAGGCCTCGTCCTGCTGATAGCGCTCGAACGCGGCAAAGCTGACGGCGATGGGACCGGCCCGGCCGGACGGGCGCAGCCGCATGTCCACCTCATAGAGGGTGCCTTCCCCGGTCGGCGCGGTCAGGGCGTTGATGAACCGCTGGCTGAGCCTCGCAAAGTAATGGCTGGCGGCGAGCGGCCGCCGCCCATCGGATTCAGCCCCCTCCCCCGGCGTCTCGTACACGAAGATCAGGTCGAGATCGGACGTGGCGGTCATCTCCCGACCACCCAGCTTGCCCATGGCGATGATCGCCATGTCGCAGCCGGGGACCCGGCCGTGGTCTTGGGCGAAGGCCTTCTCGACCCGCGGCAGCAGCGTCCGCATGGAGACTTCCGCAATGCTGCTGTAGTCGAGCCCAGCGGCGACCGGGTCCAGGGTCCCGCGCAGTTCCTGAACCCCCACCTGGAACCGGCGGTCGTTGGCCCAGCGCCGCATCAGGTCGAATACGTCCTGGAGATCGTCGGCCCGAGCGAGCCATGTCTCCAGCTCCTCGGCCAGCTCGGCCGCGCCGGGCGGCTCGGCAAAGAAGTCCGGCATCAGCACGCTTTCCAGCAGCGCCGGCTGGGCGGCCAGGCGCGCGGCCAGTCGGGGCGCCCCGCCCATGATCTCGGCCACCAGGGCCAGCACCGGCGGATTGGCGTGGAAAAGGGAGAACAACTGGACCCCGGCGGGAAGGCCGGCCAGGAACCGGTCGAAGGTCAGCAGCGCCGCATCCGGATCGGGCGTGTCGCCCAGCGCCTTCAGCAGCAGCGGCATCAACTCGGTCAGGATCTCCCGGGCGCGGGTGCTGCGGGTGGCGCGGTAGCGGCCGCGATGCCAAGTCCGAACCACGTTGTCCACCGTCTCGGGCTGGGAGAAGCCCAGCTTGCGCAAGGTCTCCAGCGTGTCGGGATCGGCCTCGCCGCCGGTGAAGACGAGGTTGCCGGCGATGCCATCGGCCATCGACAACGCCGGCGCATCCTCGAACAGATCGCCATAGGCGGCTTCCACCGTGCGCAGGTGCTCGAGGACCTGGGATTCGAAGGCGGCCAGACTGGTGGCCCCGAAGAAGGCCGCCAGATGGGCGAGTTCGGCCGGCCGCTTCGGCAACTGGTGAGTCTGTTCGTCGTGGATCATCTGCAGGCGATGCTCGAGCCGGCGCAGAAACCGGTAGGCGGCGACCAGTCCGTCGGCGGTGTCCGCCGCGGTCTTACCGTGCTCCACCAGGCCGCGAAGGGCCGGCACGGTGGCGATGGCGCGAAGGTCCGGCACTCGGCCGCCCCAGATCAGCTGCTGGGTCTGGGCGAAGAACTCGATCTCCCGGATGCCGCCGCGACCCAGCTTGATGTTGTGGCCGGCAACGGCGATGCGGCTGCCGCCGCGATGAGCATTGATCTGCCGCTTGATGGAATGGACGTCCTGGATCGCGGCGAAATCCAGGTTCTTCCGCCAGATGAAGGGTTGCAGCCGGTGCAGCAGCGCCCGGCCGGCGTCGCGGTCACCGGCGACTGCACGCGCCTTGATGAAGGCCGCACGCTCCCAGTTCTGCCCCAGGGTCTCGTAGTACGTTTCGGCCGCCAGCACCGACAGGGCCGGCGGGGTCACGCTGGGGTCGGGCCGAAGCCGAAGATCGGTGCGGAACACATAGCCGTCGGCGGTCCGCTGCTCCATCAGCCGCACCAGGGCATGGACCAGGCGGACGAAGTGATGCTGCAGGCGGTCGGGATCGCGGCTCCGGATGAGATCGCTGTCGTAGAAGACGATGATATCGATGTCGCTTGAGTAGTTCAGCTCGCGCGCGCCAAGCTTGCCCATACCCAGCACGATCAGGCCGGAGCCGTGTCCCGGTGCTGACGGGTCCGCCAGCTCGATGACGCCCTTGCGGCCGGCCTCGGCCAGGAGGTGGTCGACCGCGCAGTCCAGTGCAGCCTCGGCGAAATCCGACAGCGCGCCGGTCACCGCGTCGAGTGCCCAGACGTCGGCGATGTCGGCCAGCGCGGTGGTGAGCGCGACGCGCCGCTTGGCGACGCGCAAACTGCCGGACGGATCGGTGCCGTCGATGGCAGCGGCCCGTGCCTCGGCAACCGCCGCCATCACCTCGTCGAGAGCCGCATCCGGACCCGCGGTCAACAGGTGAATCAGAAACCGGGCCTCCCGTTCGGCGGCGGCGCTGAGAAAGGGACTGGATGAGAACACGACATCCAGCAGCCGGGCCGCGTCGGCATCGGCGAGCGCCGCCTCGGCCTGCTCCACCAGGTCGGAATCGCCGGTCGCCGCGACCGCTTCGCGCCAGCGTTCGCGCGGCACCTCGGCTGCGCCCGGGTCCCGGGGTGTAGGCAGCCCAGCCGTCGGAAATGCTACCGAGAAGTTCTGCATGTTCATCGCTGCCGGTTTCCCGCACACTGCGAGCCTCGCGGCGCACCGTCAAGGCACCGCCGTCCCGAACCACCGATCGAACCACGGCGAGGGTCCCCCTTGATCACCAGACGGGCTCGGTGGCTGTTGCAGGGATGCGGCGGGATCGTCGCCGGGATCGCTGTCGCCGTCACTCTCCTCGGCTGGAGACTTGCGGAGGGGCCGCTGTCATTGCCGCTGCTGACTCCTGTGGCCGAAAGGCTGGTGTCGGCACGTATCGCCCCATACCAGCTCCACATCGCCGATACCATGCTCTCCTGGGAAGGCTGGAAGGAGACTCTCGACCTTCGGTTCCACGACCTCCGGCTGACCGATGAGGACGGACTGACCATCGCCAGGGCACCGGCGCTGTCGGCATCGCTGAGCCCGCGGGCGCTGGCCCGAGGACGGGTTGCGCCGGAAAGCATCCGCCTGTTCAACCCCCGATTCTCCGTCCGGCGTGATGCCGACGGCGTCGCCATCGTGGTGCCGAGTGATGACGGGGAGCGCAGGATCGCGCTCGCCGACGCCGACCCGACGGATACCCGATCCGACACCGGTGGTCATGAGCGCTTTCTCCAGTATTTGAAAGAGGTCCGGATCGTCGGGGCAGCCGTTCGCGTCGAGGACTTGCCGCTCGGCATCCAGGTCACGACGTCGGCTGCGGAGATCAGGCTGTGGCGGGACGGCCCCGCCATCCGGGCGTCCGCCGACCTCGCCCTCAACGGGAAGGACAGCCGCGACCAGGACGCCGAGGTGGCGGTGAAGGCACGCTATTCGCCCGCAACCGAACGCCTGGACATCGGGGTCGCGTTCAGTGACCTGCGCCCGGCCGCATTTCCCGGCGACGCACTGGGGCCGGCTGGTCTCGACGGCATCGACCTGCCGCTGAGCGGAACCATCACCGTCGACCTGCCGGTGATCGGGGGACCGGCCACCGCGGGATTCGCGATCACCGGCGGCGGCGGTCGGATTCGAATTCCCGATGGAAGCGCGGCAGACAACTCCGGCGATTCCGCCCAGCGGCTCCTCAACGTTGCCGGCCTCACCCTGCATGGCCATGTCGATTCCGAACAGGAGCAGGTGACGATCCACCGCCTCACGATCGATTTCGGCGATCAGGGCCATGTCCGGCTGCCGCTGCCGCTCGACCATGACCTGCCGCTTCGGCGGCTGTCTGCCCGCGGCCAGTTCGATCTCGGCCGCCTGCACGTGGTGATCGACGACCTGCAGGCAGACCTCGGCGGACCCCGCCTCGCCGGAGTGGCGGTCCTCGACCAGGATGCCGGCACGGCCCGCATCCGTGTCGCAGCCACGATGCACGACCTCGGCGTCGACGACCTGCATCGCTACTGGCCCCCCACCGTGGAGGCCGGCTCCCGGGCGTGGGTCACCCGCCACCTGGCAGCCGGCGTGATCACACGGGCGACGGTGACCGCGGACATCCGCGAGGCACCGGACGGCGGCTACCGGATCGCCGACCTTGCCGGAACCGCAGAGGTCGACGGCACCCGGGTGAGCTACCTGCCACCGATGCCCCCGGTTGAAGGCGCATCGGCACGTGCCGTCTTTGATACCGAGAGCTTCCTCATCACCCTGGACAGCGGCCACTGGAACGATCTTCGCATCACCGGAGGCACAGTCCGCTTCGATGCCATCTCGGAACGCCTTCCACGTGCCGAGATCGTCATCGATGTCGAGGGACCACTCAGCGATCATCTGAAGCTGATCGACCACCCGCCCCTCGGCTACGCCGCTGCGCTCGGGATCAGTCCGCAAAGCGCCGCCGGAACGGCAGCGGTCCGGCTTGCCATCGGCTTTCCGCTGCTGGCGGCCCTTCGGCTGGACGACATCGACATCCGGGCCGATGCCGAAGCCGAGTCGGTGTCGATGCCCACTCTGTTGCTGGGCCAGGACCTCGCCGACGGCCGTTTGACCCTGGCCGTGGACAAGGAAGGGCTCGAGTTCCAGGGCCGTGCCTACCTTGGCGGGATTGCCGGCAGCTTCGAGGGACGGGAGACATTCGACACCGACGCCCCGACCTTGCGGTCGCTGCGGATCACGATCCCGTCTGCGGAGGTCGGGCGGGTGCAGGAGGTCATCTTCGGCCGGCCGCTGCTGCCGCCGGATATGGCTGCGGGAGCCGTCGCCGCCGACATCGTGGTGGCGCTATCGCCGGATGGCCGGGGCGAGGTCACCGCAGCGCTCGACCTCACACCGGTCACTCTGGATGTCCCGGCGCTGGCCCTGGCCAAGCCGCCAGGTCAGGCCGGCAGCGCCGACGTCACTGTCCGCTTCCAACGTGAGCGCGTCACCGAGGTCGCGGCCGCCGCGCAGCTTGCCGGCGGAACGCAACGTGCGGTCGGCACCATCCGATTCGCCGACGACCACGCGGTTGAGTCGGTAGAGCTCCCCACCCTGGTGATCGGCCGGACCGATGCCCGCGCCCGCGCCCATGCACGTGCCGATGGCGGCTGGGTGTTGGACATCCAGGGCAAGAGCTTCGACCTGCTGCCGCTCCGGCAGACGCTGGACAGGGTGGCAACCGGCACCTCGGACATCGGCGATACCCGGCAACTGCGACTGACCACCGACATTGCCACCGTCTGGCTATCGGAGGACCGGCAACTCCGAGACCTGACCGGTTCACTGACCCGGATCGGCCCGCGGGTGACCGCGGCCGACTTCGCGGCAGCAACCCCGTCCGGGACTGGACTCGCGGTGCTGCTGCAGCCGGGCGCGCATGGCCATCGCCGACTGATGGTGACTGCAGACGACGCCGGCGATGCGCTCAGGACCCTCGGCCTGTTTTCCGACATGATCGGGGGGAGCCTGAGCCTCGATGCGACCTTTGCCGACGATCGGCCCAGCCGGGCGCTGGAGGGGCGCCTGCTGGTGAGCGACTACCGGCTGAGCGGGGCACCGTTCATCGCACGGCTGCTGAGCGTGATGGCGCTGACCGGAATCGAGGCCGCTCTCCGGGGTGACGGGATCCGCTTCTCGGTGCTGGATGTTCCGTTCACCTACAGCGGCGATGTGCTGCAGGTCACCAACGCGCGAGCGTCCGGCTCGTCCCTGGGGTTCACCGCATCGGGCCGGATCGACCTCGACGGGGATGACATCGATCTTCGGGGAACGGTGGTCCCGCTCTATGCCGTCAATGCCACGCTGGGACGGATTCCGCTGATCGGCGACCTGCTCACCGGCGGAGAACGCGGCGGCGGCGTGTTCGCCGCCACGTACCGCGCCACCGGCCGGCTCGATGACCCGCAGATCACGGTCAACCCGCTGGCCGCCCTGGCGCCCGGCTTCGTCCGCAACATCTTCGGGGCGCTCGGCAGCGGCGCCGCGGAAGAAGCGTGGTCACCGCCCGGCAGCAGCGATTTTCCCCGCTAGTGTTGCTGGCAGACTTGGCGGGGCGTCGGCACAGTACCGGGGCTCAGACGGCACGGACCAGGGCGTGGCGCTTGCGGCCGGCGGACAGCTTGATGACGCCCTCGGCACTAAGGTCCGCATCGGTGACCAGCCTCAGCTCGCTCTCGATCACGCCGTTGTTGATCCGGGCACCCCCGCCCTTGATCAGGCGGCGGGCGTCGCTGTTGCTGGCGGCAAGGCCGGCGCGGCGGAACAGCTCGAACGCCGGCACGCCCGCTTGCAGGTCAGCCATGCCGAGTTCCACGGTCGGCAGATCGTCCCCGGCCGCCTGCTCGGCAAAGGTCTGGCGCGCCGTCTCCGCGGCACCCGCCGCCGCCGCATCGCCATGGCAGAGCCGGGTGGCTTCGTTGGCCAGAACGATCTTGGCCTCGTTGATCTCGGCTCCCGCAAGCGCCTCCAGCCGACTGACCTCATCCAACGGCAGTTCGGTGTAGAGACGGAGGAAGCGGCCGACGTCGCCGTCCTCGGTATTCCGCCAGAACTGCCAGTACTGATAGGGGGACAACATGTCGGGTGACAGCCAGACCGCGCCGGCAGCGGTCTTGCCCATCTTGGCGCCGGACGCGGTGGTGAGCAGCGGCGTGGTCAGCCCGAACAGGGTCCGGCCGTCGATCCGCCGGGCGAGATCAACGCCACCGACGATGTTGCCCCACTGGTCCGACCCGCCCATTTGCACCACGCAGTCGCAACGCCGGGCGAGCTCGAGAAAGTCGTACGCCTGCAGGACCATGTAGTTGAACTCAAGGAAGGTCAGCGGCTGCTCCCGCTCCAGGCGAAGGCGCACCGAATCGAACGTCAGCATGCGGTTGACCGAGAAGTGGCGGCCGTAATCGCGGAGGAACGGAATGTAGCGAAGGTCATCCAGCCAGTCGGCGTTGTCGACCATCACCGCGTCGGCGGGAGCGTCGCCGAACCGCAGGAACCGGTCAAAAACCGTCCGGATCCCGGCCATGTTGGCGGCAATCGCGGCGTCGTCCAGAAGCTGACGCGCCTCGTCCCGGCCGGACGGATCGCCGATGCGGGTGGTCCCGCCCCCCATCAGCACGATCGGCCGGTGCCCCGCCTGCTGGAACTTGCGCAGCAGCATGATCGAGACCAGGCTGCCGGCATGCAGGCTGGGCGCGGTGCAGTCGAAGCCGATGTAGCCGACCGCCGGCGGCGTGCCGGCCAGGACGGCGTCCAGCCCTTCAAGGTCGGTGCACTGGTGGAGGTAGCCGCGTTCGACGACCGTGCGGACGAACTCGGAACGATAGGAAGGGGGCATGAGCGATGGACCGATGGAGGGATGCCGGGAGCGTTGCCGTGGCGGCGCGTCTAGCACACAACCGGCCGGCGGCACAACGCCGGGTCCGGAATCGGACGGCAACACCATGAGCCGCCGCGATCGATCCGGGGAAGGCGAGCCCAGGGTCGCCATCGGACTGATGAGCGGCACCTCGATGGACGGCATCGATGCGGCGCTGCTCACCACCGACGGCGAGCGCGTGCTGTCACTGGGTGGTGTGGCCACCTACCCCTACGATGGGCACTTTCGTGACCGGCTGCGGGCACTGCTGGGGCGGTCCCCCGGCGACGATGCCAACGGCGTGGTTCGCCGACTGACCAAACTGCACGCGGAGGCGGTGCAGCGGCTGCTCGCAGCATCAGGACTGGACGCGGCCGCGGTGGACGTGGTGGGGTTTCACGGCCACACGGTGCTGCATCGGCCGGAACGGCGCCTGACCCGGCAGATCGGCGACGGCCAGCTTCTGGCCGATCTTCTCCAGATCCCGGTGGTGGAGGATTTCCGCTCCGCCGACGTCGCCGCCGGCGGCCACGGCGCCCCGCTGGCCCCCCTGTTCCATGCCGCCATGGCCTGGTCGCTGGTGAAGCCGGTAGCGGTGCTCAACATCGGCGGGGTCGCCAACGTCACCTGGATCGGCGAGGCACCGGACGGCAGCGAAACGGTCATGGCCTTCGATACCGGACCGGGCAATGCCCTGGTGGATGACTGGGTGCGGCGGATTTCCGGCCAGCAGTGGGACGAGCGAGGCCGGCTGGCCCGCGGCGGCCGAGTGCGCGAGGACCTGGTGTCCGCTTGGCTCGACGATCCCTACTTTCGGGCACCGCCGCCCAAGTCACTGGATCGCGACAGCTATGCCGCCGTGCTGGACAGCGTCACCGGGTTGAGCGCGGAGGACGGTGCCGCCACCCTCACCGCGTTCACCGCTCTCTCCGTCGCTGCGGGCCGGGCCTTCCTGCCGGCGGCGCCGACACGGTGGCTGATCTGCGGCGGTGGACGGCGCAACGGCACGATGATGGCGATGCTCGCCGAAATCCTGGAGGCGCCGGTGGAACCGGTCGAGGCGGTGGGCTGGGACGGCGACGGGCTGGAGGCCCAGGCCTTCGCCTTTCTGGCCGTGCGATCCCTCAACGGACTGCCGCTCAGCCTGCCGTCCACCACCGGCGTGCCGAGCCCGACGCGGGGCGGAGTGCTCCGAACCCCGGGGCGTTCAATCCTCCGCCATGACGCTGGGGCTGAAGCGCCGGCTCAGGCGGCCGGCGCGAGGGCACGGTCCAGGTAGTCGTCGACGATCCGCATCAACTCGTCCATGCCGGTGGAGAACAGGTGGTCGGCGCCGGGGATGGCGTGATACTCGACCTTGATGTTGCGCTGATGGGCGAGCTTGGTCGCCAGTTTCACGACCCCCTGGATCGGCACGGTCGTGTCGGCATCGCCGTGGACGATCAGGCCCGAGGCCGGGCACGGCGCCAGGAAGGAAAAGTCCTGCACCCCGGCGGGTGGCGCCAAGGTGATAAACCGGTTGATCTCCGGGCGACGCATCATCAGTTGCATGCCGATCCAGGCACCAAAGGAATAGCCGGCGATCCAGCATTCGGCGGCGTTGGGATTGATGCTCTCCAGCCAGTCGAGCGCGGAAGCGCCGTCGTTCAGTTCGCCATAGCCGTTGTCGAACCAGCCCTGGGACCGGCCCACCCCGCGGAAGTTGAACCGCAGCACCGAGAATCCCCGCCGCTGAAACGCCTGGAACAGGGCGAACACGATACGGTTGTTCATGGTCCCGCCTTGCAGCGGATGAGGATGCAGAACCAGGGCGATCGGCGCCGCGGCCCGCTTGGAATGATGGTACCGGCCCTCGAGCCGGCCTTCCGTTCCGTTGAAAATCACGTCGGGCATGGCTTGCGTATCATCCGCCGTTCCGGCCGCACCGCCGCGACCACCGCTAGTCCGAGCCCCGCACTCGGGCATGATACATTGAATCGGCGCTTCCTGGCCGTGCATACTTGAATGCCGGACTCGGACATCCTATTGTTCGTCCAATCACCGGGAGCCGCCGATCGATGCTGACAGGGTTAGGGCGCACCGGAGCACGCCGCGAAACCAAGCTTCACAGAGTTACCGCTTCCCCGATGCGTTTCAAGAGGCTTAAGGAAGATATCGATTCGTTCATGGCGCGCGACCCAGCCGCGCGCTCGCGCCTTGAGGTCGTGCTGTGCTACCCGGGGTTTCACGCCATTCTCCTCTATCGCGTGGCCCATGCGTTGTGGCGCCGCCGGTTTCGGCTGGTGGCGCGCATCGTCTCCCAGATCGCGCGGCTGCTGACCGGGATCGAGATCCACCCCGGCGCCCGCATCGGCGCCCGGCTGGTCATCGACCACGGCTTCGGCGTCGTCATCGGCGAGACGTCGGAGATCGGTGACGACGTCACCTTGTACCAGGGCGTGACCCTCGGCGGCATTGCCCCTTCCGTCGACTCCCATGCCCAGGTGGATGTCAAGCGCCACCCGACCTTGCGCAACGGCGTGATCGTCGGCGCCGGCGCCCACGTGCTCGGCCCCATTATCATCGGCGAAGGGGCCCGCATCGGCGCCAACGCCGTGGTCTCCCGCGATCTGCCGAAGGGCGTGACGGCGGTCGGCATTCCCGCCCATCCGGTGATGCCGCGTGACCGGATCGCGGCGCAGCGCTTCGTCGCCTATGGCACTCCGGCGGAAGGCTGCCCGGACCCGGTTCTCGCGACCATCGAATCCATGCGCGCCCAGGTGACCGCGCTTCAGGGTCGGATCGGCGAGCTGGAAGCCCGCCTGCGGCGGCACGAGGACACCACCGACGAACGCGCCGGCGAGTTCGTCAGGAGGACGGCGGACGACGCCCCGGTCGCTGCCGTGGGCGATCGGATTCGCCGCTGATGCCGCGGCGGGGACGCAGTACCGGTTCATTGGCAGCACCGCGCCGGGATGCCCCGGCAACGGCATAGGAAAAGGGAGATCCGGCAGTGAAGCTCAGCACCAAGGGACGCTACGCCGTGATGGCTATGGCCGACCTCGCCTATCACGGTCACGGCAAACCGGTGACCCTGGCGGAGATCGCCGATCGACAGGAGATCTCCCTGTCCTACCTCGAGCAATTGTTCGGCAAGCTTAGACGCGCCGGCTTGGTGAACAGCGTGCGAGGCCCCGGCGGCGGCTACCTGTTGGGGCGGCCGGCGGCGCAACTGCGGGTGGCCGATGTCATCATGGCCGTCGACGAGCCGATCAAGGCGACCCGCTGCACCCCCGGCTCGCCCACCGGCTGCCACTCCCACCGCGGCCGCTGCCTCACGCACGACCTGTGGGAGGAGCTGGGCAACCAGATCTATCTGTACCTCAGTTCCGTCAGCCTTGCGGATGTGTGCGACGGCCGTATCCTCGGCAGCAGCCGTGCTTTGTTCCAGTCGCTGCGGGCGGGCGGTGGCACCAGCGGTGACAGCATGGCCGTCCACGCCGCCACGACGCAGTAGCCGGGCAAGCCCGGCAGGGCACCCGCTGTTCGCACGATTTCGGCCCGACATGACCGACACCATCGCCTACCTCGACCACAACGCGACGGCTCCGGTGCGCCCCGAAGCGGTCGCCGCTGTGGCCGAGGTGCTGTCCCTCATCGGCAACCCGTCGTCGGTCCACCGGGCCGGCCGCGCCGCCCGCTCGCGTCTTGAACGGGCGCGTGATCAGGTTGCTGCACTGGTCGGTGCCTCCCCGTCCGACGTGGTGTTCACCAGTGGCGGCAGCGAAGCCAACATGCTGGCCATGGTCGGCACCGGCCGGACCCGGATTCTGGTGTCGGCGGTGGAACACGCCTCGGTGCTGGAAGTGGTGCCGGAGGCCGCGCGCATCCCCGTCGACAGCAACGGCATCATCGACCTGGCGGCCCTGGAGGCGCTACTGGCCTCGGATACCCGCCCGGCGCTGGTTGCGGTGATGCTCGCCAACAACGAGACCGGCGTGATCCAGCCGGTTCGGGACGTGGTTGCCGTCGCCAACCGGTATGATGCGCTGGTGCATTGCGATGCGGTCCAGGCGGCCGGCAAGATCCCGGTGGATCTGGCCTCCCTCGGTGTCCATCTGATGTCGGTTTCGGCCCACAAGCTCGGCGGACCGGCCGGCGCCGGTGCCTTGATCATCCGACCCGGTGTCACCGTGGCGGCGGTACAGCGGGGCGGCGGGCAGGAACGGGGCCGGCGTGGCGGCACCGAGAATCTCCCGGGGATCGTCGGGTTCGGGGCCGCCGCCGAGGCGGCGTTGGCCGGCCTGCCGGCAGCAGGGGCCCTGGCCCTGCAGCGCGACCGGCTGGAACGCCGGCTCGAGGCCGAGGTGCCCGGGTGCCGTCCGATCGCCGCTTCGGCACCGCGGCTGCCCAACACAACCTGCATCAGCCTGCCGGGGGTGGCGAGCGAGGTGCAGGTGATGGCACTGGACCTCGCAGGGGTCTGCGTCAGCGCGGGTGCTGCCTGTTCATCGGGGAAAACCGGCCGAAGCCACGTCCTGAAGGCAATGGCGGTCCACCCGGTGATCGCCGATGCGGCCATCCGGGTAAGCCTCGGCTGGACCACCACCGAAGGGGACATCAACCGGTTCGTCACCGCCTGGTGCGCGCTGGCGGCCCGCATCGGGCCGCGGCGGCAGGCACGGGTGGCGTCCGCGGCGTGACCGACGGCGGGGCAAGGAGCTTGGTGATGACTCAGCCAGCCATGCGGCAACGGCGGGACGGGCTGCGGCAGCGGCCGATCTATCTGGACTACCAGGCGACCACACCAACCGATCCCCGGGTGGTGGCGGCGATGCTGCCCTACTTCACCGACATGTTCGGCAACCCCCACTCCAAGAGCCACCCGTTCGGCGAGGAGGCGGCACGGGCAGTCGAGGCGGCACGCCGACAGGTCGCCGACCTGATCGGCGCCGAAGCCCGGGAGATCGTGTTCACCTCCGGCGCCACCGAAGCCAACAACCTTGCCATCAAGGGTGCCGCCCGGTTCCTCCGCGGGCGCGGCCGGGATCACGTCGTCACCTGCACCACCGAGCACAAGTGCGTACTGGAAAGTGCGCGCCGGCTGGAAATCGAAGGCTTTCGGGTCACCCGTATCGGCGTCGGCCCGGACGGGCTGATCGACCTCGATGCGCTGGCGGCAGCGGTGGATGAGCGAACCGCGCTGGTGTCGGTCATGGCGGTCAACAACGAGACCGGGGTGATCCAGCCGATTGCCGAGATCGGCAGGCTGTGCCGGTCGCGCGGCGCCCTGTTCCATGCCGATGCGGCACAGGCAGCGGGCAAGATCGCGATCGACGTCGCCGGAATGGACATCGACCTGATGAGCCTGTCGGCCCACAAGATGTATGGCCCCAAGGGCATCGGCGCCCTGTACGTACGCCGGCGGCCACGGGCGCGCCTGGCCGCGGAGATGGACGGCGGCGGCCAGGAGCGGGGCCTGCGCTCAGGAACCCTGCCGGCACCGCTCTGCGTCGGCTTTGGCGCGGCCGCGGCCATCGCCGCCGATGAGATGGCGACCGAGTCCGCACGGATGCTGGAACTGCGCCGCCGCCTGCTGGAGCGCATCGAAGCGGACGTTCCCGATGTCCGACTGAATGGTCATCGCGAGCGGCGGGTTGCCGGAAATCTCAATCTGGCATTTCCGGGGATCGAGGCGGAGATGCTGCTCACCCGCCTGCCCGGCCTCGCCGTCTCGACCGGCTCGGCGTGCACTTCGGCGGCGGTGGAGCCGTCCTATGTGCTGCGTGCCATGGGCCTCGACGCCGAGCTCGCCGGCTGCAGCATCCGCATCGGCCTCGGCCGCTTCACCACCGACGATGAGGTGGAGACGGCGGCCAGCGCCATCGTCGCCGCCGTTCAGGCTTGCCGGGCGGAGCGCCCGCCGGCGCTGCAGGATGCCGGAGCGATGTAGATCGCGGTCACCCCGCACGATCAACGCGACACCCGGGGAACCGCCCATCGGTTCCGACCTAATGGCTCAGCTTCCGAGACCCCCTCAGCATTCGAAACAAACAGAAAGGAAGGCACGACAACCATGCCCAGGATGATCTTTGTCTCCCCCGACGGATCGCAGCGCCGGGAGGTGGACGCACCGCTCGGCCTCTCGGTGCTGGAAATCGCCCACCTCAACGACGTGGACATCGAAGGAGCCTGCGAGGGATCGCTCGCCTGCTCCACCTGCCACATCATCGTCGATCCCGACTGGTACGAGCGGCTGGACGAGCCCACGGAGGAAGAAGAGGACATGCTCGACCTCGCATTCGGTCTCACCCACACCTCCCGCCTCGGCTGCCAGATCCGGATGACCGAGGAGCTGGACGGGCTCACCGTCACCCTGCCATCGGGCACCCACAACATGATGGGCGGGACGTAACATGCCCGGAGCGGCGCCACTGTTCGGGCGGCTGAAGGACGCGGCCGGTGAGACATGGTCGGCCTTCGTCGCCCACCCGTTCGTCCGCTCCCTCGCTGACGGCTCGCTGCCGGAGGCGGCATTCCGTCACTACCTGATTCAGGACTACCTGTTCCTGATCCATTTCGCCCGCGCCTACGGCCTGGCGGCATTCAAGGCGGATACGCTGGAAGACATCCGCCACGCGGCCGCGGGCCTTGGCGCGATGGTCGGACAGGAGATGGCGCTGCACGTCGGCTACTGCCGAAGCTGGGGCCTGGATGAGGCCCAGATGGCGGCGGCGGAAGAAGCGGATGCCACCATGGCTTATACCCGCTACGTGCTGGAACGCGGGCTTGCAGGCGACCTGCTCGATCTGGCGGTCGCGCTGGCACCCTGTATCGTCGGCTATGCCGAGATCGGGCGGCAGCTTGCTGCGGACCCGGCGACGAAGCGGGACGGCAATCCCTACACCGCCTGGATCGAGACCTATGCCGGCGATGACTACCAGGCGGTGGCTCGCGATCACATCGCCCACATGGACCGGCTGATGGCACGGCGCGGCAGCCCGGAGCGTCTGCCGGCCCTCAAGGTGACGTTCCGCCAGGCGACCCGGCTGGAGGCCGCGTTCTGGCAGATGGGGCTGGACGCAGCGAGCTGATCGCCAGCCAGGGAGCGCTGAGGCCCATCCGCTTGCGGGCATGCCTGGCGACGGCGATATGGACAGCATGAATCGGGTTCTCGCCGACCTCGACCCTACCCTGGCCGCCGACATGGCGCTTCCCGGCCGCCCTCAGGACCACCGGGTGGTGGTGGCGATGTCCGGCGGTGTGGACTCGGCGGCAACGGCAGCGCTGTTGGTGGCGGCCGGCTACGACGTGGTGGGCATCACCCTGCAACTCTATGATCACGGCGCGGCGACCGAATCCGCCAAGGCTGGAGGCAAAACCTGCTGCGCCGGGCAGGACATTTACGACGCGAGGCGGGTTGCCGAGACGCTCGGCATCCCCCACTACGTGCTCGACTACGAGCACCGCTTCCGCACCCAGGTGATGGAGCCGTTCGCCGACGCCTATCGTGCGGGCGAGACCCCGGTCCCCTGCGTGCTTTGCAACCAGACCGTCAAGTTCCGCGACCTGCTGGAGACCGCCCGCGACCTCGGCGCGGACGCCCTGGCCACCGGCCATTATGTCCGCCGGCGCCAGGGCGAGCACGGCCCGATGGTGCTGAGAGGGACCGACGAAGGGCGCGATCAGAGCTATTTCCTGTTCGCCACCACCCGCGACCAGCTTGAGCTGCTGCGCTTCCCCCTGGGCGGCCTCGCCAAGGACGCGACACGGCGGATCGCCGCCCGCTTCGGCCTCGCGGTGTCGGCCAAGGCGGACAGCCAGGACATCTGCTTCGTGCCGACCGGCGGCTATGCCCGGGTGGTGGAACGGCTCCGCCCCGGCGCGCTGGAACCGGGGGAGATCGTCGACCTGGACGGCCGGGTGCTGGGCCGCCACGACGGGATCGCCCACTTCACCATCGGCCAGCGGCGCGGCCTCGGCATCGCGGCGGGACACCCCCTCTACGTGGTGCGGCTGGACCCGGTCCGCCGGCAGGTGGTGGTGGGGCCCGAGCACGCGCTCAAGACCCCGCGCCTCCGCCTCCGGGGGGTCAACTGGCTCGCTAACGACCCGCTGCCGCCGGCGGGCGTGCGGCTCGACATCAAGGTCCGGTCCACCCGGCCGGCCACCCCGGCCACCGTCTTCGGCCGATCCGATGGTGGCGCTGAGGTGGTGTTCGACACGCCGCAGCCGGGCATCGCCCCCGGCCAAGCCGGCGTGCTGTATCAGGGTGAGCGGCTGATGGGCGGCGGCTGGATCAGCCGTGACGACGCCGACTGACCGGGTTCGGCTCGGCGGCCGACGGGGGTTGTGAACTCGCGCTCAGCAGCTCGACGACGGTCCGCTCGACCGCATCAACCGTCAGGGTCCCCATCAGGCTACCGGTGGTGCGGTGGTCGTAGCCGGTATGGCCGGTCAGTTCTTCGACGCTTTCCGGCGTCCGGACCACCCGGCAGTGCTCGCCCCACGGCCGGTACAGTTCGTCACGGGTCGGGCCGAACAGGCCGATGGTGGGGGTGCCGGCGGCGGCGGCCAGGTGCATCAAGCCGGAATCGTTGCCGATGAACAGGCGACAGCGCTGAAACATCGCCGCCGCAACGAGAAGATCGAGCCCGATGCAGGCGATCCGCCGTTGTTCGGGAATGCTATCCAGGAACGGCCGGGCCAGTGCCTCCTCGCCGCGACCGGCGGTGACGAAGATGCGGGCACCGGCGAGCGGCCCGGCCGCCCTGGTCAAGCGCTGCACCAGCTCGGCGAAGCGCTCCCCCGGCCAGATTTTGCCGGCCCAGTTGGCGGTGGCGGCGATCGCCAGCACCGGTTCGTCGCCGCCGGCCAGGATCTCGGCCGCCCGCGCCCGCTCCGGTGCGCCGATCCACAGGGAAGGCGGCGGCGGCGGATCAAGGCCGAGGGTCGCCGCGATGAGTTGCACCCGGTGCTGGCCGGGTCGCGGATGCGGGATCGAACGGCGGACGCCGGCCCGCACCGTCCACGGCAGCAGCGACCGCCTGAGATCGACCACCATGTCCCAGCGCTTTCGGACCACCTCCCACCACAGGCTCCGCCAGTGGCCGCCCAGCGGGCGTTTGCTCAACGGGATGATCCGCTCGACCTGAGGGTGTGCCCGGAACAGGGATTCGGCGACTGCGCCACAGGCCACCGTCATTCGGGCCTGAGGATGGGTGGTCGCCAGCCACTGGAACAGGCCGGATGACAGAACGACATCGCCGATGCGGGTGGCGGTGATGAAGAGGATGCGCATGGCGCTGCTTCAGGCCAACCCGAAGTGTTCGGTCCACCGGCCGCTGCCGGCGATGTCGCGAATCGTTGAAGCCTGCGGGTTCACCGGCTGGCCGACCGCTGGCTCGAATAGCCCTTGGCCTCGGCGATATCGGTGTTCAGCAACTGGTTGATTCGTCGCTTGATGGCGAAGCGGCGGTCGTTGGTGATGTAGACCGACCGGGCGAGCTTGATGAAGCCAAGCCCGAAGTCGCCTGCCCGTTCATGGGCGCGAATGCGGTCCTCGATGTCCCAGAGCCGCTCATTGATGGCCTTGAGCAGCGCGCATAGCCGGCGGAGATCCTCGGAGTCACGGATGGCATGGCGGCGCGCCCGTTCCAGGCTCGCCAGTTCCGCCTCGACATGGCGCAGCGACGACGGATCGCTGAGCCGCTCGGACTTGATCTCGAGGATGGTCAGCTTGTCCAGCAGTTCGCCAGGGGCGATCTCCACACTGATCCGCATCCTCTGGGGCTCCGTTTCGTTGCGGAAGGCAAGTGACACCGGCGACGACCGCGCGCGGGCGCGCTCGACAGCGGTCTAGCGGCAGGATCGCTCACGGGCAAGTTTCGTTGCGAGGCGCCGCGACCGCCGGCATCGCCGAGGGGTGATCCCGGGTGGGGCGTCGGCGCTAGCGGACGGACCTCGCCGTGGCAAACGAATCCATGACGGCGCGCCCGCCCTGTCGGGCATCCGGATAGAACGGATCGGCATGGATGTCCGACCCCGGCAGGCCGCGGTCCAGCAAAGCCGCCATCACCGTTTCCACCATGGCCGGCGGGCCGGCGAGATAGGTCTTGAAGCCGCCGAACCCGGCGAAGTCGTCGACAATGACAGGGGCGAGTGGCCCGACGCGCCGCCGGGTCGGCCGTTCGGGATCGGACAGCACCACCTCGAACCGGAGGTTTGGGTAGCGGCGCTGGAGCGCCATGAAGTGCCCCTCCAGGTAGACATCCCGCTCGTCACGTGCGCCGAAATAAAGATTCACGGGCCGCGTTACGCCGTGGTTCAGCGCGGTTTCGACGATCGAGCGGATGGGACCGAGGCCGGAGCCGCCGGCCACGGCCAGAATCGGACCGTCATGATCGGACCGCAGCCACGCATCGCCGAACGGTCCCTCGCACCATACCGGATCGCCGATGCGGAGCGATCGCGCCACGTAGGCGCTGGCACCGCCGCCGTCCATGTGACGGATGTGGAACTCCAACAACGGCTCGCCGGGCAGACTAGCCATGGAATAGTCCCGGGGCGGCAGATCCGCGAATGCGAGCCGGGCGTATTGGCCGGCAGCGAAGGGCACGACCTCCCGGTTGACCGGCTGCAGCCGGACGATGCGGATATCGTGGGTGGCGTTGCCGATGGCGACCACCCGGCAACCGACAACGCGGGGGCGAGCCGGTGGCAGTCGGAATGGCTCGAGCGGCGCGGTGGTCTGCATGCCCCTTCCCCTGTCTCGGTCCCCCCTCCACCCTCGCTCAGCCAACAAGGAAGGGGGCGGGCGCTGTGGAGGAAGCGGCCCGCCCCCGCCCGGCACCGCGCGACAGGGGGCTTGTCCGATGTGTGCCGAGTGCAGGAGTTACGCTGACGACACGGCACCGGATCACGCACGCAACCAAAAAATTCCACAGCCCGAATCCTGGATGCGCGAGCGGTTCGGCCGCCATGTGCGCACATGGCTTGAAGCCGCCGCTGGGGTCTGCGACTGTGTGCACTACGAGGCCACGGCACCGTGGAGGGCGAGTCCCATGATCCTGCGGACTGGCGGCGTCGTCGCCGACCTTCCGCCCGACCCGGATCGGGGTGAGATGGTGGGGCTCCGCCGCAGCGCCGAGCGGCTCAAGGGCCTCGCCTGGGCGGTGACCGCGGTGTCGGGCAAGACCTCTGGCGCCTGCGGTCGGACATGCATCAACAGTACTCGGAGGGGCTATCATGACCCGTTACGGCTTCGTCGCGTCCGGTGGCGGCTACCGCAGCTTCTACTCGGCCGGGGTGCTGGTCTGGCTGAAGAGCGCGGACGTGCCGGTGGTGCACGTCACCTCCACCAGTTCCGGCAACAACATCGTGCTGGACTACCTGTTGTGGGATCGACGGACGGAAGACCTGCCGCCGGTGCTCACCCGGACCATGCGGCTCAGCCTCAACGACATCGTCCAGGTGTTCTCCAACTTCCTCGGCCTGCGCCCGTCGCTGCTGCCCACCGGCTCCCACTTGTTCACGGTGGACAAGTCAAGCTGCCGGAAATCGCTGCTGCTGGACGAGCCGGCCCGGCGCACACTGCTGACCGCCAACCTGAAGGAAACCCGTTGGGACATCCTGGCCACCAACCTGGCCCGACGGCAAGGTGAGTTGTTCCGGGTGAATGACATCCTTGGCGAGATCAATGACCGCACGCTGGACCGCTTCATGGACGTGTTCCTGGCCGGCATCACCACCATCCCCTATTTCAAGGCAGCGAGGCTGGGAAAGGAAAAGGACTTCTACATCGAAGGGGGCTACGTCGACAACACGCCGATGCGCGCCTTGTTTGAGAACCCGGAGGTGGACGAGATCATCGCCATCGACTTCACTGACTATGATTACCAGAAGGAGTTGGAGAAGATCTACGACAGCAGCACCTTCACCCTACCCTTCAACAGCATCGATATGTTTCTTCTCGTCAGCGACCTGCAGTTGACATTACCCAACGCCAAGATCTTTTCCCAGGCCGCCCTGATGAACGCCATGCTGGAGAAGATGGGCGTCGACCAGGTCGCGCTCGGGGACCGCACGTTCTATCGCAAGCCGCTACACATCCTGCGGCCGCGAAACCTCGAGAGCATGACCATCTCCCTCAAGGATTCGACGATCCAGAAGAAGTATTTCCAGCTGGGTCAGGTGGAGGCGCGGGATCAGCTCACGCTGGCGAAGGACCGGGCGTGACCAGTCCGTAACGGAGACCGGCTGGAGCGGAGCGTCATCCGGTCTGCGCTTGCTTGCCCGATTTGCCCGGGCGTGTCCCGGGCATCCACGCCTTGCTTCTCCTTCGGGGGGCGGGCGTGGCCGTCCCAGCGACTTTCGAGGGTGGTCGCGCCAAGCCCGGCCAGGTCTGGAGAAAAACGCAGTCCAAGCCCGGCCATGACAAGGGACGCGTCGTCCCGAGCCGGGGCGGGGTTCAGGCGCTGCGGCCCTCCGGCAGATCCAGCTCGTCCTGGCCACCCAGCTCCGCGGCCTCGTCCGCCGGGGCGAACGCCGCCGCCTCGTCCACGTCCGCATCCAGCATCGGTGCCATCGATGCCTCCCGCTCGTCGCCGATCCCGGTGACGGCCCGGCCGCTCCGCGCCTGGATCTCGGCCTCGTCCGGCGAGCGGGCGACGTTCACGGTGACATCCACCACCACCTCCGGATGCAGGCCGATCGGCACCGGATACAGGCCGAGGCTCTTGATCGGCTGGGACAGCAGCACCTGGCGGCGGTGGATGGTGAGGCCGCTGGCTTGGCTCGCCGCTTCGGCGATATCCCGGGGTTGCACCGAGCCGTAAAGCTGCCCGCTCTCCCCGGCCTGGCGGATCAGCACCACGGTGAGGTGTTCCAGCCCGCCGGCCAGCGATTCCGCCTGGGCGCGGTGTTCCTGGTTGACCGCCTCCAGCTGCGTCCGCTCCGCCTCGAAGCGCTGGCGGTTGGCTTCCGTCGCCCGCACCGCCTTCTTCTGGGGTAGCAGGTAGTTGCGGGCATAGCCCGGGCGCACCTTGACGACTTCGCCCATCCGGCCGAGCTTGGCCACCCGTTCCAGCAGGATCACATCCATCACATCGCTTCCTTCACCAAGCCCCGCCGTCGCCCCATCGCCCTATTGGGGTGGTGCGCCCGGCAGGCGCCGCCGAATTCCCATCCACTGATCGATCACGCCAAGACCGGCCGTGGCCCCGGCAATTGCCGGAAACGCCAGAGCCAGCAGCACGTAATAGCAGGCCAGCAGCAGCCCCTTGGCCCCGGTCCGGCGCGCCAGCGTGTGCAGCACCGCGAGGCCGGCAAAAAAGTAAGGCACCGCAAACACCAGCACAAGGTTGCGGGCAAGATAGCGGATGTCCCCCACCGCCACCAAGCCGATTGCCGCCGCCGCCACCAGCGGCCAGGCAAACCAGTTCGGTACCGTGAACTCGGACCAGCGCGGCGACGGCCGCCGGTTCCAATGCCGTCGCGCCAGCAGCCCCTGGGCGGCGACGGCATTGAGCGCGATCATGATCACCCACATGCCGCCGACGGCACCGACGAAGAAGGGGGTAATCTGCGCCGTCACGGCGGCCCGGTCCGCCTCCGGCAAGTCCGGGGCGGCGGTGCGCAAGGCCTCCTCCATCACCCGGCCGACCCCGGCTTCGATGTCCCCGCCTGCGAGCATCGCCCCGACCACCACCGTCCCGGCGCAGAACACGCTGAGCAGGCTCACGATCACCCCCGGGGGAGTCCACAGGTTGGGATCGCTGGCGTCGCCCGGCCGGTGGATCAGGGCCTGATGCACCACCAGCCAGGACGGCAGCGCGTGCAGGCCGCCGTAGACGCCCGCGGCGGCGACCCCACCGGCGCCCGCCACCACCCCGATCCCGGCCAACGCGGCGATGGGAATGGCAGCGGCACCCAGCCCCAACCCCACCAGCATCAGCGGCAGTGGCGAGAAATACGCCAGCAGCATGCCGCCGGGCGCGCCGGTGATCGCTGCAAGCGACACCAGGGCACTCAGCGCGCCGCCCCCGGCGGCAATCAGTGCGGTTTGCAGCATCCGGTCTCTCCGCGCCCGGTTCTGAACAGATCGTCCCCGGCGCCGCGACGGCCCCGATCACGGCCAGACATCGCCGACGGGGTCCCGTGGGCAGATGGCCCGGCTACTTCAAGACGTAGGGCAGCAGGGCCAGATACCGGGCCCGCTTGATGGCCCGCGCCAGTTCCCGCTGCTTCTTGGCGGAGACCGCGGTGATCCGGCTGGGCACGATCTTGCCGCGCTCGGAGACGAACCGCTGCAGCAGCCGGATGTCCTTGTAATCGATCTTGGGCGCGCCCGGACCGGAGAACGGGCACGACTTGCGGCGACGGAAGAACGGCCTGCGGGCGGCGCTCATCGGCTTCCCTCCTGGTCGACGGCCGGCTGGGCGCGCTCGTCCGCTTCCGGCCCACGGCGCCCTTCGTCACGATAGCCGCGGCCTTCGTCACGATAGCCGCGGCCTTCGTCCCGCCGTCCCTCCTCGCGCGGCCCGCGCCCTTCGCCGCCTTCGCGGAACCGCCCGCCCTCGCGCCGCCCGCCCCGCTCTTCACGGCCCGGCCGGCTCTGCAGGATCGCGGAGGGACCTTCCTCCAGTTCTTCCACCCGGATGGTCAGGTAGCGCAGCACATCCTCGTTGATGCGCATCTGACGTTCCATCTCATGGACGGCCGCCGGTGGCGCGTCGAGGCCGAACAGCACGTAGTGGCCCTTGCGATTCTTGCGGATCCGGTACGCCAGGGTGCGCAGCCCCCACGGTTCCCGCTTGGCGACACGGCCGCCATTGTCCTCGATGATCTTGGTGATGGTGTCGGCCAGAACGTCAACCTGCTGGGCGGCGACGTCCTGGCGTGCGATAACAATGCTCTCGTAGAGGGGCAATTCCGGTTTCCTTCCCCTTGTGGATTGTCTCAGCCCGGGTCGGTGACCAAGGCATAGCCGACCGGCTCGCCGGCAAGGAGGCCGCGGCACTGTACACATCAGTGGCGGCACCGCAACAGGGAAGTGTTCCAGGGCGCGATTCAGCAGATCGCGATTCGGCCAGCACGCCCGGCACGTGTTTGCCGGTGGATACACCGTCACCGCAGCCCGGCGCTGTACAAACCGGACTAGCGCCGGAAAAAAACCACTCCGTACGGTGGTGGCTGGGCGGAAACGCAAAAAAGGCTTGGAAAGCCAAGGAGAGCCGACTAAGTTCCAATCACGGTTCCGTCGGGTTGTCACGCCTAGCTTGTCTGCGACCGACGATACCGGATAGCCAGCCTATAACCCCCAAGCGTGCGGCAGACCCGCAGGTCGGCTTGGCAGTGTTGCGTAATGCGGCAGCAGGATGCGCAGCCGTGTTCCTTGGGGGTGGCTCGCAGCCAGCTATTCAGGGATGCGATGAAACACAATTCGGGTTCAAGACGGCTCCGCGGTCGCGGCAGCGGCAAGCGCCAAGCCCCGTCCAGGAATCAGACGTTCGAAAGCAACGGCCCCGAGGGCAAGATCCGCGGTTCGGCGCAACAGGTGCTGGAGCGCTATCTGGCTCTGGGCCGTGACGCCGCGTCCTCGGGCGATCCGATCGCGGCCGAGGGGTTCTTTCAGCACGCCGAGCACTACTATCGGCTCATCAGCGCCGACGGTCCCATCGACCGCGGCAACGGCTCGGGCGGCGGCGACCGGGCCGCACAGCCCCGCCGCACCGGCGATCCGGGCGAGATCAACCCTGCCGAGGTTCAGCCGGGTGAGCCCGACGAGACCGGCGCCGACGAGAATGCCGAACAGGTTTCCTTCTGAGTCCCCATCCCTGGGCGCAAGCGCCATCAGGGCCGGTGGGGATCACGACGGTAGGCCCCGCCTGCACCCGGCCCGGCCAGCACCGCGGCAATGACACGGCGTTCGGCCTCGTACCAGTTGGCCTCGGGCTCGCGATCCGGACGCTCCTGAGACAGCGACCACGCCGCCCTGGCCATCGCCTCGCGGTGCGCGTCCACCAAGTCCGCCCAGGCACCGTGGTAGGCCTCCCAGTCGGGCTCGGCGCCGGGCCGGGCCGCCCGGATCAGGGCCAGGGCGTCCTCGGCAGACCACAACTCGACGAAGCTCAGGTAGGCCAGGATGGTGAGGGGCGACCGGTTGATGCCGGCGGTGCAGTGGACATAGACGCGGTGCCCCAGGCTTATCAGGCGCGCCAGCGCCGTCACCGCCGCCGGCAGCTGACGGCGCTGGTCCGGTGGATCGAAGTCCCACATCGGCACGTTGACCGGCACCAGCCCCAGCGCCCGCGCGCGCCGCACATGGGCGTCGTAATCGATGGCGAAGGCGCCGCGGCAGAGGTCGGTCTGCAACGAGAGGATGGCGGTGGCAGCGGTGCCGGCCCGGATCGTGTCGATGTCCTCAGATGCCATCGGGCAGGCGCCGACGATCAGGTCATCCCGCACCCTGCCCCAGTCCAGCACCCACCGCCACTCGCTGCCGTCGTCCATGTTCCTGCCCGAACCGCGGATGCCTCCGTGCACCAGAGTTCCCGACACGCTCCGCCGAGTCTCCATCCGGTCGGCTGCGTGCCACAGGCTCAATCTAAAGGTATGGTACGGCAACATCCCGCTCAAGGAGCCGCCTCTGCCTAAGGCTCGCCGGGCCCCCTCCCTCTCCCGCGGCGGCGGGCGTGGCAGAATCAGTGTCTTTCGTGGATGGCCATGACGAGCACGGCCATGACAGGCAACGTGCAGAGGGAAACAAAGAGCGACTTGCCCGGGCTCGGCCCGGGCATCCACGCCTTGCCTTCGCTTGAGGCAAGGGAACGGCGTCACGGTTTTTCGTGGATGGCCATGACGAGCACGGCCGTGACAGGGGCAGGGCCGGTCTTGCCGCTGCGCATACGCTTTGTTAGACCGGCTCGTGCGATCAGTGGCATCGGACCGGCGACAGACCAACCAGCAGCACCCCGGGGCGTCAAGCGGTGAGCTATCTCGAAGCGGCGATTCTCGGGCTGGTGCAGGGCGTGTTCATGTTCGTCCCGGTGAGTTCCACCGCGCACCTGGTGATCGCCCAACACCTGTTGATCCAGGGCGGATCCTCGCTGCCACCGCCGGAAAGCCCGGCGATGATCCTGTTCGACCTGGTGGTCCACGTCGGCACCCTGGTCTCCATCGTCTACGTGTTTCATCGCAGCCTCCGCCAGTTCACCGCCGCAACCCTCCAGGACACCGTCGCCCTCGCCCGCCAGCCCAAGGAGTGGCTGGACCGGCGGCTGTCCCTCCGGCTGGCGCTGCTGGGCCTTCTCACCGTCTTCGTGACCGGTGTGATCGGCCTCGCCTTCAAGAGCGATTTCGAGCGGGTGTTCGCGGCGCCGGAGGCAGTGGCGGGAACCCTCGCCATCACCGGCGCCCTGTTGTGGTGGACCGACCGGCTGTCGCCCCGGACCAGGGGGCTCCGGGACATCGGTTTCGGCATCGCCATCACCATGGGGGTGGCCCAGGGGCTGTCGTTGATCCCGGGCTTGAGCCGCAGCGGCATGACCATCATTGCCGGGCTGTTCATGGGGCTGAAGCGGCGCTGGGCGGCGGAGTTCAGCTTCCTGGTGGCGATCCCGACGATTCTGGCCGCGACCCTGGTGCAGAGCATCGAGGTATTCCGCGGCACCGGGATGGAAGGCATCGGCCCCGGCCCGCTGCTGGTGGGGTTCGTGGTGTCCGCCGCGGTGGGGATCGCCGCGTTGAAGCTGGTGCTGGCCCTCCTGTATCGGGCGAAACTGAAGATCTTTGCGTTCTATCTCTGGGGGATGGCCGCCCTGGTGGCGTTCGGCGCCCTGGACGGCCTGCTCTGACCTTCCCTCCGGTAACCTGAGTCGTTGCCTGGGCGCCGCTCGGGTACGCCCTGCCAAGCGGGACCGTCGCCCGCGTCATCGCCCGAACAGGGAGCGCGGAGGCGCGTTGGCGTGGTCCTCGGAGTTCACCGACCAGCTGGCCGCCATGACGCTGGGCTCAAGGCTTAATCGGCCAACGATGTGCTCGAGCACAATGTCACAGCGGTCCGTGCAAACCATTTCGGCGTTCACCATGACCCGTGCGCCCTCGGCCATGTCCTTGCTCTCCAGTCGCCTCAGCCTCAGGTCGCTGGTGCTGACCCCCTGCAGCAGCAGGGCACGCACATGCGCCTCCTGGTCGGGCCGGCACACCACCTCCACGTGGTAGTGATGCTCGATCTCGGTGCCACTCAGCGGCTGCCGGTTGATCAGGCGAACCACCGGCCGCAAGGCCAGGTTGGTCAGGGTGACGAACCCTGCCGCGACCACCGCCGGAACGATGTAACCAGCCCCGGCGAACACCCCGACCGCGGCCGCACACCACAGGGTGGCGGCGGTGTTCAGACCCTGGATGTTAACGCCGGTGCGCATGATCACACCGGCCCCGAGGAAGCCGATCCCGGACACCACCTGGGCGGCGACACGGGTCGGGCTGACTTCCTCAGGGGTCATCATCGAGAACACGGTGAAGGACGCCGCCCCCAGCGCCACCAGCACGTTGGTCCGGAGGCCGGCCATACGCTGTCGCCACTGCCGCTCGAAGCCGATGACGGCGCCCAACAGCAGGGCGACGGCGAGTCGAAGGACCACGTCTTCGATGTTCATGGCCGGCATCTCCCTGGTTGCGACCCCAGTGGACGGGGCGTCGAATCGGGGATTTCGTCCGCTACTGCACCGCCGGGAACAGGAACGCGGTGGCAAGGGCGAAGTAGATGATCACGCCGGTCGCATCCGCAATCGAGGTGACCAGGGGCGCGCTCGCCGTGGCCGGATCCAGGTTCAGCCGAGTCAGGATGAACGGCAGGGTCATGCCGATCAGGCTGCCGACGATGACGATGATCACCATCGACAGCGACACCACCAGCGCGATCTCCGGTCCGGCCCGGATCACGCCGATGGCCGACACGGCAATCGCCATGGTCAGGCCAAGCAGGGCGGCCACCGCCACCTCGCGGCCGAGCATCCAGCCCCAATCCGCCATCTTCACATCGCCGGTGGCCAGCGCCCGCACCATCAGCGTCGCCGCCTGGGAGCCGGCATTGCCGCCGGAATCGATCAGCAGGGGCAGAAAGAATACCAAGGCAACATAGGCAGCGATGGTGTCCTCGAAGTAGGCGATCCCGGCGCCCGAGAATATATTGCCGAAGACCAGGATCACCAGCCAGAAAATCCGCGAACGGTACAGCATCAGGATGCTGGCATCCCGGACGTTGGTGAGGAATTTCGAGACCGTGCCGACGCGATGGAAGTCCTCGGTCGCTTCCTCCTGCATCACGTCCATGGCGTCATCGTGGGTGACGATGCCGACCAGCCGCCCGTCGGCGTCCACCACCGGCACCGCCAGAACGTCATACTTGGCGATTTGCCGCGCCACCAGTTCCTGATCGTCGTCGACCCGCACCGCGAGCGTGTTCGTCTCCATGATGTCGCTCACCTTGGCCCGGGACGGCGCCACGATGAGGTCGCGCAGCCGCACCGATCCGATCAGGCGACGGTCCGGGCCGATCACGTACGCGCGGTAGATCGTCTCCTTGTCCGGGGCCTCCCGCCGCAGGTGCTCGATGGCTTCGGCCGCGGTCAGCGCCGGGATGAGGGTGGCGTAGTCGGAGGTCATGATGGCGCCCGCGGTATCTTCCGCGTAGCCTGCCAGTCGGCGGATGTCCTCCCGCTCGGCCTGGGCCAGGGCGGGGAGGAGCGCCTCCTGCTGGGCCTCCGTCAGCTCGTTGAACAGGTCGGCCCGCTCGTCCGCGTGCATCTCGGTGACGATGCCGGCAAGCTTGTCCCGCGGTGCGTGGCGCGCAATCTCCACCTGGAAATCACGGCCGAGATAGCCGAACACCTCCGCCTGCTCCTCCACCGGCAGCAGGTCGAGCACGGTCCAGGCATCCCGGGGCTCCAGGCCGCCGAGAAAGTTGGCGAGGTCGGCCGGGTGCTCCGCGTTCACGAACGCCCGGAGGGATTGGAGATCACCCTTGCGGGCGGTGTCGCGGATCGCTTGGGCGAGGAGTTCGTAGGTCATCATCCACCTCCTTGTCCGCCGATGCGATCATCGGCGGCTGGAGGTGGCGCGGATGCTATGGACGCACCGCCATCCGATCAGACCGCCGGGTCACGCAACGGCTGTGGCCGACCGCCGGCCGGCACGCGGTTGCCAAGTTCACGCTTCCGCAGAAGCGTCGACTACTGGGATCGTCCATTGCTCACGTGAGGTTCTGCTGTGGGAAACGGCCCAACACCGTCAGTGTTGCAGCCACGACACCAATTAGCCCGAGTTGGTGGCCAATGCAACCTAGTCCCAGCCGCGGTGCACCGCGACCTGGTGGTTCCATGCCAGCGGATGGGTCCCACCCGTTGGCTGAATCGATCCACCAGATCAACAGCCTGGTGGATCGACCAATTTGACGCTTGGGATCCAGGCGTCAAACCCGATCCACTAGCGGCGGTGCTGTGCGTAGATCGCCAGCGCCTCCGGCATCAGCGCCTCCATCCGCGCGATCCGGTTGGCTGGGGAGGGATGGGTGGACAGGAACTCCGGCGGCCGGCCGTTGCCGGACACGGCCCCCATGTTGTGCCACAACTCGATGGCGGCGCGCGGGTCATAGCCGGCCCGGGCCATCAGCATCAGCCCGATGTGGTCGGCCTCCGCCTCCTGCTCCCGGGTGAACGGCAACAGCAACCCCAACGTCGCCGCCTGGGCGGCGATCTCCACCATCGCCTGGGCACCGGGGCCGGTGAGTCCCGCCAGTCCGCCCAGCCCGTACTGCAGCAGCATCTGCCGGCTCATCCGCTCGGCGCTGTGCCGGGCCATCACGTGGGCGACCTCGTGAGCGATCACCGCGGCCACCTGGTCTTCGGTGCGCGCCACCCGGAACAGCCCGGTATGCACCCCGACCTTGCCGCCCGGCAGGGCGAAGGCGTTGGGCGACGGGTCCTGGATCAGGATGAATTCCCAATTGTACCCGCTCAACGCCGAGGCATGGGCGATCCGCCGCCCGATCTCCTCGATCATCCGGTTTTCCGGCCGGCCGCGGACCACCGGCTGGTCGGCCTTGATCTGCTGGAAGGCCTGGATGCCGATCTGCTCCGCCTGCGCCTCCGGCATCAGGATGAGTTGCTGGCGGCCGGTGATCGGCGCGGTCTCGCACGCCGCCAGGATCAGGGCGGCCAGCAGCAGCGCGGCCAGCCGCGCCACCGTTCCAAGCCGGGGAGAACGCACTGCCATCGGCGGGCTTACCGGGCAGGCACCGGCACCGCGTCGAAGACGGAGAAGAGCCCGACAGCGGTCGCCTCGGCCAGGCGCCGGCCGGCATTGGTGACGACACCCACAAACAGGCCATCGCTTTGCCCGATTTGCATGTCGCCGGCCGGGCCCCGCATGGCCATTCGAGAGAACGAAAGCGGGGGCGGATCCGTTCGGGGCCAGATGAAGATGCCGAGGTAGTCGTCGCCGTCGCCGTCGTGGTAGACGAGAACGCCGCTGGCACACTCGTAACCAGGTATCAACGTGCCGCCAACGAATCGGTAGCCGAAGGGCGACAGGTCCGGCCGCGCGACCGACCGCCCCACCGCCTTATCCAACCATTCCATCAGTTCGTTCTGGCGCCCTTCCGGGAACGGCAGGAGGTTGCGGACGCGCTCCGGTGCCGCGCTGAAGCCGGTCGTTACATCCCGGACGATGGGATCGCACGCCAGTGCGGGCGGCACCACCGCATCATGCCCCGCCCAGCCGACGGTGACCCCGATCACGAAGGCCAGCGCCAGGGTGCCCATCGCCATGCGCCGCGTCCTTGGCCCGGAAGGCAGGCTCTGCCAGGTGGCGGTGGCGAAGGCAGACCGGGACGTGCCGGCCGAGGCGGCCGATCGCGCAACACGGGTCAACCGTTCCGGCACCGACTCGACCAGGATGTCAGCGCCGAGCCGCCGGAGGGCCGCATTACGCCGCCGGCAAGCTCGCACGGCCGCGGCCAGGGCTCGATCATGCTCCAGCGCCGTTTCGAAGTCGTCGAGACGGTCGAGCGAAAGCCGGCCGTTGACATAATCCTCGATATCGTCAACCGAGAACGGCGGAGGAATCACAGAATCCACTCCTTGCCGCCAACTCCGCTTGAGGGCTGCAGAATGTCGCGGAGCGCGCTCCGTGCCCTTGACAGGCGCGAGCGCACGGTGCCGATGGGCACATCCAGCACGCGGGATGCCTCCTCATATTCCAGGCCTTCGACCGCCACGAGCAACAGCACTTCCCGGTGCTCCTCCGACAATTGGTTGAAAGCGCGCTCCATCTCGACCATCGCCTGGCGCGCCTCCTGGCCGCCGCAGACACCGACGGCCGCATCGTCATCCTGCAACTCGGCGGGCGCCGGAGACGTCCGGAGCTTGCGCAGATCGTTGATGTAAACGTTTCTAAGGATGACAAACAACCAGGAGCGTAAATTGGTTCCGCGCTGCCACTTGTCCAGATTGCTGATCGCCCGGACCAGCGCGTCCTGCACCAGATCGTCGGCGCGGTCGACATCGCGCACCAGGTAGCGCGCATATCGTCTCAATCGAGGAATTTCACCCTCGATCAACGAAACAACGTCATCCATCCGCCTCTCCCCCCGCAACCGAGTGCTGGGAACCAAGCGCATCCCACCCGTCATTACGTTACATACCCCAAGTTCGGCAGATTGATGATGGTCTTTTACACCTAGCCTGTTGATTTTGTGCCGGCATGGCCCGCAGCACGAGGCGGGAGATGTACGCACGGACAATTACGCACCCCAAAAGGGGCAACAAATCCCCGTCACGGGGTCCGGTGCCGCGGTTCGGAACTTCCGTTCCCTTTGAACAGGCCGCGAGGCGACCCGGTCCCCTGATGCTGACTTACGTGCATTCCATGCGGTTGCCTGGCGTACGGAAACACCGCTTGCATGACCGGCAACAACGATCGCAAGGCTCAAGGGCGACGTGCCGTGTCCCGCGCGATGTCGAGGGCTTCGCCCATGCGCACCAGATCCGCAAACGAGTGTGCTTTCATCTTGCGCATGATCTGGGCGCGATGGCCCTCGACGGTCCTCTGGCTGATCCCGAGCCGGAAGCCGACCTCCTTGTTGGCGCAACCCTGAACGATCAACGCCATGATTTCTTGCTCGCGCGGCGTCAGCTCTTCATAAAGAGACTTTAAATCTGCGACTTCGATGGCGCCCGCCAAAACGGCCCGGGCGGCGATCCTGAGCTCCTGGTGCGCGGTCGCGACGATGACCGGAATGGTCGCGCCGATCTCCCGCAGTCTGCTTTGCAGCTCGAGTCCGTTCATCCCGGGCAGCACGACGTCGGTCACCAGGCAACCCGGCGTGCCGGGCTCGTAGGCGTCCAGAAAGGCTTCGGCGGTTGCGAATGCCCTGACCGGGAAGCCCTTGTCCTGCAGGAGACTGCGCCAGGCATTCCGCGTGGCTTCGTCGTCGTCCACCACGAAGATGACCGTGTCGGTTGGCTCATCGGGCGCGGCCATCCGTTGGGATTCGGGAACGATGCTGTCCGCCGGCCACGTCCTCGCTTTTGGGAGGTACCGGTCTTCACCGGCCGCCAGGTCGCGATCCAGCACGTCCTCGAGCCGCTCTCCGGGGGGCAAGCCGGTGGTTCTGCCGTTGACGTACGGTTGCGAGAAATAGTTTCGTATGGCCTCGGGCATGTCACGGACGGCCAGGACCAGGTCGACGGCGGCGGTGCCGATGGCGCTGCGCGGCATGCCGTCGTAAGCGGCCTCCTTTGGGTCCTGGACGATCGTCAGCCCCCCTTTCTCCTTGATCGCGCGCAAACCCAGCGTGCCGTCGGTGCCGGTGCCCGAAAGCACGATGCAGACCGACTGTTGTTCCAGGTCTTCCGCCAGCGACCGGAAGAACAGATCGACCGGTAACCGCGCCCAACGCGCCGCTTTCGGCTCGGAAACGCATAGGGTTCCACTTGTGATCTGCAGAGAGACGCCGGGCGGAATCACATAGACGTGGTCGCGCTCCACTTGCATGCCGTTGGCAGCCTGTTCGACAGGCATCTCCGTGTGCCTGGAAATGATTTCCGCCATATTGCTTTCGTGTTCGGGGGCGAGGTGCTGAATCACGACAACCGCCGCACCCGGGCGCGCCGGCATCGCCTCGAAAAAACGCGTTGAGCGCGTCCAAGGCGCCGGCCGAACCGCCGATGCCGATCACCGGCACGCGGCCGCCGCGTTCGCCGATGGTCTCTCCGTCCGCTTGTTCTCGATTCTCGGCGGCCATTGCCCCTCTCCTCGAACGGAAGCGGGGGTGTGTCCGGATGAGAAAGAACCCTTTGCGGCCCCCGTGCAACGCTGCTCGCGTCCGCGGCGTTTCACGGATGGCGGTCGCGAGCGGCTGCTGCGGATCGTGTGAGCGATCCGTGTCAACGATGATGGAGCGGCCCACGCAGACGCGCAAGCCGCATGGGCCATCGAGGACGCCGGCATCGCCCGTGCCGCCAGCAGCAAGCAAGGGGCGACCCTTCGTGCCGGAACACTCTGCTCAGCGTGGGAACGCGCCCAATCGTGGGTCAAGTCGCCCCGTCTTGCACCATCGCATCAGGCCGTCCCCCGCCCCGCCGAAAATGCTGGCGCAGCCACGACCCGGCCGGGCATCAGCCCACCGTCCGCGACATGTCCCATGTGATCGTGAAAATCACGTCCGCATTTGGGCGGCAATGCGGCAGCCATGCGTTGCAGGCGAGGCAGTGGGAGCCGCAATCCCCCGCCTGACGTCACCGGCACCATGGCACCATGGCCGGGGGGGACCTGCCACCATACCGCTGGCAGGCGCGACTGGGCTGAAAGCCCCGGCACGCGACGGGAGTTCGGCGGCACGGCCGCCCTTATGGGGATTGTCTTTTTGGTTCGACTTGCGCAACACTCGGTTAAGGCGATATCGATATAAGATCGGGGATGTGCGGGTCGGCTTGTTCCGAGTGGCGGTCTACCTGGATTGGATATGAGACATGGTGCCAACGTCGGTCATGGACGATACCGGAGGTGAAGCCACCGGCGGTCTGGGTGCCACGCCTGCAGTGGTGGTGAATGCCTCACGGATGGACGATACCGAAGGATCGAGTGCCCCGCCTTCAACGGAACCGAATTTACTGACGGATGCGCTCGTCCCCGTGGCAGACCTCTGTGGTACCGAGGTTTCGACGGCTGACCTTGAGGATTTGGTGCTCGGCTGGATGACAGCCGGGGACACCATGGTTGTGGAATCCCGTGCTCTGATCGAACCGCTTCTGGCAGCCCGGCTGGAGAACGTGCGCAGCACCCTGCTGCCGCTCCGCGACCTGGGCGCATCGATCCTGGCCGAGCCGCTGCCGGACCGGCTTACGGCCTGCCTGCATCCTGCCAAGGGCTGACGTCCCTCCCGTCGGCCGCGGCGGTCAGTTCGCTGAGCGTATCGGCGCCGGTCAGCCCGGCCAGATCCATCAGCGCTTCGATGTCGTGGACCGCCACCCGGCCCGCCGCCATGTCCACCAGCCCATCCTCGCGGAGGGACCTGAGGGTGCGGTTGACGTGCACGATGCTGAGGCCGAGGGCATCGGCCAGCAACTCCTGGGTGACCGGGAACGGGAACCAGCCGTCACTGGCCACCCCGACCTGCTGGGTTCTCTGGAGCATCTCCACCAGAAGGCTCGCCATCCGTTCCTTGGCATTGCGGCGCCCGAGGCTCACCGTCTTCTCCAGAAGCCGCGTCATCTCGCCGGCCATGCCGCGCTGAAGCGCTGCGGCCAAGGGCGAGTCGATGATGGCGAGGGCGCTCAGATCACCGGAGGCATGGCGCCGGACCGTGCAATCGGTCAGTGCGGCGACGAAATGGCTGGCCATCGGCGACAGCGGCGCGACCAAATCGCCGGGCACCAGGAAATCGATGATGTGCCGCCGGCCATCGCCCAGGAGCCGGTAGCGAAACGCCCAGCCGGCCTCGAGCGTGAGAACGCCATCGCTCCGCTCTCCCTCGACGACGATATCGGTGAACCGGGGTACATGCCGGACGGTCGGATCCTCCGGGCCGCGGCCGTTGCCGCCGGCACGGGGCCCGCGAGCGCGCCCGCTCCGGGCGGCCGGCGCGCTCTTGGACCCTGGTGTCCGGCAAGAATGGAACTGCTCTCCGCGCGCTTGCGCCATCGTCACGAGCGCCCTCCCCTTCAAGCCAGTGTTCACGAACGGGGCTGTGAGCCTTGCTCGCTTTCAACACCGCAACGGGAGGAGAGTTCCCCAAAAGGGAGCAAGCAGCCCCCCTTCCGGCCGCGCGTGGAGCCGGACGTCGGAGCCGACACAGCCCCCTTACCGGAGCTGCCGCCGGACGAAGCGGCGGAGCGCCGGGCTGGCGCCGTAGGCGAACCCGGCGGCCAGGGCCACCGCCGGACCAACCCATGGCCGGGCGCTGAGCGCCGCCTGGGCACGGGCGCCCGCCAAGCGGCCCAGCTCAGCCGCCGCATCATGACTCATCCCGGCCTCCCCGTCGGGGCGACGCTCGCGCCGGCGCCGGCCGCCGCCCCCAACCAGAGCGGCAACCCCGACAAACAGCAAGGCCGCCGCAACGCCTGCGAGGCCGGTGACCACGGCCGCGGTCGCCGGTGGCGCGATCTCGGCCACTGCCAGGTAGACGGCGGCGCCCAGCATGCCGATGCCGCCGGCCAGGACGATCAGGGCCAGCAGCACCAGCACGATGGCAACGCCAACGCGGGCGGCGATCGGCATTCAAGCGGTCTCCGCTGCCGTCACGGTGTCGACCGGGGTCCCAGCCGGATCGCGGTCAGCGCCGGTTGCCGAACAGAAAACCGAACAGAAGGCCGATGCCGAAGGCGGCGAGAACGCTGCTGAACGGCCGGTGCTCCAACTCCCGGGCGACCGCCTGTGCCATCCTGTCGCTCTCGCTTCGCGCCCGGTCGGCACTGGATCGCAACCGTTCGAACGCGGCCGCACCGCGCTCGCTGCCCATCTCCTTCAAGGTATGGATGACCGCCGACAGGTCGTCGCGAAGTTGGTTGACCTCCATGCGAAGGGCTTCAGCATCCTTAACGTCCTTGGTTTCCTTGGCGTCCATGGCTTGCTCTCCTGATGGTCCCGAACGGATCAAGCGATCGATCCTAGGGCCGAGTGGGCACCCCAGGCAACGTCGTCACCGCGCCGGCTGCTCCGGTTCCGGCTCCGGCGCCGCCTCTGGCTCAGCCTCTGGCTCGGCGTCCTGCCAGCGCTCCTGGAACTCGCTCCAGGCCTCGTCGAACGATTGCCGGGCATCCCGCCAAGCCTCCTCGCCGGCATCGCGCAGGCGCTGCCAGCGCTCCCGCACCACCGACCAGGCCTGATCCACCCGCTCGGCCGCCTCGGCAGCAAATTCCTCGCCGGTGGCCTCGGCCTCTTCGGCCAGGCGCTCCACCTCATCCCCCCAGCGTTCCACTTGGCGTTCCGCCTGCTCCAGGTAACGGCGGCGGTCTTCCGCGGTCTCGGCCGGGGGCGGCACAAAGATGTCAAAACCCTCGGGCTCGTGTACGGCCGGCCGGGCGCGCAGCACGTCGTCGCCGTAGGGTAGCTCAACCCGGTTGTCCTCGGTCACCGTGATCTCACCGAACGCCACCGGCACGCGCTTCTCCGGCAGGCCTACGGGATCCCCCAGCGACACCACCACGAAGGTGGCTTCCCCAGCCTGATCCACGATCACGTCGTAAACGGTGCCGATCAGGGAGTCGTCCGGTCCGTGAACCGGGGCCTCGATCAGGCGGCGCATGCGATAGCCGCCGATCAGCACCGCCTCCACTGGCGCGATCACCTCCCCTTCGGCCGCGGGCTGCTGCGGGTCGGGCTCGGTTGCCGCCGCGGGACGGGGTGCCGCGATCAGGGTTCCGGCGAGCACCGCGGCCATCCAGATCAACATGGTCTTCATGTCTCGGGTCCTCTCCATTCGTGCGCCGCCGGGAGCGTGGTCATCGTGCCCCCGGGGGACGGTCCGGCACATCTACCTTCCTGCCGTTTCCATCCCATCGCAATAACCTGGTTTAACCATGGCATGGGCGGCGACCACCACGCGGCGTCCGCCGCACCGGCCCGGGATGCGGCGGCGTCCCGGGCGGGCAACGCTTCGTTAGGACGTTGACGGATATCAAGGAAGCCGTTTGGCAGGATGCACCGGGCCTGGAGCGAGGATCGGTTTCGTGTTCCCAACAGTAAGTCGCGCAGAAGCCACCACCGACCGCTACGATCCCGCCTGGGCCAGGACAACCCGCGGACGCTACTACCGCCTCGTCCACCTCGACCCTGAAGCGGAGAACCTGGCGGGCGCCGGCGGAGTCCTGGTCGTCTGGCACGCCGGCTTCTGGCCGGCCTGGGTCTACGTGGCATCGGCCCGCGATCTCGCCCACGCGCTCCACGATCTCGCCAACAACGACGACGTGATGAGCTACGAGACCAACGGTGGGCTCTTCGTCACCTGGTCGTTTCTCCGGCCAGAGTACCGGGACGGCGTTGTCACCTACCTGCTGGAACGGCTTCGCCCGAAGGTGTTGCCGGCGTCACCGCCGGTCCAGGCAACTCCCATTCCTGTCCTGTCGCCGACCGAGCCGTCCCGGTCCCTCTGATCATCAGCCTCAGGCCGCCGCCGGCACGCTGCCCTCGACGATGTCGATGATGTCGCCGATGATCGCGTTGATGTCGAAGTCCTTGGGGGTGTAGACCCGCGACACGCCCGCTTCTTGCAGCGTCTTGGCGTCCTCCGACGGGATGATCCCGCCGACCACCACCGGCACGTCGGTGAGATCCGCCTCCCGCATCCGCTCCATGATCTCGGTCACCAGCGCCACGTGGGACCCGGACAGGATCGACAGCCCGACCACGTGCACGCCCTCCTCCAGGGCGGCATCGACGATCTGTTGCGGGGTGAGCCGGATCCCTTCGTAGACCACCTCCATGCCGGCGTCGCGGGCACGGAGCGCAATCTGCTCGGCGCCGTTGGAATGGCCGTCGAGCCCGGGCTTGCCCACCAGAATCTTGATGCGGCGGCCGAACTTGTCGGTCAGCCCCTGGACCCGGCCGCGCACCTTCTGCAGCGCGGCGGCATCGGTGGTGACGGCCGCTTGGCCCACCCCGGTGGGAGCCCGGTACTCGCCGAAGATCTCCCTGAGGCAGCCGGCCCATTCCCCGGTGGTCACCCCGGCATGGGCGCAGGCGATGGACGGCGCCATGATATTGCGGCCTTCCTTGGCGGCGGTCGCCAGGTCGGCCAGGGCGGCATCCACCTTGGCCTGGTCGCGGCTCTCCCGCCATGCCTGGAGGCTGCGGATCTGGTTGGCTTCGCTGGCCGGATCGATGGTCATGATGCTGCCCGCGCCGGTCGACAGCGGCGATGGCTCGGCTTCGGTGAACTTGTTGACGCCGACCACGACCTGGGTCCCGTCCTCGATGGCGGCGAGGCGCTTGGCGTTGGATTCCACCAGGCGCTGCTTGAGGTAGCTCGATTCCACCGCGCGGACGGCGCCGCCGACCTCATCGATCCGCTTCAGTTCGTCCCGCGCCAGATACTTGAGTTCTTCCACCTTCTCGGCGATCGCCCGGGAACCGTCGAAGATGTCGGCGTATTCCAGAAGATCGGTCTCGTAGGCGACGATCTGTTGCAACCGGAGCGACCACTGCTGATCCCAGGGCCGCGGCAGCCCCAGTGCCTCGTTCCAGGCCGGGAGCTGTACGGCGCGGGCGCGGGCGTTCTTGGAGAGCACCACCGCCAGCATCTCCAGAAGGATGCGATAGACGTTATTCTCGGGCTGCGGCTCGGTCAGGCCGAGAGAGTTGACCTGCACGCCGTAGCGGAAGCGGCGGTACTTGACATCGCTGATGCCGTAGCGCTGCTCGGTCAGCTCATCCCACAACTCGGTGAACGCGCGCATCTTGCACATCTCGGTGATGAACTTGATGCCGGCGTTGCAGAAGAAGCTGATACGCCCCACCACCTGCGGCATCTCCGCCTCCGGCACTTGGCCCGAGGCCTTGACGGCGTCGAGCACGGCGAACGCAGTGGCCAGCGAGAACGCAAGCTCCTGCACCGGGGTGGCCCCGGCTTCCTGGAGGTGGTAGGAGCAGACGTTGATCGGGTTCCACTTGGGAACTTCCTTGTAGGTGTAGCAGATCATGTCGGCGGTCAGCCGCATCGACGGCGTGGGCGGGAAGATGTAGGTGCCGCGCGACAGGTATTCCTTGATGATGTCGTTCTGCGTGGTTCCCTGCAGCTTCTGGCGTTCGACGCCCTGACGTTCGGCCGCGGCGATGTAGAGCGACATCAGCCACGCGGCCGGCGCGTTGATGGTCATCGATGTATTCATCTGATCGAGGGGGATGCCCTCCAGCAGTGTCTGCATGTCGCCCAGGTGGCAGACCGGCACACCCACCTTACCCACCTCACCGCGGGCCAGCACGTGATCGGAGTCGTAGCCGGTCTGGGTCGGCAGGTCGAAGGCGATGGACAGCCCGGTCTGGCCCCGCGCCAAATTCTTGCGATACAGCGCGTTGGATTCCCTGGCCGACGCATACCCCGAATAGGTTCGGATCAACCACGGCTTGTCGCGTGGCGGGGCGTCCGTGCGTGCTCCAGTCGCTAGTGTCTCGGCCATGTCCTCCCTCCTCCTCGGACCGTGCGGGCCGGCACGGCGCGGGTGCAATTCCTTGGCAAAGCGCCGCATCCGGGCGCTGTCACAAACCCCACGTTAGCAAATTGTGCATTGCGAAAAAAGGCCCAAGCCGCTACAACGATTCTCCGGCTGGTGACCGGGACGGCGCCAAAGCAACCAACACCGGGGGGCGAAGCAGCAACAGCGCTCTTCGCGTGAAGCGGTGGAGGGCGATGCGCTTGCGACCAAAACCAGAGCACACTTTCAACCGCTCGCGGAGGGAACAGAATGCCAAAGGAACTCTACGACATCGGTGATGCGCCGCCCCTCGGAGAAGTGCCGGCGAAGATGCATGCCTGGCTGATCCGGGCAGAGCGCTTTGGTCAGCCGACGAAGGCGTTCCAGAAAGAGGTGATCGACGTTCCCCCGATCAAGGATGACGAGGTCCTCGTCTATGTGATGGCCGCCGGCATCAACTATAACAACGTCTGGGCCGGTCTCGGCATCCCGATCGACGTCATCAAGTCCCGCAACAAGCAAGGCGAACCGGAAGATTTCCACATCGGCGGCAGCGACGCCTCCGGCATCGTCTACAAGATCGGCAAGGACGTCACCAACCTCAAGGTCGGCGACGAGGTGGTGATTCATTGCGGCAAGTGGAGCCGCGACTGCCCGATGGTCAAGGCCGGTGTCGATCCGATGTATACCCCCACGTTCCGGATCTGGGGGTATGAGACCAACTACGGCAGCTTCGCCCAGTTCACCCCGGTCCAGGCGCACCAATGCATGCCGAAGCCCGCGCACATGACCTGGGAAGAGGCGGCGGCCTACACCCTGGTCGGCGCGACGGCGTGGCGGATGCTGCACGGCTGGCCCGAGCACAAGATGAAGCCGGGTGACCCGGTGCTGATCTGGGGCGGTGCCGGCGGCCTTGGCTCCATGGCGATCCAGATCGTCAAGGCGGCGGGCGCAATCCCCATCGCGGTGGTCTCCGGCGAGGACAAGATCGATTACTGCATGCAGCTGGGCGCCAAGGGCTGCATCAACCGAAAGAACTTCGACCATTGGGGGATGCTGCCCCATTGGAAGGACTCGGTGGGATATGCCAACTGGCTCAAGGGCGTACGGAAGTTCGGCTCGGCGTTCTGGGAAGTCCTGGGCGAGAAGCGGGCCCCCACCATCGTGTTCGAGCATCCGGGCGAATCCACCATCCCGACGTCCATGTTCCTGTGCGAGACCGGCGGCATGGTGGTGATCTGCGCCGGCACCACCGGCTACAACGCCACCGTCGACCTGCGCTACCTGTGGATGCGGCAGAAGCGGGTTCAGGGCTCCCACTTCGCCAATGACGAACAGTCGTATGCCATGAACGAGTTGGCGCTGAAGGGTGTCCTGGATCCCTGCATGTCGCGGGCCTTTCCGTACGACGACATTCCCACCGTGCATCAGCTGATGCATGACAACCTGCATCCCCACGGCAACATGTCCGTGCTGATCGGCGCTCCCGATTTCGGCCTCGGCAAGAGCGCCCAGGCGCCGCGCATGCAGCCGCAGGCCACCTTGCCCGCGGACGATCGTCACGACACACCCCACCCCTACCCGCTGTCCGCGCCGCTTCCCGACCTCGATGGCGCCATCGAGGAGATCACCATCGTCGACGACGGCACCAAGGTGCGCGACCATATGCACCCGGGGATCATATCCTGCGACCGTTCCGACAAGCTGCTCGAGGCAGCCAAGCGGATGGTCGACAACGACGTCCATGCCCTGGTCGTGATCGAGGGGAACCGGGCCGTCGGCGTACTGTCGCAGACGGATATTGTTCTGGCCCGGCAGGGGCGCACCATTGACGACGTCAGACCGTTCACCGTCGGTGACTGGATGACCGAGGGATGTGCCACCGTGGATGTCGGTGCGCCAATGAGCCAAGCCATAACGGCGATGATGAAGCAGCGGATCCATCGCCTGGTGGTGACGGAGGCCGACAAGCCGGTGGGTGTGCTGTCCATGACCGACATCGTTCGCAAGGCGATGGTGGCAGAATGATGGAGGCTGGCGCCATCTGCGCCTTGTCACCTGCCACGGCGGCGGTCACTTTAGTGGGTTGAACATCTTGGCCCCTATGTTGATCGGACCGTTCGCCCTTATGGGACCGATTTGCAGCAACCGGGGCCGGAGCAATCCGGCCCCGTCTGTTTCAGGAACATGCGCATTGCTAGGGAGAGGAAATCGCCATGGACGCCGCAACCCTTGACAAGACTCCGGCGACGGAGACGCAAATTGTCGTTCCCGACCTGATCCCCACCTGCGTCGAGGCCTTGAGCGCGGCACAGCATCTGCTCGTCGAGGTGCGCAAGGAAGTTTCCCAGATGGTCGTCCGCAACGGCCGCATTCAGGCCGACCTTGTGGACCAACAACAATTCGCGGCGCATGGCTATGCCTGGCTCGCCACCTATGTTGCGGCGCTCCGGGCCATGCTGGCCTGGGCCGAACGGCTCGAGGGTGAAAGCAAGCTGGGCGAACTGGAGGCGCTCTATCTGCAGTCGGCCTTTGGCGAGTACCTGAACCAGATGATCGGCGGCATTCCGATGTCGCAAGTGGAAGTGGTGCGCCCTGCCGACATGGGGGTCTCCGACGACGCCATCCATGCCTTCTTCGTCCCGGCCGTCGCCACCCTGGTCAAGCACGGCAACAACAATGCCGTCCGCATGCGCATCGCCGCCCTGATCGCCGACCGTCAGTTCGGCAATCTCGGGCTGGAAGAAACGGACGAGATGATCCGCGACCAGTTCCGGCGCTGGAGCGAGGAGAAAGTGTTGCCGTTCGCCCACGGCTGGCACGAACGGGATGAACTGATTCCGATGGAAATCATCCAGGAGATGGCCGAGCTTGGGGTGTTCGGCCTGACCATCCCCGAAGAGTTCGGGGGGCTCGGCATGAGCAAGCAGGCGATGTGCGTGGTCACCGAGGAGCTGAGCCGTGCCTACATCGGCGTCGGCTCCCTCGGCACCCGGTCGGAGATCGCGGCCGAACTGATCCGTCTCGGCGGCACCGACGATCAGAAGGCCCATTTCCTCCCCAAGCTGGCTTCGGGCGACATCCTGCCGACGGCGGTGTTCACCGAGCCCAATACCGGCTCCGACCTGGGCTCGCTGCGCACCCGGGCGGTGCGTGACGGCGACGTCTACCGGGTCACCGGCAACAAGACCTGGATCACCCACGCGGCCCGCACCGACCTGATGACCCTGCTCGTCCGGACCGACCCCAATGAGAAGGGCTACAAGGGGCTCAGCATGTTTCTTGCCGAGAAGCCGCGGGGCACCGACGAAAATCCGTTCCCGGCCCAAGGCATGACCGGCGGCGAGATCGAGGTTCTCGGCTACCGCGGCATGAAGGAGTACGAGATCGGCTTCGATGCCTTCGAGGTGTCGGCTGAGAACCTGCTCGGGCGGGCCGAGGGCAACGGCTTCAAGCAGTTGATGGCGACGTTCGAAAGTGCCCGCATCCAGACCGCGGCGCGGGCCGTCGGCGTGGCACAGAACGCCATGGAACTCGGCCTGCAGTACGCCCAGGAACGGATCCAGTTCGACCGCCCGATCTTCCAGTTCCCCCGGGTTGCCGGCAAGCTGGCGTGGATGGCGGTAGAAACCATGGTGGCGCGGCAGATCACCTTCGACGCCGCCCGCCAGAAGGACCTGGACCAGCGCTGCGATATCGAGGCGGGGATGGCCAAGCTGCTGGCCGCTCGGGTGGCCTGGGCCAACGCCGACAATGCCGTGCAGATCCACGGCGGCAACGGCTACGCCCTGGAGTACCCGATCTCCCGGGTGCTGTGCGACGCCCGGATCCTCAACGTGTTCGAGGGAGCGGCCGAGATCCAGGCGCATGTGATCGCCCGCGGGCTGCTGGCGGCAAGAACCTGAACTCGTCGGCGGCGGAGCGGCGGCATGGCCGCTCCGCCCCGGCCTGACACCGCGACCGTGACAAATCGCACCGCCGATGCCATATCTCCGTGATGCAAACGATACTCCCGTTTATTCTGGTCGCGGTGATGCTGGCCACGGTCGGGGCACTGTTCGCCGGCATCGTCTCTTTCGCCTTCAACATCGGCGGCAACAAGCAGTCGACGCGCCTGATGTCCGCGCGCGTGCTGCTGCAGGGACTGGCGCTTGCGGTGTTCGGGCTGCTGGCTTTGGTCTCAATGCACTGAACCAGCGTCGAGGCGTGACATGGTAACTCTCACCCGGATCTACACCCGCGGCGGCGACCAGGGTCAGACTTCGCTCGGCGACGGCACCCGGGTCGCCAAGCACGATCTCCGGGTCGAGGCGTATGGCACGGTGGATGAAGCCAACGGCGTCATCGGTCTCGCCCGGGTGCACACAGAAGGCGAGGCCGACGCGATGCTGGCGCGGATCCAGAACGACCTGTTCGATCTCGGCGCCGACCTGTGCACGCCCGAGAGCGGCCGCAAGGCCGAGGGCGCGCTTCGGATCGTCGAGGCCCAGGTGGAGCGGCTGGAGCGGGAAATCGACACGCTGAACGGGGAGTTGAAGCCGCTCACCTCGTTCATCCTCCCGGGGGGGTCGCCGGCGTCCGCCTACCTGCACCTCGGCCGGACGGTGGCACGGCGGGCGGAACGCTTGGTCACCCGGCTCGCCGAGATTGAGGCGGTCAATCCGGCCACCATCCGCTACCTCAACCGGGTGTCCGACCACCTGTTCGTGCTGGCACGCCACCTCAACGACAAGGGTGCCGGCGATGTGTTGTGGGTGCCGGGCGGCAATCGCTGACCGGCTGCGAACATGACCGTGGGGGCGCTGTCACCGCTTGAGCGGTCGTCTCAACCGCCCACCCTGACGTGATCCGTGCCCAGGGGGTTCGGATAGCCCTCGGACAGACTGCTGACCGCCTCGGCATGGCAGCGATTAAGGGCCGCGACGATCTCGGAATCGGTGACCGTCACGCCAGCGGCGCCCAGGTCCTGCGCCACCCTCGCCACCAAGTGGTCGATGCCGGGTCGCTCGAGGTTGAGCGCGACCAGCCCTCTCGCGTATTCTGCCGCCGCCTCGGGTGCCAAGCCCATGCGCTCCGCGGCCCACTGGCCGAGCAGACGGTTGCGCCGTGCCTGGGCCTTGAAGCGCATCTCCTCGCTCAGCTTGAAGCGCGCCTCGTGGCTTTGTTCCAGTTCACGCAGGGTATCGCTCATGTCTCATTCCAGTCCGTTAACCATCGTGCAGCCAACCGTATGTAGACGTGGCGGCATGGCCCCGCAATGACACCGTGCCGACCGGCCCCTGGGGCCGGGCCCCGCTTCCGGATGCAGCCATGTGCACCGTGGTAATTCTCCGCAGGCCCGGTCACCCTTGGCCCCTGCTGCTGGCGGCCAACCGGGACGAGATGGCCGACCGTCCCTGGCTGCCGCCGGGCCGCCACTGGCCCGACCGTAGGGATGTCACCGCCGGCATGGATGTGCTGGCGGGCGGCACTTGGCTCGGCATCAACGATGCCAGGGTGGTGGCGGGCGTGCTCAACCGGATCAACACCCTGGGCCCCGCACCGGGCCTCAGGAGCCGGGGCGAGTTGCCGCTGGAGGCCCTCGATCACGCCGATGCCGGCACCGCCGCCCGGGCGCTGTCCGCCCTCGATCCGGATGCCTACCGGCCGTTCAACCTGTTCATCGCCGATGCCCGCGAAGCGTTCTGGATCCGCGCGACCGACGCCGATGAGGGCGAAAACGGTCCCGGCCGGCTTGACCTGTTCCCAATTCCGGCCGGCCTGTCCATGCTCACCGCGTACGACCTCAACGACATCGGCTCGCCCCGGATCGGCCGCCACCTGCCGCGATTCCGTGACGTTCCGGCGCCCGACCCGGAGTGCGGCGACTGGTCCGGCTGGACCGCCCTCATGACCGACCGCAGCCACGACCCCGCGGCCGGACCCGGCGGCGCCATGACGGTGGTGACCGACACCGGTTTCGGGACCGTGTGCTCCAGCCTGCTGGCGCTTCCGGCACAGGATCGTCGGGGGGTAAAGCCGGTATGGCGGTTCGCCGCCGGCCGACCGCCGGACGCCCCCTACCGGCCGATCCTGCCCGAGCCCGTAGAGCGCTCGGCGTGAATAGCCGCCGCGGCACGGCGATGCCCGGCCAGCCGGAGCCCGTGGCCGCCGGGGAGGGGTCGATGGGTGAGGGCTTGGCGTCCCCTAGGGGATTCGAACCCCTGTTGCCGCCGTGAGAGGGCGGTGTCCTAGGCCTCTAGACGAAGGGGACCTCGAGAGCACCACACTTACCCGATGCGCACCTTTGGGATCAAGCCCGGATCTCTCGCCCGGCCCCACCCCACCGTCAGCGATAGAGGGCGTCGAGAGCCTCCCCGTAGCGATCGCGGATGCTGTGGCGGCGGATCTTGAGGGTCGGCGTGAGTTGGTTGTTGTCGATCCCGAACGGCTCCGGCGCGACGGCGAACCGCCGCACTTTCTCGATGGCCGAGAGCTTGGCGTTGACCCGGTCCACCACCGCCGCCAGTGCCCGCCGGAACTCGGCGTCTTCGGCCAGCGCCGCCGGATCCGCGGCCTTGCCGGCCTTAGCCGCCCAAGCCTTCATCCAGTCCGCATCAGGTACCAGCAAGGCGACCAGATGCGGGCGGCGGTCGCCGTAGACCATCGCCTGGGCGATCTCCCGCTCCAGGGTGAGGATGCCTTCGACCCGCACCGGTGAGATGTTGTCGCCGCCGGAGATGACGATGATGTCCTTCTTGCGGTCGGTGATGATGAGGTGACCGTCGCCGTCGAACCTGCCGATGTCGCCGGTGTGCAGCCAGCCATCGCGGATCACCTGGCGGGTCGCCTCCGGATTCTCCCAGTAGCCCCGCATCACCAGCCCGCCGCGGACCAGGATCTCGCCGTCATCGGCGAGGCGCACCTCCACGTTCTTGAGCGGTGGCCCGACCGTGTGGATCTTCGCCCGGCCCGGGCGGTTGACGCTGATCACCGGCCCGGCCTCCGTCTGACCGTAGCCTTGCAGCACCGGCAGGCCGAGAGCCTGGAAGAACAGGCCGATCTCGACGTTGAGCGCGGCGCCTCCGGACACCAGCGCCTTGAGCCGGCCACCGAACACCGCACGCACTTTCTGCCGCACCACCCGGTCCAGCAGACGGTCGGTCAGGCGGTCGCCAAGACCCAGGCTTTCCGGGTTCTGGTAGCGCGCGCGCCCGAGATCGAGAGCGCGGTGGAAAAGACGCCGCTTGAGCGGGGAGGCCCGGCGGACCCCGAGGGTGATCCGGTGGTGCAAGGCCTCGTAAAGCCGGGGCACCGCGGCCATGATCGTCGGCCGCGCTGCCAGCATGTCGGCGGTCAAGGTTTCAACCCCCTCGGCATAGTAGATCTCGGCGCCGATGGCGATGGGGAAGAATTGCCCGGCGGTGTGCTCGTAGGCATGGGACAGCGGCAGGTACGACAGGTACACCTCTCCCGCGAGCCCGAGGGGGGCCAGGGCATCCTCGGCCCCGGCGCAATTGTGCAGGAGCGCCCCATGATGCAGCATCACGCCCTTGGGCGCCCCGCCGGTCCCGGAGGTATAGATGAGGCAGGCGAGATCTTCCGCCGTGAAGCGCTCGGCGGCCTTGGCGACGTCATCATCGGCGCGCTCCCCCTCCGCCATCACCGCCGCCCAGTCCAGGAGTTCGCCGTTGATCCGCTGCTGCAAAGGAATCGATTCCAGGGTGATCACGAATCGCGCCTCGGCAGAGCGGATCACCGCCGGCAGCAGGCGTTGCGCCAGCCGCTCGGTCGACACGATCACGCCCCGCGCCCCGCTGTTCTCCAGGATGTGCTGATGATCGGCTTCGGTGTTGGTGGTGTAGGCCGGCACGGTGACCGCCCCGGCCGCCATGATCGCGATGTCGGCGATCAGCCATTCGGGCCGGTTCTCGGCACAAAGGACGATGCGGTCGCCGGGCTCGACGCCGATGGCTCTGAGGCCGCGGGCGAGGGCCGAGACTTGGTTGGCGGTCTCGATCCAGGTCAGCGGCTGGTAGGTGCCCTCCCGCTTGGCCCAGAGGAACGGGCGATCGCCGAAGCGCTTGGCCTGGGCGAAGAAAAGGGTGACGAGGTTGGGCCAGCGCTCCGGCTTCATGACGGCTCCTTCTGGGCATGGTCACGGTGAGGTACGATCGACAGTGGCAAGGGGATGGCGCTCCGCGGTCCCGGCCTTGTGGTCGCGGAGCCGACGGCCCAATATACGGTCAAGTCGTACAAGGAGGAACCGAGTGGGCGAAATCAAGCCAGTGATGCGATCGGCCGAAGGGGTTTCCATGGAGATTCCGGCATGGAACCTGGGCGATCTTTACGCCGGACCGGACGATCCGGCCCTGGCGGCGGCGCTCGATGACGCACGGCGGGATTCGGAGGCGTTCCACGCCGCCTACGCGGGGCGCCTGGCCTTGCTTTCCGGTGAAGAACTCGGCACCGCTATTGCGCGCTACGAGAACATCATGGAACGGCTTCAACGTGTGCTGTCCTACGCCCAGCTCTATTTCGCCGAGGACATGAGTGATCCCGAACGCGGCCGATTCCAGCAAACGATCCAGGAGCACTACAACGCGATTACAGTGGAGCTGCTGTTTTTCACCCTGGAATTGAACCGCATCGACGACACCGTCCTGGACTCCCAGTGCAGCCATCCTCTGGCAGCCAAGTATCGCCCATGGCTGCGGGATCAGCGGGTGTTCCGGCCGCATCAGCTCGCCGACGACGTGGAGGCGATCCTGCACGAAAAGGCGGTGGCCGGCCGCAACGCCTGGATCCGGCTGTTCGAACAGACCCTGGCGCGGTTGCGCTGTCCCGTCGATGGCGAGGATCGCACCCTCACCGACCTGCTCAACATGATGTCCCACGCCGACCCGGCACGACGGCGCGACGCCGCCCGGGCCCTCGGCAGCGGACTGGCCGACCAGATCGAGTTGCTGGCCCTGGTCACCAACACCCTGGCCAAGGACAAGGAGATCGAGGACCGCTACCGCCGCTATCCCACCCCGGTCTCCCACCGCAATCTTGCCAATCGGGTCGAGGATCAGGTGGTGGATGCCCTGGTGACGGCAATCCAGTCGGCCTACGACGCCCTGGCGCACCGCTACTACCGCCTCAAGGCGCGCTGGTTTGGCGTGGACGCCCTCGACTACTGGGACCGCAATGCACCGCTGCCGGGTGGCGAAGAACGCACGTTCACCTGGGCCGAGGCTCGCCACACCGTTCTGGACGCCTTTCAGCGCTTCCACCCGACCCTGGCCGAGGTGGCAAGCCCATTCTTCAGTGAGGGCTGGATCGACGCCCAGCCCCGTCCGGGCAAGGAGCCGGGGGCGTTCTCGCATCCCACGGTGCCGTCGGTCCACCCCTACATCCTGCTCAACTACTACGGCCGGCCGCGGGACGTGACCACCCTCGCCCACGAGCTCGGCCACGGCGTGCATCAGCAGCTCGCCGGCCGGCAGGGCGCGCTGATGGCCGACACGCCGCTTACCCTGGCGGAGACCGCCTCGGTGTTCGGCGAGATGCTGGTGTTCCGGGCGGTGCTGGAGGGCGTGAGCGATCCGGATCAGCGGCGCCGGCTCCTCGCCGCCAAGGTCGAAGACATGCTCAACACGGTGGTCCGGCAGATCGCCTTCTATGAATTCGAGCGGCTTGTCCATGAGGAGCGCCGGAACGGGGAGTTGTCACCGGAGCGTCTTGGCGAGATTTGGTTCGAGGTGCAGCGCACGAGTCTCGGACCTGCCATCCGCTTTCATGACGAGTATAAGTATTTTTGGTCATACATTCCGCATTTCATTCACTCTCCCTTCTATGTTTATGCGTACGCATTTGGAGACTGCCTGGTTAATGCCCTGTACAATGTCTATCGGACCGGATTCGACCGTTTCGAAGAACATTATATCGATATGCTTCAGGCCGGCGGCACCCGTGGCCACCATGACCTGCTGCAACCGTTCGGACTGGACGCCCGTGATCCGCAATTCTGGCGCGGCGGCCTGGACGTCATCGTCGGGCTGATCGACGAGCTGGAAGCGCTCGGCTGAGCGGCCGTCCGGGAAGCAGGCGCATTCCCGGCTTTTTCACGCCGCAGGCCGCCCCCATATGTGCATCGAGTGGTCGCGACCGCGGCCTGACGGCACCAACGGGAGAGAGCAACGCCGCATGCCCGAGAACGGGTCGACCCCGATCAAGCCGCGAGACGTCGAGCGCGACACCTTCGGCGGTCGTTTCATGCGCTACGCCCGCGTCGGTACCGCCATGGGCTCGGCCGCCGCGCGCTTCGCCGGCGGTCGCTTCCTCGGGATCACCATCGACAACCCGCAGCATGCCGCGGAGCTGACGGCGGCGCTGGGCGGCCTCAAGGGGCCGCTGATGAAGGTGGCGCAGATTGCGTCCACCGTTCCTGACGTTCTTCCCGAAGCCTACGCCACCGAGCTCTCCCAGCTTCAGGCTAATGCCCCACCGATGGGCTGGGCCTTCGTCAAGCGGCGGATGTCGACGGAACTGGGCCCGGACTGGCAGCAGCGGTTCGCCAGCTTCGAGCGGGAGGCGGCAGCGGCGGCCTCGCTCGGCCAGGTGCACCGGGCGACCGCTTTGGACCGCCGGGCGCTGGCCTGCAAGCTGCAGTATCCCGACATGGCTTCGGCGGTCGAGGCGGATCTTCGCCAACTCTGGGTCGTGTTCTCGATCTATCGCCGGTATGACAAGGCGATCGACCCTCGGGAGGTCCACGCCGAGCTTTCGGAGCGCCTCCGCGAGGAGTTGGACTATGGCCGTGAGGCCCGGCACATGGGCCTCTATGCCCGGATGCTGGCCGACGAGCCCGGGGTGCACGTTCCGGAACCCCTGCCGGAATTGTGCACCGACCGTTTGCTGACCATGACTTGGCTCTCGGGCGACCCGATCCTGCGCTATGTCGACCGTCACCTGGAGGATCGCAACGCAGTTGCCGTCAACATGTTCCGGGCGTGGTACGTGCCCCTCTATCAGTGCGGGGTGATCCACGGCGACCCGCACCTCGGCAACTACACGGTTCGCCCCGACAGCACCATCAATCTTCTCGACTTCGGCTGCATCCGCGTCTTCAAGCCGTCATTCGTGCGGGCAGTGATCGATCTCTACCGCGCGCTCTGCCACGACGATCCGGATCTGGCGGTCCATGCCTACCAGACCTGGGGCTTCCACAACCTCAATCGGGACATGATCGAGATCCTGAACCAGTGGGCCCGGTTCCTGTACCGCCCGCTGATGGAAGACAAGGTGCAGCGCATCCAGGATGACGGCGGCACCCAGTACGGCGCCAAGGTGGCCGCCAAAGTTCATCAGGACCTGCGACGGACCGGCGGCGTGACGCCGCCCCGGGAATTCGTGCTGATGGACCGGGCCGCCATCGGCCTCGGCGGCGTCTTCACCCGGCTGCGCGCCGAGATCAACTGGCACCGGATGTTCCACACGCTGATCGAGGACTTCGACGAGGAAGCCCTGCGCCGCCGGCAGTCGAAGGCGCTCTCCGAGTTCGCTCTGCCGGTACCTCAGTAAATCCGCCGGCCGGTCGCCGCTTCCGCGGGGGCGCGGTTCAGGCGCAGAGTTGGATCGGCGCCCCAGTGTTCTGATAACGCCGCTGCGCGAGCGCGGTCGCCGCTTGGCGGGCCTCCGCGTAGGTGCCGGCATGGCAGAAGGTGGAACCATCCGGCATCCGGAAATACCACAGCCGGTAGCCGCGCGGCTTGCGCCGGTGTGCCCACTCGTAACGCACGGTGCTGATCTCGATATAGTGGGTCATCGTCGTCAATCCTCAACCCGTTGGGCCGCCGCCGATTATGACCCAAATGGGTCACACCACCAAGCGCAATCCGAACCGGCGCACGGGGTTGCCCTCTGTGCGCCTTCTCGTCCACCGCCGATCGCCGCCAACAGTCCGCAACCACGCCCACCACCGACGCGCTTGCATCGGGTTCGACTGTGTGATCCAACGGACGGCAACAGTGGCAATATTCGGTCCCCGGCACGTCCATTTCAAGACACAAACACAGGGGCCTCGCTTCCGACTCAACGATATCAGGGCCTTAGCGGGGGCGTCGCCCCCTGCCTGGGCCCGATTTTGCCCCTTGGCAACGGAGGGGTTCCGGGGCTCCCGCACCGTCCGGCACGGGCCTGTTGATTTCGCAGCCCTTTTCATCGCGAATCACGCGCCGATCGGACGCCGGCCGGCAGCCCAGGCCGAGACAGCGGATACCCGGAGGTCACCACGGTGATACGGATGTTCCTGGAGATCGCCGGTACCCGGCTGGAGGCCGCGTGGATCGGTTCAGGCCCGGCTGATTCGCAGCATGGCCGCCCAATCCTGGTGTTTCTGCATGACGGGCTCGGCTGCGTCGACCTGTGGCGGGGCTTCCCGGAGCGCCTGTGCCGGAAGGCCGGCCTTGGCGGCTTTCTTTACAGCCGGGCCGGCTACGGCCGGTCTGACCCCATTCCCCTGCCCCGGCCGCTGGATTACGAGACGGTCGAGGGCGTCACCGTGCTGCCGCACGTGCTGGAAGCGGCCGGCATCGGCGACGCCATCCTGGTCGGCCACAGTGATGGCGCCACCATGGCCCTGCTCTGTTGCGGCGGCACCCCGGCGGCGGGCATCCGCGGCATCATCGCCATGGCGCCCCACGTCTTCAACGAGGACCGGTCCGTCGCCGGCATCATCGCCGCCCGGCAGGCCTACCGGGAAGGCGACCTGCGTGCCCGCCTCGCCCGCGTCCATGGTGCCAACGTCGACTGCGCTTTTCTCGGCTGGAGCGGTGCGTGGCTGGACCCCGGCTTCCGCCACTGGAACATCGAGCCGGTGCTCGCCGACGTCCGGGTGCCGGTGCTGGTGATCCAGGGCGAGGACGACGAGTACGGCACCCTCGCCCAGGTCGACGCCATCCGCGCCGGCGCGGGCGGGCCGGTCCAAACGGTCGTGTTGCCCGGGTTGCGGCCATGTTCCCTACCGGGACCAGCCGGTGGCCACCATCGAGGCTTGTGCCGCCTTTGTCGCCAGCCTTGTCGACGGGCCCGCTGCACCGCATCAGGCCTGAGCGTGGGATGATGAGGGGCCGGGATGGGCGCCGCCGTTGCGCCTGCGCCCGGCCCCTTCACGGTGACAACGAGGGCTGCCGCCGGTGGCGCCTATTCCGCCGGCACCGGCACCTGCCTTCGGCCGAACATCCGCTGGAACAGGAACAGGGCAACGCCGATCCCGATTCCCGCCAGGTCGCTCACCCCCCCACCGGTGATCATGAACATGGCGCCCGCCAGCAGGACGGCCCTGAACAGCATATTGACGCGACCGAAGAAGTAGCCCTGGACGGCGGAAGCCAACAGGCAGACACCGATGGACGCCGTAAAGGCCACCTGGACGATGCGGAGCCAGCCCGGGATGGCCATCCCGAACATGGTCACGTCCGGCGACGGCTCCAGCAGCATGGCCGGGCTGTAGAAGAAGATGAACGGCACGATGAAGGCGGCAAGCCCGATCTTGAACGCCGTTACTGCCGTGCGCATGGGCTCCGCCCCGGAGATCGCCGCGCCGGCGTAGGCTGCCAGTGCCACCGGGGGCGTGATCGCCGAGACCACCGCATAGTAGAACACGAAGAAATGGGCGATCAGCGGCGGAATGCCCAGCTGCTGCAGACCCGGCGCCACCACCGAGGCGGCCACCGCATAGGCCGCGGTGGTCGGCATGCCCATGCCCAGCATGATGGAGATGAACATGGCGAAGATCAGGGCGAGAAGCTGGCTGTGCGCTGCCACCCCCAGCAGCAGAGAGGAAAACCGCGCGCCAACGCCGGTGAGCGCGATCACCCCGACGATGATGCCGGCACACGCGCACACCGCGATGATCTGGATCGACATGCGGGCGGCGAGTTCCAGTGCCCGGATGATGGCCCGCGGCCCCATGCGGTAGGGCGTGAGCCAGCTCACCACCATGGCACTCATCAGGGCGAGGGTACCGGCCCGGATCACCGAGTAGCCGAAGAACAGCGCGCCAATCAGGATCAAGACCGGAAGGAACAGGAACGCCTGCCGGACCAGCTTGCGGAACTCCGGCAGCTCATCCTCGCGCATGCCGCGAAGGCCCAGCTTGAGGGCCTCCAGGTCGACCATGATGAACACCGACAGGAAGTAGAGGCAGGCCGGGATGATCGCGGCGACGATCAGGTCGGTGTACGGAATGCCGGTGATCTCGGCCATGATGAAGGCACCGGCGCCCATGATCGGCGGCATGATCTGGCCGCCGGTGGAGGCGGTCGCCTCGATCGCGCCCGCGGTCTGCGGGCGGTAGCCGACCCGCTTCATCAGCGGGATGGTGAGGCTGCCGGTGGCCACCACGTTGCCAGCCGAGGTGCCGTTGATCATCCCCATCAGGCCGGAGGCGAACACCGCCACCTTGGCGGGACCGCCGCGGGTCCGGCCCGCGACGGCGAAGGCGAAGTTGACGAAGTAGTCGCCCACCTTGGATGCCTGCAGAAACGCGGCAAAAGCGATGAACAGGATGATGTAGGTACTGGACACCGCCACCGGTGCGCCGAGAATGCCGTTGTCGGTGTAGATGTAGGTGAAGAACCGGCCGGCACTGTAGCCGGCATGGTGCAGGAACCCGGGGAGCCAAGGCCCCACGAACGAATAGAGGATGAAAATGACCGAGATCGCCACCAGTGCCATGCCGGCGGACCGGCGGGTCAGCTCGATGATCAGAAGTGTACCCGCCACCGCCGCCCACAGATCCGGCGGCAGCGCCATCACGCCGGCGCGGAATCGCCAGATGTCGAGGTGGAACAGCAAGTAGCTGGCGACCGCGATGGCCCCGCCGATCAGCACCCAGTCGAACCAGTTGATGCTGCGCCCGCCGCTGCGGAACACCCATGAGGAGACGATCGCTACCGACGTCGACACCACCAGCGGAATGCCGAAGTTCTGGAACACCCAGGGCGGCGGAAACATCTGCCCCAACTGATGCCGGTACCAGTAGGCGATCACCAGACACCCGAGCGCCCACAACATGCCCGCCGCGGCGACCAGCAGCGCGGCCCCTTGCACCATGTCCATGCGTTTTAACGGCGCGTCCATGTCAACCCGCATGGCGGCCACCAGGGCGAAGCCGATACAAAGCGCCCCCGCCACGTGCAGGATGCGGTATGTCCAGGTTTCCAGCGGATACACGTTGAGACTGAGCAGATGGAACGCGGTGAACGCCGCGCAGGCCCAGAACAGGACGTGTTTCTGCCAGCCGGTCAGGCTGCGCTCGTTGCTGGCGACGGGCTCGTCGTCGATGCCTTGGGCGATCAGACGAGTCTCAGCTTCGGCCGATGATGCGGACATCGGGGTTCCATCCCTTTACCTTTTGCGGTCTCAGGGCCGCGATTCGTGTTGGCCGCAAGCGGGCGGCGCCGTACCTCTTCCCACCAGACGACCGGTCCCTGCGCCGCTCGAGAAGGAGAAGCGCAGGGACCCTGTGTCGTGCCTCGTGCCAGCTACGGGGGGCCGTAGCGCTTGGAGGTGTGTGGGTTATCCCTTGAGTTCGTCGGGAATCTCGTACCCGTTTTCCTCGAACCAGCGGACTGCGCCCGGATGGTACGGAAGGAAGCCGTTGTGGATGTAGTTCTCCGGCAGGGTCTCTTCCGCCGCGCTGTGGATGGTCATCATCCGGTCGTGCTGGGTCATCGCGATCCGGGTCATCTCATAGACCAGGCTTTCCGGCATGTCGCTGGAGGCGATGAAGAAGTTCCACATGGCGACGGTCTCGAGCGGTTCGGTCTGGCCGCTATAGGTCCCCGCTTCAATGGTGAACGGCGCCAGTGACGGGAACCTCTCCAGCAGGACCGGCATCTGTTCCGCCGTCGGCCCGAACACCACACCGTCCACCTGCGCCAGGATCTGGCTGAACGCCGCGATGGGCACGCCGGCGGCGAAGCCGAAGCCATCGATCAGGCCGTCCTGAAGCTGGCCCGCGAGATCGGCCGCGCCGCCGAACCGCGCGGTCACCGGAACGCCGATGGCATCCATGATGCGCGGCCAGTAGGTCCCGGGGGTGCCGCCCGCGGGGCCGACCCCGAAGGTCTTGCCGGCGAGCTGGTCGAGGGTGGTGATGCCGGACCGGCGCAGCGCGATGGCGTGGAACGGCGTCTGATACATCGGGAACATGGCGCGAAGCTTGTCGTGCCTGACGCCCGGCATCAGCGGGCTTTCGCCGACCCAGGCCTCGTAGGCCGGGCCCATGGTGACCATGCCGAACTGGTGCTGCCCGGTCTGTACCAGGGTCGCGTTCTGGACCGGGCCGCCGGTGACTTCACCGCCGCCGCTGATGCCCAACTGCTCGGAGACGAGGTTGGCGAAGCCGGCACCGTAGATGAAGTAGGTGCCGCCTTGGCTGGCGGTGCCGACGGTGAACGAGGCCGGCCACCCCGTGCGGTCCTGAGCCGACGCGGCGCCGGCAACCAGGGCCACGCAGGCAGCGGCCATCGCCGCCGTGCGGAGAATGCTAACTGACATCTATTGAGTCCTCCCAGTGTGTCTGGACGGTTCCATTGATCTTACAGCGTGGCCCGATCCAGCTTGACCGCCGATCAACAACCCACGCTTGTTCAGAGCAGCCCCCCGTCTGCTGTTACGACATTATGGCAAAGCCGGCACCGGCTGGCCAGCGCGATTAAGCGCCATCGCCCCAGGAAAACGCGCAAAAGTTTCAAAAGGTTCACCCCGCATGGGGTGGTCCGGGCCCCGGACGGGACCGGCCCCAGCCCCCGAGCGCTGCTGTCCCTGACGGTCAGGACGCAACGGATCGCACCCCGGCCGGGTCTGCAGTCTCGCGATCATACCCCTACCTGATCGCAGGGGTTTAGGAACTGTTGCCTGTAAACAACCAGTGCAATTGCACGCATACTGTGCTGCACATGCGAACACGAAAGGATGCTCCCGTCATGCGTCACATCATCGGACAGCTCGAACAAAAACGAGCCCTGGCCCGTCAGGGCGGCGGCCAGAAGCGGATCGACGCCCAGCACCAGCGCGGCAAGCTCACCGCCCGCGAACGCATCGAGGTCCTGTTCGACCCCGATTCCTTCGAGGAATGGGACATGTTCGTCGAGCACCGATGCAACGATTTCGGCATGGACAAGGAGCAAATCCCGGGCGACGGCGTCGTGACCGGCTTCGGCACGGTGAATGGCCGGCCAGTATTCGTCTACAGCCAGGACTTCACGGTATTTGGCGGCAGCCTCTCGGAAGCGCACGCCGAGAAAATCTGCAAGGTTATGGATCAGGCCGTGAAGGTGGGGGCTCCGGTGGTGGGCATCAACGACTCCGGCGGTGCCCGTATCCAGGAGGGCGTGGCGTCCCTCGCCGGCTATGCCGAGGTCTTTCAGCGCAACGTGGATGCCTCCGGCGTGATCCCGCAGATATCGGTCATCCTGGGCCCGTGCGCCGGCGGTGCGGTGTACTCGCCCGCACTCACCGACTTCATCTTCATGGTGAAGGACACCGCGCACATGTTCGTCACCGGTCCCGACGTGCTGCGTACGGTGACGCACGAGACAATCAGCCATCAGGACCTGGGCGGTGCGAAGGTACACACCACCATGTCCGGCGTGGCCGATCTCGCGTTCGAGAACGACGTGGAGGCACTCCTCTATGTACGCCGTCTGATCAACTTTTTGCCTCTGTCCAACCGCGCCGAGCCGCCACTTCGCCCCACCACCGACAGCCTCGACAGGGTGGAGCCGTCGCTCAACACCCTGGTGCCCGACAATCCGAACATGCCCTACGACATCAAGGAGCTCATCCTGAAGGTCGTCGACGAGGGCCTGTTCTTCGAGATCAAGCCCGATTTTGCGCCCAACCTGGTGGTCGGCTTCGGCCACTTCAACGGTGCCACCACCGGCATCGTGGCCAACCAGCCAATGGTGCTGGCCGGCTGCCTGGACATCGATGCATCCGTCAAGGGGGCCCGGTTCGTCCGCTTCTGCGATGCGTTCAACATCCCCATCGTCACCTTCCTCGACGTGCCCGGTTTCCTTCCCGGGGTAGCCCAGGAGCATGCCGGCATCATCCGCCACGGCGCCAAGCTGCTGTTTGCCTACGCCGAAGCCACCGTACCCAAAGTCACCGTGATCACGCGAAAAGGCTACGGCGGCGCTTATGTCGTCATGGGATCGAAACACCTGCGAGCCGACATCAACTACGCTTGGCCCAGCGCCGAGGTTGCCGTGATGGGAGCCAAAGGCGCGGTTGAGATCCTGTACCGTGGCGACATCCAGACCGAAGCGGAGTTGGAAGCGCGTATCGCGGCCTATCGCGACGCGTTTGCCAATCCCTTCGGCGCCGCCCGGCGCGGTTTCATCGACGACGTGATCATGCCGCAGAGTACCCGCCGACGGCTTTGCAAGGCACTGACGATGCTGCGCAACAAGGACGTCGCGGCGCCTCACCGCAAGCATGCCAACCCACCCCTTTGATCGGATGTGATCCGCCATGTTCAATAAAATCCTGATCGCCAATCGCGGTGAGATCGTCCTGCGCATCGCCCGCACCGCCAAGCGTCTCGGCATTCCCACCGTCGCCGTGTACTCGGATGCCGACGCGTATGCCCGGCATGTCTCGGCCTGCGACGAAGCTGTTCGTCTCGGGCCGCCACCGGTGCGCGAGAGCTACCTGGCCACCGACAAGATCATCGCCGCCTGCAAGCGACTGGGCGTCGACGCCGTCCACCCCGGCTATGGCTTTCTCTCCGAGAACGCCGAGTTCGCAAAGACTCTGGCCCAGCATGGTATCACCTTCATCGGCCCCGACCCGGAGGTGGTGGCCTTGATGGGGGACAAGATCATGGCCAACCGCTCGGCCAAGGCGGCCGGCGTGCCCACCGTCCCCGGCCACTGGGAGCCGATCGCCAGCGCCGACGAGGCCGTGGCGATCGGCCTCGAGATCGGGCTTCCGGTGATGCTCAAGGCGGCAGCCGGCGGCGGCGGCAAGGGCATCCGGATTGCCCGCACCGAATCGGACCTGCGCGACGCCTTCCGCCTCGCCCGGTCGGAAGCGCAGTCCGCCTTCGGCGATGACCGGGTGTTCATCGAGAAGTTCATCATCCGTCCCCGCCACATCGAGATCCAGGTGCTGGGCGACCGCCACGGCAACGTCATCCACCTTGGCGAACGCGAATGCTCGATCCAGCGCCGCCACCAGAAAGTGATCGAAGAGGCGCCGTCACCGTTTGTCGACGAAGAAATGCGCCAAGCCATGGGCGGCAGCGCCGTCGCTTTGTCCAAATCAGTGGGCTACAGTTCTGCGGGCACGGTCGAATTGATCGTTGGCCAGGATCGCAGCTTCTACTTCCTTGAGATGAACACCCGTCTTCAGGTTGAGCACTCGGTCACCGAGTACATCAACGACATCGACATCGTCGAGTGGATGATCCGGATTGCCGCCGGCGAGGAACTGGATCGAACGCAGGACGATGTGCGTCTCAACGGATGGTCGGTGGAAGCGCGAATTTATGCGGAAGATCCCAACCGCAACTTCATGCCTTCCATCGGTCGCCTTGTCCGTTGTCGCATGCCGGAGGACACTGACCAACTCCGAGTGGACAGCGGCGTCTACGAAGGCAGCGAAATCTCCCACTACTACGACCCGATGATCGCCAAGGTGACGAGCTGGGATCTCAATCGCGACAGCGCCATCACCCGGATCCGGCGGGCTCTGGACGAGATCTACATCAAGGGGGTCACCCACAATGTGGAGTTTGTGGCCACGTTGATGGCGAACCCCAGGTTCCTCGCCGGGGATATCAGCACCAGCTTCATCGAGGAGGAATACCCCGACGGCTTCGTGCCCGCCTCGCTGCAGGACAGTGAGGTGGAGGCGGTCATCGCCGCCGCCGTCCTGATGCATCTCCGCTATCTCCACCGCATGGCCCACGTCACCGGCGCCCTGCCCGGCTACCGTCGCCAGATCGGCCATGACTGGGTGGTCGTCGTCGACGGGGCGCATTATCCTGTGTCGGTGACACCGGTGGCCGGACGCGGCCCGGAGGAAGGGTTCGACATTGATGTGAGCGGCCACCTGCTGTCGGTGCACAGTGACTGGCAGGTGGGAGACCCGGTGCTGCGCTGCACCGTCAACGCGAAGCCGCAGCGGTTCACGGTGGAGCGCAATGGGCTCGGCTACCGGCTGCACCACATGGGGGCGGAAACGGACGTGGTGGTCTATCGTCCGTCGGTGGCCGCACTGGCCAAGCTCATGCCGGAACGCAAGGCGCCGGACATGTCCAAGTACCTTCTGTCGCCGATGCCCGGGATGCTGAAGTCGATGGCCCGGGAAGAGGGAGAGAAGGTCGGACCGGGCGATGAGATCGCCGTGGTGGAGGCCATGAAGATGGAGAACATCATTCGCGCCGGCACCACCGGGACCATCGCCAAGTTCCACGTCAAGCCCGGGGACACGCTGTCCACGGGTCAGATCATCGCCGAGTTCGCCTGATCCGGGCCGGCGGCGGCGTCTACTTGACTGGCGCCGCCGCCGCAATCGGGTCGAGCGGCAGGGCCCGGGCGGCATCGCCGCCCTGGTCCAGTGCCCAAGGCGGATCGGGTGCGTCGGCGAACACCCGCCGGAGCCCCTCGCCCCAGTGGCGGCAGAGCTGGTTGAAGTAGGGATCGTCCTCGCGCACCCGCTGGTGGGTGGCCACCCGAAAGGCATTGGTCCGGTACATCACCAGGTCGATGGGCGGCGCTACCGAGATATTGGCCTTGATGGTCGAGTCGAAGGACACCAGGGCGCACTTGGCGGTTTCCACCAACCCCACCTCCGGCGTCAGAACGCGCTCCAGGATCGGCTTGCCGTACTTGGTCTCGCCCAGTTGAAAGTAAGGGGTGTCCTCACTGCTCTCGATGAAGTTCCCGGCCGAATACACCAGGAACAGCCGGTGCGGCTCCCCCCGGATCTGGCCGCCGACAATGAACGACGCCGTGAAATCGCTGCCGTGAGCCTTGAAGTAGGCGCTGTCGCGATCATACACCACCCGCACCAGATTGCCGACCACCTGCGCCGCATCGAACATCGAGGTGACCTTGGACAGGCTCCGGCTCGGGTCGTCGGTGGTGATGCCCCGATCCAGCATGCTGATCACCTCCTGGGTGATCGCCAGGTTGCCGGCGGTCAGCACGACGACCACCCGGTCGCCCGGCTGCTCGAAAACGAACACCTTGCGGTAGACCGAGACGCTGTCGACGCCCGCGTTCGTCCGCGAGTCCGCCGCGAACACCAGCCCCGCGGCCACCCGGATGCCAAGGCAGTAGGTCATCGGCCCATCCTCATGGCGCGCCCGTCCCAGGCGGCCTTCCCGCAAACCATCGGCCGGCGCTATTCGTTGAGAACCTGCACCCGCACGGTCATCTCTTCAAACCCGCCGCCGCGGCGGATGCCGCGCACCGGGCACGCCCCTTCGTAGTCCATGGCCACGGCCAGACGCACGTAGGCATCGGTGGCGCAGACGCCGTTGGAGGCGTCGAACGACACCCAGCCGAGATCTTCCACGTAGGCCTCGGCCCAGGCGTGGCTGGCGACGCTTGCGCCGTCATCGCCTTCCGAAAACAGATAGCCGCTGACGTAGCGGGCAGGAAGTCCGAGCACCCGACAGCTGGCGATGAACAGATGGGCATGGTCCTGGCACACCCCGTAGCCATGTGCCAGAGCCTCGGCCGCCGTACCGTGAACGTGGGTCGAGCCCGACTGGTAAACCACGTGGTCCCGGATCAGCCACATCAGGTTGTGCAGCGTCGCAACCTGGCCTTCGTCCGCCACCCGTTCCACAATCGGCGCGACGAACTCACGAATACTGTCGTCGAGTTTGGTGTAGCGAGTCTCCCTGAGGAACATCAGTGGCGGCAGGCCGTCATGGGGCGGGAGAACGCCGGTGGTATCCATGGTCTCCACCTCGCCCCGCACCACCACCGGCACCTCGTCGTGCAGGCCATCCTGGACCGAGACATGGGAGAGGTTGCCGAAGCCGTCGGTCCAGCTCCTCAGCTTTCCCGGGGTGGACACCGACCAGGAACGGACCAGCTGGGCATGATCCGGGCGCGGCGTCAGCCTCAGGTACTGGATGCTGTGCCGGGCCGGCTCATGGAACCGATAATGAGTCTCGTGAGCGATCGTCAGTTTCATCACACCATCATGAATTCGTGACCGATGCGGCCGTGCAACTCGTTGTTGCGAACCACGAAGTCGTTGAGGTAACGGCGAATATCAGAGCGCAGGATGCTGTCGATCCGGCTGTGGCGGACCCGGGCGTGGATCTGCTCGGCAAGCCGGGTGCAGGGCGCGTCCCGCCGCAGGTTGACCAGGATGCGCGCCACCTCGCCGATACAGGCGGTCAGCGAGCGCGGCATGTCTGCCCTCAGCACCAGCAGCTCCGCCACCTTGCGCGGCTCGATGATGCCGGAATAGACCTCCCGATAGGCCTTGAAGGCGGCAAACGCCCGCAGCAGCGACCCCCAACGGTAGTAGTCCTCGGCCGCCATCGGCTTGGTGCTGTTGGGGGTGAGCAGCGTCCATTTCACCGCGAGCAGGCGGGCGGTGTTGTCGGCACGCTCGATGAACGTGCCGAGCCGGCAGAAGGTGAACGACTGACCGCGCCGCATGGTACCGTAGATCGCCCCCCGGAACAGGTGCGAACGCTCCTTGACCCAGTCGAAGATCTCGGGGAAGCCCTGATCGACAACCTTCGGATACGACAGGTTTTCAATCTCAATGTAGGACTGATTGAGGCATTCCCAGACCTCGGAGGTGAGGTCCTGGCGGGTCGCCCGGGCGTTCTCCCGGGCCCGCCGGATGTTGCTGCGGATGCTGTTGGGGTTCTCCGGATCGAGCGCGACGAAGTGGATCACGTTGCCGGACGACACCTCGCCGTGCCGGGCGAGGAAATCCTCCCGGCCGCCGACGATGTCGATGGGCGCTTCCCACTGGCGGATGCCGTTGCGGTCGGATGCCGGCAGCAGCGACATGTGGTAGGTGCTGGCCAGCAGCCGGGCCATGTTCTCGGCCCGCTCCACATAGCGGGCCATCCAGTAGATGTTGTTGGCGGTGCGTCCCAGCATCGCGTCAGCCCTCGAGTATCCAGGTATCCTTGGTCCCGCCGCCCTGAGACGAATTGACCACCAGCGATCCCTCCCGCAGTGCCACCCGGGTCAGGCCGCCCGGCACCGCCGTCGTTGTCTCCCCGGTGAGCACGTAGGGCCGGAGGTCGACGTGGCGGGAGACCATCTCCCCGGCGACCAGGGTCGGGCAGGTGGACAGCTTGAGGGTCGGCTGGGCGATGAACCCTTCCGGGTTGGCCAGGATCTTGGCGCGGAAGGCGCTTCGCTGATCGGCGGTGCTGAACGGGCCCACCAGCATGCCATAGCCGCCGGCGCCCGCCACCTCCTTCACCACCAGCTCCTCCAAGTGATCGAGGACATAGGCGCAGTCATCCGGGTTACGCAGCGCATAGGTCGGCACGTTGTTGAGGATCGGCTTCTCGCCCAGGTAATAGCTGATCATCTCCGGCACGTAGACATAGACCGCCTTGTCATCGGCGATCCCGGTGCCGACGGCGTTGGCCAGGGCGACCCGGCCGTTCCGCGCCACCGACAGCAGCCCGGACACGCCGAGCGTCGAATTGGCATTGAAGGCCAAGGGATCGATGAAGTCGTCATCGATGCGGCGGTAGATGACATGCACCCGCTGCGGCCCTTCGGTGGTACGCATGAACACAGTGTTGTCATCGACGAACAGGTCCTGCCCTTCCACCAGTTCCACGCCCATCTCCCGGGCGAGGAAGGCATGCTCGAAGTAGGCACTGTTGAAGTGACCAGGGGTGAGGACCACGATGGTCGGGTCGCTCACACCCGGCGGCGCCACCGCGCGGAGCGTGCGGAGCAGCACCTCGGGATAGTGGTTGACCGGTGCCACCCGGTGCCGGGAGAACAGCTCGGGAAACAGCCGCATCATGGTTTCCCGGTTCTCCAGCATGTATGACACGCCCGAGGGGACCCGGCAGTTGTCCTCCAGCACGTAGAACTCATCCGGTCCCACCCGCACCACGTCGATGCCGGCGACATGCACGTACACCCGCCGCGGCACGTCCAGGCCCAGAGCCTCCGGCCGGAACGCCGGGTTGTTGAGCACCAGAGTTGCAGGAATTCTCCCGGCCTTCAGGATCTCCTGCTCATGATAGATGTCGTCGAGGAAGGCGTTGATGGCCCGCACCCGCTGGCTCACGCCGGTGGCGACGGTGCGCCACTCGTCCGGATCGAGGATCCGTGGAATGACGTCGAACGGGATCAGCCGCTCGACGCCGTCGTCGTCGCCGTGCACCGCAAACGTGATGCCGAGCCGCCGGAACAGGATGTCCGCCTGCTGATGCTTCTCCGCCAACCGCTCCGGCGGCACCGAGCGGAGCCACTCGCAATACGTCTGGTAGGCGCGGCGGATGTCCCCGCCGTCCCCGTTCATTTCGTCGAAAAAGCCGTCACGCGTCATCCCACCTGGTTCCTAAGCCGGAACTCTCCCTCTCACTTGGTCAAGCAACTGCCGTGCCATCCGCCTCGGGCTGGACGGGCGGGCCTCGAATCCCTCAAGGATCGGTCAGTTTCAGGGCTCCACAGAAGATGCACCCCAATTCGGGCCCCGTCCAGGGCGAACCCGATCCCCCCGGGTGTGCCCAATAACCAGGCGGCTTCGCCCAAACGCCCAAATTGTGGGCGCCCATTGCGGCCGGCGAGTGCCTCACCTCTCCCCGTTTCGGGACCGCATCACCTGGCAGGTCATTGACCCCTTCGGTCATCGCGCTACTCTGTGCCCATGGTGGCCGGCTCGGTAATGGCCCCACGGGACAGGTTGCAACATCATGAGGTTTCTTCGGTACGGCCCCAAGGGCCAGGAACGCCCCGGCATGCTGGACGTCGCCGGGCACGTGCGCGATCTATCCGATCACGTCAGGGATCTCGCCGGTGAGGTGCTGGCGCCGGAGCGCTTGGCCCAACTGGCGGCGCTCGACCCGAACACGTTGCCACAGGTGGACGGCTCGCCACGCCTCGGCCCCCCGGTGGATGGTATCGGCAAAATTCTCGGCGTCGGGCTCAACTACCGCAGCCATGCCGAAGAGACCGGGGCTGAGCCGCGGGCTGAGCCGCTGATCTTCTCCAAGGCGATCACCGCGTTGAACGGCCCCAGCGATGCGGTAATGATCCCTCGCGGCGCCGCCCAGGCCGACTGGGAGGTGGAACTCGCCGTGGTGATCGGGCGGGTCAGCCGCTACGTGGAGGAAGACCGGGCGCTCGATCACGTCGCCGGCTATTGCGTGATCAACGACGTCTCGGAACGGTCGTTCCAGCGGGAACGCGGCGGCCAGTTCGTCAAGGGCAAGAGTGCCGACACCTTCGCCCCCCTCGGCCCCTGGCTGGTCACCCCGGACGAGGTGCCGGATCCCCAGAACCTGGCCTTGTGGCTGAACCTCAACGGCCGCCGCCGGCAGAGTGCCAGCACCGCCGACATGATCTTTCCCGTGGCCTTCCTGATTGCCCACATCAGTCAGTTCATGACCCTGATGCCGGGGGACGTGATCGCCACCGGCACACCGGCCGGCGTCGGCCTGGGGTGCAAGCCGCCCGAGTTCCTGAAGCCTGGAGATGTGATGGAGCTGGGCGTGGAAGGGCTCGGCCAGCAGCGCCAGGAAGTCATCGCCTATCGCGAAGGCGCTTCGGCTTGAGCCCGTGAGCGCCTCGCCCCGTCGCACAAGGCCGTTGAACCGATGAATGATGCCATTCGCCTCGCCGAGAAGTATGACCTGAACGTTCCCCGCTACACCAGCTACCCCACGGCGCCCCATTTCAGCCCCGCGGTCGATGCCGCCACCTACCGCGGCTGGCTCGCCGGCATCGACCCGACATCGCCGCTCTCCCTCTACTTCCACATCCCGTTCTGTGATTCGATGTGCTGGTTCTGCGGCTGCTACACCAAGGTGGTGCAGCGCTATGAGCCGGTCCGCGCCTACCTGGACGTGCTCGCAACGGAGATCGACCTGGTCTCCGCCGCCCTGCCCGGGCGGTTCACCGCCCGCCACCTGCACTGGGGCGGCGGCAGCCCTACCCTGCTCCGCCCCGACGACTGGCTCAAGCTGATCGGCCACCTGCGCCGGCGCTTCCACATCGCGGCCGATGCCGAACTGGCGGTGGAGCTGGACCCGCGGGACACCACGGAAGCCTACGTCCGGGCCCTGGCCGAAGCCGGGGTCACCCGGGTCAGCATCGGTGTCCAGGACTTCGATCCCGAGGTCCAGTCGGCGATCAACCGCCACCAGCCGTTCGAGGTGGTCGAGCGGGTGTGCGCCTGGCTCCGCACCCATGGCATTGCCGACATCAATCTCGACCTGATGTACGGCCTGCCGCATCAGACCGTGGAGCGGGTGGTTGCAATGGTGGAGACCGCCCATCGCCTGGCCCCGGCCCGGCTTGCGCTGTTCGGCTATGCGCACGTGCCCTGGATGAAGTCGCACCAGCGCCTGATCGACGAGACGGCGCTGCCGGCGGGGCCGGAGCGCCTGGCCCAATTCGCCGGCGCGGCCGGTCGCCTGGATGCCCTCGGCTACCGTGCCGTCGGCCTTGACCACTTCGCCCGACCGGATGACGCTCTCGCCCGCGCCGCCGATGCCGGCCGGCTCCGCCGCAATTTCCAGGGCTATACCAGCGACGATGCGCCGGTGCTGCTCGGCCTCGGCGCCTCGGCCATCGGCAGCCTGCCCGAAGGGTATGTCCAGAACGTCGCACCGCTCCGCGACTACGCCGGCAGGGTGACTGCCGGCCGCTTGGCGGTTGCCCGCGGCATCGCCCTCGGCCCCGAGGACCGGCTTCGCGGACACGTGATTGAACGCCTGATGTGCACTCTCGACGTCGATGTGGCGGAAGCCTGCGGCACCCACGGCTTCGCCGCCGACGCGCTCGACCAGGCATGGGATCGCCTCGGGCCGCTTCAGGCCGACGGACTGGTGACGGTGGACGGCAACCGCATCGCCGTCACCGAGGCCGGGCGGCCGTTCGTCCGCCTCGTCGCCGCCGCGTTTGATGCCTACCTGGCCTCGGGCCAGGCCCGCCATTCCCGGGCGGTCTGACCGCCGCCCGCTGCCATGGGGGAGATCATGATCCACGATCGCTGGTTAAGGCCCCGGATCGGGATACCGCTGCTGGTTCTGCTGCTGCTGTCCCTCCCGGCACCGGGGGCGCTCGCCCAGGACGTTGCCGGTACCGTCGTCCGCCTGCACGGCGCGGCGATGGCCCTGTCGCCGGAAGGTCAGGCGCGGGCCCTCAACACCGGTTCCGAGGTTCTTGTCGGGGAGCAGATCACCACCGACCGCGACACCCGGCTGCGCCTCCGCCTCATCGACGGTGCGGTGATCACCCTCGGCGATCACAGCACCTTCACCCTGGCCGGCTACGAGCCGGCGTCGCGCGGCGTGGTGCTGGACCTGCTGCAAGGGGTGTTTCTCGGCGTCACCGGCCTGCTGGATGACGATACGTCCGCGCCGATGACGATCAACACGCCGATCGGCTCCTTCGGGGTTCGCGGCACCACGTTCTGGGGCCGGCAGGGACCGGGCCGGATGGAGGTCGCCTTGCTGGAGGGGGGCGTCGTCCATGTAGAGGGCGCCGGCGTGCAGGTGGAGCTGGACCAGCCGCTGCTGGGCACCGACGTGCGGCCGGGCGAGGCGCCGACACCACCGATGCGCTGGTCCGATCAGCGCCTGGAGGCGTCCCGCCTGACCGTCGCCTTCCCGGACGAATGAGCGGGCGGGTCAGCTGGGCAGCGTTGCCTCCAGCCACTCCCGGATGCGGCCTGCCACCCGTTCCCAGTCCCGGTCGAGCATCATGGCGTGAGGCATGCCAGGGAAGATCTCGGCACGTGTGCCGTAGGTGGAAGCGGTTGCTTCCACCGCCTCCGGCGTAATGAAGGCGTCGGCCTCGCCGCCCAGCACCAGCACCGGCACGTCCAGCAGCCGGCGCGACGGCGGCAGGTCCAGGCCCATCACGTCCAGCATGGCCAGCGGCGATTCCGGCCCGGCATCCGGCAGGAAGCGCCGGATGTCGTCGTCCGGCGTATCCTGGCGGAACAGGGCCCGCCGGGCGCTTTCCACCGTCGCCGTCTCCGGCCCGACCCACTGCATCATGCTCATGTCCCACACCAGTTGCGGGTTGTGGAGCATCATCCTGAGGCTGCTGGGGATCATGCCGTGGGGCGGGCCCGAGGCCAGCAGCACCGCCGCTGGAGCCGAGTGACGGTGCAGATAGCTCTGCACCACGATGCCGCCAAGCGAGGTGCCGATCACCACCGGCGGTGCCGGCAGTCCGGCCGCCACCTGGGCCACATCATCGACGTAATCCTTGAGGCGCGCCTTGGCCAAGTCCCGCCGGCCGTCGCTGCCGCCGTGGCCGCGCAGGCTCACCGCATGGGCGGCAAACCCATGGCGGGCAAAGTACGGCAGGAAGAACGGCGCCCAGATCCCCGCGGTGGAAAAGGCGCCGTGAACGAACAGCAGCGGCGTCGGGTGGGCCCGCCCCTCCGGCGTCCGTGACAGCACCTCGAGGCGCCTAGTTGCTTCAATCATCCCACCGTCCATTGCCACCGTCCTTTCCTGCTGATCTCGCGGCATATCCACCCGCCTGCACCGACCGTAGCTGAAGAATATCTTCAGCCAAAGCAAGCTGTTGCCGGGGAACGGATTGAAGCATAGTGTGGAACGCATGGCAGGCATGAGCGATCAGCCGGAGGTCCTGCTCCGGCGCATGTTCGATGCGGCGGTGGCCGCGGCCGATCCCGCCGCCTGCGTGCCGCGCTTCCTGCCGCCGCCGCCCCAGGGCCGGACCGTCGTCGTCGGCGCCGGCAAGGCGGTGGCCGCCATGGCCAGGGCGGTGGACGAGCATTTCCCGGGCGATGTCTCGGGCCTGGTGGTGACCCGCTACGGCTATGGGCAGTCGCTCCAGCGCATCCAGGTGGCGGAGGCCGGCCACCCGATCCCGGACCAGGCCGGCCAGCGTGCCTCCGAACGCATTGTCGCCCTGGCGAGGACCACGGAGAAGCCGGATCTGCTGCTGGTGCTGATCTCCGGCGGGGCGTCGGCGCTGCTCACCGTGCCTGCCCCCGGTATCACCCTCGACGACAAGCGGCAGATCAGCAATGCCCTGCTGCGCTCCGGTGCACCGATCGACGATATCAACACCGTGCGCAAGCACCTTTCGGCGGTCAAGGGCGGCCGCCTTGCCGCCGCCGCCGGACCCGCCCGCATCCACGCTCTGCTGATCTCGGACGTGACCGGGGACCGGCCGACGGTGATCGGCTCCGGGCCCACGGTGCCGGATCCCACCACCCTCGACGAGGCCCGGAGCATCATCGCCCGGTTCCGCATCGCCGTCTCGCCGGCGGTCGCTGCCCATCTGGACAACCCGGCCAATGAAACACCGAAGCAGGACCACCCGTGCTTCGAGCGCTCGACAGCGGTGCTGGTAGCGACACCGCGCCAAGCCCTGGAAGCCGCCGCCCGGGCAGCGCGGGCGGCCTATCTGGCGCCCGTGATCCTGGGCGATGCCATCGAGGGCGAATCCCACGACGTGGCGGCGACGCAAGCCAGCCTGGTGCGGGAGGTCGCTGCCTCCCGCACGCCGGGGGCACCGCCGCGCCTGCTGCTGTCGGGGGGCGAGACCACCGTCACCGTACGCGGGGACGGCCGCGGCGGCCCCAATACCGAGTTTCTGCTCGCCCTCGCCATTGCCCTGGACGGCCATCCGGGCACCTTCGCCCTCGCCTGCGATACCGACGGGACCGACGGCACCGAGGCCAATGCCGGCGCCCTGATCGGCCCGGACACCCTGGCCCGCGCCAGGGCCCGCGGCCTCAACCCGCGAACGTTCCTGGAAAACAACGACGCCTACGGCTTCTTCGAGGCGCTCGGCGACCTGGTCATCACCGGCCCCACCCGCACCAACGTCAACGACTTCCGCGCCATCCTGGTGACCTGAGACGCGGCCCATCTGCCCTCCGCCGCCGCGGAGGGTGTCCGCCGGTCCCCGTCAACCCCTGGCCACGGCCGAACACCCCTGGCAGCCGTCGGCCTTAACCATACCTTCAGTCGCCGCGGTCATAACCCTTGCGAAGCAACCAGCGCGTGCCGCCGATGCTTCCGCGGCCGGCGCGTCATGGGTCGGCGGCTGCCCGGCCCATTCCGATGGAAAGGCAAGCCCATGCTTCGCGTCCTCGCTCAGCTCAGAATCCGGAACCGGATCCTCGGTGGCTTCGCGGTCGTGCTGGTGCTGCTGATCGGCATCGCCGGCTACCTCCTGATCGAGGTTCGATCCTTGACCGGAACCTTCGATCATTTCGCCGCCCGTTCCGATCAGGTGCTGGAGGTCGGAGAGCTGGAAAGCGATGTCGCCCGGTTACAGTTTGCCGCCAATCGCTTCATCATCGGTGGGCAGGCGGCGGAACTGGAAACGGCCCGCACCGCCGCCGAAGCCCTCTCCGCCAGAATCGACGCGGTCCTGGGCAGTCTCGACAATGCCGCGCAGCGAGACCTGATCGGTCAGGTGGCGCAAGCGGAGCGCGCCCACAAGGCAGCGCTGGACCAGGTCGCAGACCTGATGGCGCGCCGGCAATCGCTCCTCAATGAGGACATCCTGCCGACGGGAGAGGCGTTGATCCGCCAGCTCGAGCAGTTCAATCGAGCCGCTTTCAACGTCGCCGACTTCGCCACCGCCGCGCGGGCAGCGCAAGCCCAGCAGGAGGCCTTGCACGCGAGGATGGCGGTGCTGCGCTATCTTGACACCAACAATCCAGGCGATGCCGAGGCAGCGCGCTCCTATGCCGCAAACACCGGTGCGACGCTGGCGACCCTGGCCCGCGACGTGAACCACCCGGGCCGCCGCGCCTTCGTGACCGAGTCGCAAGCTCATCTCGAACAATTCAACCAGTACTTCCAGCAGCTGGTTCAGGTGATTACCCAGCGCAACCAAGTTCGCGCCGATCAGCTGGAGGTCGCGGGCGCCGCCATGGACAGCCTGATCGATCGCGTCCAGGCCGCGGCCCAGGCCGAGCAGGTGGAGTCGCGCAACGCGGCACTGGCCGCGGCCAAGACCACACAGGTCGTGGCGCTGATCGTTACCGTGGCCGGCGTGATACTGGGGGCCGTGTCCGCCTGGTGGATCGGCGGCAGTCTTGCCCGCCCGATCGTTGCCATGACCGGGGCGATGCAGCGGCTGGCCGGCGGCGATACCGGGGTGGTTATCCCCGGCGTCGGCCGCAAGGACGAGATCGGAGCGATGGCCGGGGCGGTTCAGGTGTTCAAGGACAACCGGATCGAGGCCGACCGGCTGGCCGAGGCGGAGAAGGCGGCGGCGGCGGCCAAGGCGAAGCGGGCAGAATCCATGGCGGCGCTGGTCTCCGGCTTCGATGCCGATGTCTCCGGCATTCTCAAGACTCTGGCGGCGGCGGCCAGCGAACTCGACGCCACCGCCCACACCATGAGCCAGCTCGCCGAGGACTCCAGCGGCAAGGCCACCAGCGTCGCCGCCGCGTCGGAGCAGGCGTCCAGCAACGTGCAGACGGTGGCCTCGGCCGCCGAGCAGCTCGCCGCCTCGATCCGGGAGATCAGCCATCAGGTCTCCCGCTCCCAGGAGATCGCGGCCACCGCGGCCCAGGAGGCCGAGCGCACCAACACCACCGTGGCCGGGCTGGTGGACGCAGCGCAGAAGATCGGCGCGGTGGTGGAGCTGATCCAGGACATCGCCGCCCAGACCAACCTGCTCGCCCTCAACGCCACCATCGAGGCCGCGCGCGCCGGGGAGGCCGGCAAGGGTTTCGCGGTGGTGGCCTCCGAGGTGAAGAACCTGGCGACCCAGACCGGCAAGGCCACCGAGGAGATCGCGGCGCAGATCGGTGCCATCCAGAGTGTCAGCACCGACGCCGCCACCGCCATCAACGGCATCGGCGGCATCATCGCCCAGATCAACGAGATCGCCACCAGCATCGCCGCCGCCATGGAGGAACAGGGCGCAGCCACCGCCGAGATCGCCCGCAACGTGCAGCAGGCGGCCGCCGGCACCGGCGAGGTGTCGGCCACCATCAGCGCGGTCAACCAGGCCGCGACCGAGACCGGGAGTGCCGCGCAGCAGGTCCTGGGCGCCTCCGCCGACCTGTCGCGTCAGGCGGAAACCCTCAACGGCAAGGTGGAGACCTTCCTCACCGGCATCCGCGCCGCCTGACCCCCACAGCCCCTCTCCCGCTTAAGCGGGAGAGGGAGGGGCCCGGCCGGCCGGAGGCCGGATGGGAGGGTGAGGGTTGTTGGGAAAGGGTGGAGTCTTGCCCATAGGGAATCTGTTCGCGGCCCCTCACCCGGATCGCTGGCGCGATCCACCCTCTCCCCCGCCGGGGGAGAGGGACTTGTTGCGTCCCTCCGCACAGAACCCCCTGGATCAAGCAGGCTGGCAACCCCTACGCTTGAGCACATGCGGAAGCTATCGCCGCCATCCGACTCGGTCCCCCTGGCGCGTCGTCTGCGCCGGGACGGTACCGATGCAGAACGGAGGCTGTGGCGGCATTTGCGCAACCGTGGTCTGGACGGCCACAAGTTCCGCCGCCAGCATCCCATCGCTGGCTTCGTCGCCGACTTCGCCTGCGTGGAGGCGAGGTTGGTGGTGGAGGTCGACGGCGGTCAGCACGGCGGCGCTGCCGACGCCCGGCGCACAGCGGCGCTGCACCGGCACGGGTTCACGGTGTTGCGCTTCTGGAACAACGAAGTGCTCGTCAACACCGAAGGTGTGATCGAGACCATTCGCGCTTTCCTGAAGGCGCCGCCGACTTGACGGCAGCGGTGTGCGCCGCTGACGACCGCATAGTTCACAAGCAGCCTCGCATCCTCCGACGGCCCCTCACCCGGATCCTCACCCGGATCGCTGGCGCAATCCACCCTCTCCCCCGCCGGGGGGAGAGAGGGCCTTGTTGCGTCTGCCCCTCTCCCGCTTAAGCGCGAGCGGGAGAAGCCCGGCCGGCCGGAGGCCGGATGGGAGGGTGAGGGTCCTTCGCGCCGGCGCCCGACAGGTCAGTCGGCGGCCCCGCCTTCCACTTCGACCACCAGCTCGTTGACCACCCGCTCCACCCCGGCGTTGAGGGCCAGGCGCTCGACGATGCGTCGGTCGCGGTCGCGGGGAACGCTGCCGGTGACGGTGGCGACGTTGCCCTCCGCGAGCTTGACCGCGATGGCGTCGGCGTCCAGGTACGGGTCCCAGCGGATCGCCGTCTCGATATCGGAGGCGATCTGCCACCCGGTGCGGGCGCGCCGGCCGGTCGGCACGATCATCAGGTCGTTGTCGATCCTGACCACGCCGCTCACCGCCCCCGCCGCTTCCTCGGCGCGGCGCATCAGGTAGGGGTTGTCCACCACCCCGGCCAGGATCACCGTGCCGCGGAACACCGATACGGTGACGTCATGGGGGCCGATATCCGCTTCCCGTTCGTACACCTCGCGGATCGCCCGGGAGACGTCGAGGTCGGAGCGCTCGACCCCGGAGACGACGGCGATCTCGTTGACCACCGTGCTGACATTGGCAGTCTCCTCGGCGACCGCGATGGCGGCCTGGCGGGCGAGATAGTTGTCGACGGTGCCGCCGAGGGTGACGCTGCCGTCGCGCGCCGTCACCCGGATGTCGAAAGGTTCGGTCCGGGGCTGCGCACGCAGGCGCTCGCCCAGCATCCGCTCCAGCGAGCGGTCGGCTTCGTCGCCGCGCAGCTGGGTCAGCGCCGGCTCCCGCAACTCGGGGCGCCGATCCCAGGCCACCACCAGCCCGTCCACGTCGACCGCGGCCGTCACCCCCGGCACATGGGCGATGCGGGCGGCCCGGCTGCGTTCGGCCGCACTGCCGACGGTGCCGCCAAGGTTGACCCGCCCGTCCTGCACCGCAACCTCGATCAGGGCGGAATCCACCAGGGCATCCCAGGTCAGGCGGCTTCGGATATCCGCCGCAATCTCCTCGTCATCGCGTTCCGCCGGCTGCACCGTCAGGTCGTTGACAATGCCGTTCACGCCGCTGACTGCCCGCAGCACCTCGGCGGCAATCCACCGGTGCCCCCACGACGGCACCTCGCCCTCGAGGGTGACGGTGGCGGCCTCCACCGTGGCATCGATGGCGAGATTCTTGGTGACCGGGTCGGTGGACAGCGCCGCATCCACGTCGGCCTGGATCTCCGCGGTCTCCCGGGGCGTCGCCGCCACGATCATCTCGTCGACCACCTGGCGGACCCCCCGCACCGTCTCCGCCACCTCGACCGCGGCGACTTGGGCGTGCACGCTGTCGACGGTGCCCCGCAGCGTCACCACCGGCCCGTCGGCGGTCACGATCAAGGCGGTTGCCCGCACCGACGGGTCGATGAACAGCCGGTTCTCCACCGCGGCGGCGATTTCCTGGTCGGTGAAGGGGGTGTCGGCACGCCCCTCCGCACCGAGCACGGCAAGGCTGAGCGCCGCGGCCAGCACGGGCGCCAGAAGGCGGTATCGTCGACGGTTCGGGCGTATCACGGCCACACACTCCATCAAGTCCAGATGCGATCGGATCATACCGACTTGAGGTGGTGATGCCAGTCCGGGATTCAAAAGCGGACGGCACTCTCAACCGCTGTCCCGGTCCATCCGCAAGTCCAGAAAGTGGGTGGCGCAGGAGATGCAAGGGTCGTAGTTGCGGATCGCCTGCTCGCAGCGCCATTGCAGGGTGGCATCGTCCGCCCCCAGGTTGGCCTCGACCACGGCGCGGAGATCGGCTTCCATCTGCTTCTGATTCTGGGCGGTGGGCGGCACGATGTCGGCAAAGGTGATCCGCCCCTCCCCGTCCAGCCGATAGTGATGGTAGAGCAGGCCGCGCG